>NZ_JBSFUA010000012.1:0-198449 GCF_053591555.1 Crossiella sp. NPDC003009 | reverse complement strand
GTGGGGTTGGGGTGTTTTTTTTGCGGCCCCCCCCACCACGTATTTTTGCTTCGCGTGTGTCGAGGGCACGAACACACGACTACAAGAGCGCGAACGCCCGCGCGCGGAGCGCGCCAAACTACACTGCCCGGCCGTGCGCTTTGTATTGGCTTCCCAGTCCCCTGCCCGGCTTGGTGTCCTGCGCGCGGCGGGCATCGAACCCGTCGTGCACGTCTCCGGCGTCGACGAGGACGCGGTGGCCGCCGCCCTGCCCGACCCCAAGCCCGCCGAGGTGGTCCTCGCGCTGGCCGCGGCCAAGGCCGAGGCGGTGCTGCCCACGGTGGCCGCCGAGCTCGACGAGGCCGTGGTCGTCGGCTGCGACTCGATGCTGCTGATGGACACCCCGGACGGGCCGCAGATCGTCGGCAAGCCCGCGAGCACCGAGATCGCCCGGCAGCGCTGGCGGCTGATGGCCGGGCGCAGCGGCGAGCTGCTCACCGGGCACGCGGTCGTCCGGCTCAGCGGCGGCCAGGCGGTGGCCCGCGCGCAGGAGACCATGACCACCACGGTCCGCTGGTCCGCGCCGAGCGAGGCCGAGCTGGCGGCGTACCTGGCCAGCGGCGAGCCGCTGCACGTGGCCGGTGGGTTCACCCTGGACGGGCTGGGCGGCTGGTTCGTCGAGGGCATCGACGGCGACCACGGCAGCGTGATCGGGATCAGCCTGCCGCTGACCCGCAGGCTGCTGGCCGCGGTCGGCGTCTCGGTCGTTGATCTCTGGGCCAAATAGCCTGCTCAACGTGACTGTCCTCACCCGTTCGAAGGACAAGGAAGACGTGAGGGAGTTTTAGAGTTCTACCCATCGTCATGGGCATCCGATGGTTCTTCACCGAGCGCCGCCACGTCGACCTTGGTCGGCTGGCGAGTTCGCTCTGTCCGGCCTGAGCCGCACCCCCGCTCAGTCCCGGCCCATCGCCAACCCATGATCCCCTGGGGGAATCCGTGCTGTCCGCACTCAAGAAGTTCCCGTTCTGGGCGCAGACCGTCGCCGGTCTCGTGCTCGGCGTCCTGCTCGGCGTGCTCGCCAGAGCCAACGGCCTGACCTGGCTGTCCACCACGCTGGCCACCATCGGCTCCACCTTCGTGCAACTGCTCACGCTGGCCGTGGTGCCGCTGGTGTTCACCGCGATCGTGGTCAGCATCGCCAACCTGCGCAACGTCAACGGCGGACCCGGCACGGTGGCCAGGCTGGCCGGCAAGACGCTGCTCTGGTTCGGCATCACCTCGCTGATCGCGGTGCTGGTCGGCATCGCGGTCGGCCTGATCACCAACCCCGGACAGGGTGTCACCCTGCCGGTGGACCAGTCGTACAAGCCGAAGAGCCAGGGCGGCTGGCTGGACTTCCTCAAGGGCCTGCTGCCGACCAACCCGGTGCTGGCCTTCACCGAGGGCCGGGTGCTGCAGATCGTGTTCCTGGCCGTGGTGATCGGCATCGCCGCGTACAAGATCGGCGGCAAGGCCGAGCCGTTCGTGAACTTCAGCCGGTCCCTGCTGGAGATCACCCAGAAGGCGCTGTGGTGGGTCATCCGGCTCGCTCCGCTAGGCACGCTGGGCCTGATCGGCCGGGCCACCGCGCAGTACGGCTTCGACCTGCTCCGCCCGCTGGCCACCTTCGCCTTCGCGGTCTACCTGGGCTGCGCGATCGTGCTGTTCGTGGTCTACCCGCTGCTGCTGGCGCTGGTCGGCAAGGTCAACCCGCTGCGCTTCTACGCCAAGGCCTGGGCGCCGATCCAGCTGGCCTTCGTCTCCCGCTCCTCCATCGGCACCCTGCCGCTGACCCAGCAGACCACCATCCGCCGCCTCGGCGTGCCGGAGCAGTACGCCAGCTTCGCGGTGCCCTTCGGCGCGACCACCAAGATGGACGGCTGCGCCGCGGTCTACCCGGCCATCGCCGCGATCTTCGTGGCCCAGGTGTTCAACGTGCCGCTGTCCTTCACCGACTACATCCTGATCGCCGCGGTGTCGGTCTTCGGCTCGGCCGCCACCGCCGGGCTCACCGGCGCGATCGTGATGCTCACCCTCACCCTGTCCACGGTCGGCCTGCCGCTGGCCGGGGTCGGCCTGATCATCGCCATCGACGCGATCCTGGACATGATCCGCACCGCCACCAACGTGGCCGGTCAGATGGTGGTCCCGGTGCTGGTCGCGCGCAGCGAGGGCACCTTGGACGACGAGGTCTTCAACGCGCCCGGCGGCGGCGACCCGCTGGCCGAGCGCGCGGAGGACGAGGTCAGGACCGAGGAGAAGGTGCCCGCGACGGTCTGAGCACCGTCACTGGCAGACCTTGAGCTGCTGCCTGGTTGGCGACAGGTTGTTCGGCCAGCCGGGCAGCAGCTCCTTCTTGGTCACCACCGCGGTGCAGCCGATGTAGCTGCCCTCGTGGTTGATCGCCTGCAGCACGAACCGCTTGCAGCCCTGGAAGTTGCCGTTGCCGTCGCAGGCGCTGGCCACCGAGAGCACCTCGGGGATGCCGTCGTCGTTGACGTCCCGCAGCTGGAGCACGCCCTGGTCGGAGGGGTAGTTGGCCTCCACCCGCACCCACGGCCGGGACGGCGGCTTCAGGTACAGCGTGCCCACCTTGGTGCCGTCGTCGGACTGGTTGAAGGTGACCAGGCAGGCCTGGTACCGGCTGGCGGCCTGGCAGCTCAGCGAGCCCTTCTGCACCTTGCCGCCGACGGAGATGGCCAGCGTCTCGTGCACGTTGAGCCCGGAGTCGCCGCCCTCGTCGAAGCGCACCCGGCTGAAGCCGCCGGAGGCGTCGGCGAGCAGCTCCACCTTGGTGTTGCCGACCGTGGTGGCCTCCACGCCGACGCACGGCCCGGACCCGCAGCGCAGCGCGGGCGCGGCCGAGGGGGAGCTGGCAGGCGGGCGCTCGCCGGCGGAGGGCAGGCCGGCGCCGGGGACCCCGCCCGAGGCGGCCGGTCCCTCCCGGAGCAGGGCGGCCCCCAGCAGCGCGGCCACCGTGGCCACCGCCGAAGCCACCATCGCGACCTTCACCAGCCTCGGCACCCTGGCCGTCTGCTCGGCCACCGCCGCCACCTCCACCTCTCGCCCACCGGGCTCCATACCATCAACGCGGACACACCACGTGAGGTTGCTCTCGCTCAGTGCATCACCACTGGACCCTAGACTCGCCGAACACCACCCTTTTCGATGACGTGTCGTCTCGTAAGAACGTGTCGTCCCGGGGTCGTCAGCACATGGAGGTGCCGTGGCACTGCGCAAGGTGCTCATCGCCAACCGCGGTGAGATCGCCGTCCGAGTCATCAGGGCCTGCCGGGATGCCGGGCTGACCAGCGTCGCGGTCTACGCCGACCCGGAGAGGGACGCGCCGTTCGTGCGCCTGGCCGACGAGGCCTTCGCCCTGGGTGGCACCACGGCCGCCGAGTCCTACCTGGTCGTGGACAAGCTCCTCGAGGCGGCCAAGCGCGCGGGCGCGGACGCGGTGCACCCCGGCTACGGCTTCCTCTCCGAGAACGCCGACTTCGCCCAGTCGGTGCTGGACGCGGGCCTGACCTGGATCGGCCCGACCCCGCAGGCCATCCGCGACCTGGGCGACAAGGTGACCGCCCGGCACATCGCGCTGCGCGCGGGCGCCCCGCTGGTGCCCGGCACCAAGGACCCGGTCAACGGGCCGGCGGAGGTCGTCGCCTTCGCGCAGGAGCACGGCCTGCCGGTGGCGATCAAGGCCGCGTTCGGCGGCGGCGGGCGCGGACTGAAGGTGGCCCGCACGCTGGAGGAGATCCCGGAGCTGTTCGACAGCGCGGTGCGCGAGGCGGTCACCGCCTTCGGCCGCGGCGAGTGCTTCGTGGAGCGTTACCTGGACAAGCCGAGGCACGTCGAGGCCCAGGTGCTGGCGGACACGCACGGCAACGTGATCGTGGTCGGCACCCGCGACTGCTCGCTGCAGCGCCGCCACCAGAAGCTGGTGGAGGAGGCCCCCGCGCCGTTCCTCTCCGCCGAGCAGCGCGCCACCATCCACACCGCGGCCCGCGCGATCTGCGCCGAGGCCGGCTACCACGGCGCGGGCACGGTGGAGTTCCTGGTCGGCCAGGACGGCACCATCTCCTTCCTGGAGGTCAACACCCGGCTCCAGGTCGAGCACCCGGTCAGCGAGGAGACCGCCGGGATCGACCTGGTGCGCGAGCAGTTCCGCATCGCCGCGGGCGAGCGGCTGCGCTTCGACACCGACCCCGAGCCGCGCGGTCACTCCATCGAGTTCCGCATCAACGGCGAGGACGCCGGCCGCAACTTCCTGCCCGCCCCCGGCACGGTCACCCGGTTCGTCCCGCCCTCCGGCCCCGGCGTGCGGGTGGACGCCGGGGTGGAGAGCGGCAGCGTGATCGGCGGCCAGTTCGACTCGCTGCTGGCCAAGCTGATCGTCACCGGCGAGACCCGCGAGCAGGCCCTCGAGCGGTCCCGGCGGGCGCTGGACGAGCTGGTGGTCGAGGGCATGGCCACCGTGGTCCCGTTCCACCAGGCCGTGGTGCGCGATCCGGCGTTCACCGCGCAGGACGGCTTCACCGTGCACACCAGGTGGATCGAGACCGAGTTCGACAACACCATCCCGCCCTTCACCGGCGGCGCGGAGGCCGAGGCGGAGGACACCCCCCGGCAGACCGTGGTGGTCGAGGTCGGCGGCCGCAGGCTGGAGGTCTCGCTGCCCGGCGACCTGGCCGTCGGCGGCGGCGCGCCCGCGGCGAAGGCCAAGCCCAGCAAGCGTTCCGCGGGCAAGGCCGGGGCCGCGGTCTCCGGTGACGCGGTGGCCGCGCCCATGCAGGGCACCATCGTCAAGGTCGCGGTGGCGGAGGGCCAGCAGGTCAGCGCGGGCGAGCTGCTCGTGGTGCTGGAGGCGATGAAGATGGAGAACCCGGTCACCGCGCACAAGGACGGCGTCGTCACCGGCCTGTCCGCCAAGCCGGGAGAGACGGTGACCCAGGGCTCGGTGCTCTGCGAGCTGAAAGACTGACCAGAGTGGACAGTCCAATCACGACTGAGCAAAGCCTGTTGCTGGTCCTGCACGACCGCCAGGAGGCGGAGGACCTCGCGGAGGAGCTGCGCGCCGACGGCTGGGTGGTCGGCGGCGTGCACCGCGAGATGCTGGCCGGCGAGGACGACGCGGAGGACGTGGACTGGGTGGTGGTGCTGGAAACCGCCCCCGACGGCCTCCCCGCGTCCTGCTGGCAGGACCAGCTCGAGGACATCGCCGAGGCGCACGACGGCTTCGTCAGCCAGCCCTAGCCAAAAGTCGACCACGGCTGGCCAAAAGGCCGAGGGCACGGGCCGGTCGGATCCCTAACTTTGACGTTGTGAGCACATATGGGGATCACGTCGAGCTGCGGATCGGGGACACCGAGCGGACCGAGGCCGAGCGGTTGCTCGGTGAGCACCTCCGGGTCGGACGGCTGACCGCGGAGGAGTTCGGGGAGCGGGCCAACGTGGCCGCCTCCGCGCGCACCCGCCGGGAGCTGTCCATGCTCTTCGAGGACCTGCCCGCGCCGCACCCGACCTTCGAGCTGCCCGCGCCGCTGCAGTACCAGCCGCAGGTCACGCCGATGCCGCTGGCCGCGCCGCCGTCGCGGCAGTCCGAGTACGCCGCGCACACCGTGGTCAAGGTGATGGCGGTGCTGATCGGCGTGCCGGTGGCCGGGCTGACCCTGCTGGCCGGTGGCGGCTTCACGCTGGCCCTGGTCGACCGGCTGCCCGCCACGCTGGCCATGCTGACCGCGGCCTGCATCGGCGTGCTGGTGCTGGCCGGGGTCGTGGTGGCCGTACAGCGGTTCAAGCCGAAGTAGCATCGGAATGTGCCCAACGAGCCTGAGCTGCGGATCAGCGATCACGAGCGGTCCGAGGCGCTGACCGCGCTCGGCGAGCACTTCGCCATCGGCAGGCTGCAACTGACCGAGTACGACCAGCGAGCTGCCCAGGTGGCCGCCGCGCTGACCAGGGGCGAGCTGCACGCGCTGTTCGCCGACCTGCCCGAACCGCACCCGCGCTTCGACCACCTGCCCGCCGTGGTCAAGGCGACCAGCGGCGCGGTCGCCGTGCCCGACCCGCGCACCCCGGTCCAGCGGGCCGCCGCGGTGAGCCTGGTCGTGCTCGGCGTGGCCTGGATCCCGCTGATGATCTTCCTCGGCTGGTGGTGGTTCTTCTTCATCCCGCTGGGCTTCGGCGCGGTCTACGGCTCGCTGTGGGGCGAGGACTGGAACAGCAGGGACCAGGGCCGCAAGAAGGGCAAGAAGAAGCGCAAGTAGGTTTCCTTTCATGGAGCCGGTGGAGATCAACGCGGGTGCGTACTACCTGCGGCAACTGCGGGCGGACAACCTGATGGACGACCGGCCCGCCGTGCTGGCCGCGTTCACCGACCCGGAGCTGCGGCGCTGGGTCACCGGCTACCAGGTCGAGGACCTGGAGGCGGCCGGCCGCTACATCACGCTGCGCGCGCACGAGTGGCAGGAGGACCTGCGCTGCTCGTGGGCGGTGGCCGAGCCGACCACCGGCGAGATGCTCGCCGAGGTCGGCCTCAAGGACCTGGACCTGGTGCGCGGCATCGGTTCCGCGGCCTGCTGGACCCACCCCGCGCACCGCGGCCGGGGCGTGATGACCCAGGCCCTGCAGACCGCGCTCCGCTTCGGCATCGAGGCGCTGGGGCTGCGCCGGATCGGCTACCGGCACGCGGCGGGCAACGAGTCCTCCCGCCGGGTCGCGGAGAAGTGCGGCTTCACCCTGGAGGCCACCCTGCACCAGGCCACCACGGTCGACGGTGACCTGCACGACGTGCTCGCCTGGACCCTGATCGTCTGAGGTGAGCTAGCGTGCCCAGCGTGTCCAGACCGCTCCGGACCCTCGCGCTGTTGCTCGGCTGCCTGCTGCTGGCCGCCTGCACCCCGCCGCCGCCCCAGCCCACCACGCCGAACCCGCCGCCGGTCCCGGTCACCAACCCCAAGGTCTCCCTGCCGCCCCGGCCCAAGGAGATCAAGCTCGACCGGGTGGACCCGTGCACCCTGCTGACCACCCGCCAGCGCAAGACCCTCGGCATGGACCGCCCGCCGCTGCCCACCAGGTACCCCACCATGGGCAACGCCAAGGTCTGCGACTTCCGCGACTCCACCAGGGCGCTCACCGTGCGCATCGGCCTGGTGCTGGTCCAGGGCGTCGGCGTGTGGCTGGAGGAGACCGCCCAGGCCGACGCCAAGGCCGCCACGGTGGCCGGTTTCCCCGCGGTGGTGGTGCGCACCGCCGAGCAGACCAAGTTCTGCAACGTCGAGGTCGACGTGGCCGAGGGCCAGTTCCTGGACATCCAGTTCGGCGACGCGGGCAACGCCCACCCGCCCAGCCTGGACTCGCTGTGCGCCTCCGCCCAGGAGGTCGCCAACGCCGCGATGAGCACGCTCGCCGCCCGCTGAGACGAAGCACCCATCCAGCACCACCTGGATGGCCCGTTGACAGTTCACCAGTAGGTGGGATCGTTACGGAGACCGCACCAAGTGATCACTGTCGGTCGCTACAGTGACCGCGCAAGGATTGTCCAGTTCGGGGAGACGCCGTGCCGCGCACCAACTCCGCCAGTGGCGACGCTGTGCAGTCCGGGCTCGACTCCGTCAGCGGCGGTGGCGCCAAGGTCCGGGTCGAGCAGGCCGCGATCCCGACCATGCGCAAGGCCTTCCAGCGGGCGCTGGACAAGCTGACGCCGCAGATCGGGCACGCCCGCACGGATCTTCGGATGCGGCCGTGGGCCGGTGACCCGGTCAGCGACGAGGCCGCGGAGAAGTTCAACGAGCGCTCGATGGACGGCGGGGAGGCCGCGCTGAGCGCCCTGGAGGGCTACCAGCAGCAGCTGCAGACCGCGGTCAGGGCGTTGCAGGAGGTCGAGTACGAGTACCGCGGCGCCGAACGCGGGAATGCCGACTCGGTGCGGGTCAGCGGCTGCTGAGAGGGGACGCGACCATGGCTGACCATCGCTGGCAGGGCTATTCGCACCAGGAGCTGTACGGGCAGCTGCACGCCGGTCCCGGACCGGCGGCCTCGGCCACCTCGATCGGCCGGTGGTCGGACATGTCCGCCGCGCTGGCCGACATCGACGCCGAGATCAAGCAGGCCATCGGCAACTCCCGCGCGGACTGGACCGGCAAGGCCGCCGACGCCGCGGACGCCGCCCTGCACCCGCTGGCCCAGTGGGCACGGGACGCGCAGGCCGGGGCCGAACTGATGCGGCTGTCCGCCGAGCTCCAGGCCGAGTACGTGGGCAAGGCCCGCGCGGACATGCCCGCTCCCATGGAGGTCACGGCCGAGAAGCCGAACATGCTGGTCACCGGCGTGGTGCACCTCTTCGGCGGGCAGACCGACTACGAGCTGCAGGAGGCGGCGCAGAGCGCGGCCGAGCAGCGGGCCTTCGAGGTCATGGAGACCTACCAGACCAGCACCGCGGCCAACGTGGCCACGCTGGGCCAGTTCACCAAGCCGCCGGAGCTGCACCTGGACACCGGCCACGGCGCGCACCAGAGCAGCGGCCCGATCGGCACTGCCGCACCGCCGCCCGTCCGCCCGAGCCGGATCCCCCCGGCCCGCAGCGCGCCTGCCGCCACCGGCGGCCGCACCGGTTCCGCGCCCGTGCCGGCCCCACCCCGCTCGGGCGCTCCGGCACCTTCCGGCGCTCCCGCCCCCGGTACCCGCCTCAGCGGCGCGGCGCCACCGGCCGCGACCGGCTCCCCGGCGACCGCCTCGGGCGTCCCGGCCACCAGCGGCACCTCGCCGTCCAGCACGACCGCACCGTCCGCGGCCCGCCCCGGCGGCGCGCCCGCTCCCGGCTCCGCCCGCGAGCTGCCGCAGCCCCGCACCGAGGGCACCGGCACCTCCGCCGCGAGCACCCGCCCCGGCCCGCAGCACCGCCCGAACTGGGATGCCGCCGAGGCCACCCACCTCGCTGAGGCCCGCCGCGGCAACGCGCCGCAGGGCGTCCTCGGCCTGGACCCGACTCCCGCGCCGGTCGCGCCCGCCGCGGCCGCGCCGATGGGCCGGGCCAGGCGTGAGGACGACGGCGAGCACCAGAGCTTCCTGGTCGAGGACGAGGACGTCTTCGGCGACGCCCGCCAGTACGCGCCACCGGTGATCGGCGAGTGACCCTGTTCGAGCAGGGGCTGCGCGAGCCGATCGCGCTGACCGCGCTGGAGTTCGACGTGCTCTGGCAGCACCTCGGCCTCGGCCAGCCGCCCCTGGTGATCAAGGTGCCCTCGCCCGGCCGCACGCACACCGAGCGCGCCGGGCTGGAACGCCAGGCCTGGGACGCGCTGGAGGCGCGCGGGCTGGGCCGCCCGGTCGCGGTGGACGAGGAGCTGGCCGCGCTGCTGCGCCTGCTCGCCGACCCGGCCCGCGAGGTGGACGGCAGGCTGTGGCTGGGCCGCAGCGTGCGGGTGCTGGCCGCCGCCCGCGAGGAGGAGGGCGCGCTCGCCGTGCTCGACTCCGGCCAGCTCACCGTCAAGGCCATCTCCGGGCTGAGCCTGCCGCGCGAGGCCGTGGGCGTGCTGCGCCCGCTGCCCGCCGGTCCCGGCCGCTCGGTCACCCTGCCCAGCGCCGAGCTGGACGCCGCCGCGGCCGCCGCGGGCAACTCCGCGGACCGCCTCGGCCCCGAGCTGGTCGAGCGCGGCATCCGGCAGGAGGACGCCACGGTCATCACCGAGATGATCAAGGACGCGGGCGACCTCGGCCAGTTCGGCGTGGCCGCCAAGGAGCAGTGGGAACGCCGCCGCAGGGCCGACCGCGTGATCGGCTTCTTCGACACCCCGGCGGGTCGCTACCTGCAGACCCGCCGCGGCGTGGACGGCGGCGCGGCCTGGAGCACCATCGCGCCGGTGGACAACCGCCGCCTCACCCAGCACCTGGAGGAGGTCCTCGCGGACCTCCTCGCTGGCTGAAACCTCAGCTGACCGGTTCGATGACCTCTGGCCTGGCCTCCGGCGCGGCCGAGCGCCGGGCGTCGGCGGCCTGGTCGTCCGGCTGGGTCTGCGAGTCCCGTTCGGCCTCGACCCGCGCGGTGTAGACCTCGACCTCGTGCGCGACCCGCTGGTCGTCCCAGCCGTGCACCCCGGCCATCAGCCTGGCCGCCGCCTCCGCGCTCTCCACGCCGCGGTGCGGGTACTCGATGGAGATCCGGGTGCGCCGGGTGAGCGCGTCCTCCAGGTGCAGCGCGCCCTCGGCCGCCGCCGCGTAGACGATCTCGACCTGCAGGTAGTCCGGCGCGCCTGCCAGCGGGCGGAGCAGCTCGGGGTTGCCCTCGGCGGTGGCCAGCACCTGGTGCACCAGCGAGCCGTAGCGGTCCAGCAGGTGCCGCACCCGGTAGGGGTGCAGGCCGTGCTTGGCGCCCAGCTGGTCGGCCTGGTTGACCAGCGCGTGGTAGCCGTCCGCGCCCAGCAGCGGCACCTTGTCGGTGATCGAGGACATGATCCGGCCGGGCAGGTCGGGGCTGGCCGCGTCGATCGCGTCCGCCGCCATCACCCGGTAGGTGGTGTACTTGCCGCCCGCGATGGCCACCAGGCCCGGCGCGACCCGCGCCACCGCGTGCTCCCTGGAGAGCTTCGAGGTGTCCTCGCTCTCGCCGGAGAGCAGCGGCCGCAGGCCCGCGTACACGCCCTCGATGTCCTCGTTGGTCAGCGGCGTGGCCAGCACCTTGTTGACGTGGGTGAGGATGTAGTCGATGTCCTTCTTGGTGGCCGCGGGGTGCGCCAGGTCGAGGTTCCAGTCCGTGTCGGTGGTGCCCACGATCCAGTGGTTGCGCCACGGGATGACGAACAGCACGGACTTCTCGGTGCGCAGGATCATCCCGCTCTCGGACACGATCCGGTCCCTTGGCACCACGATGTGCACACCCTTGCTGGCGCGCACCCGGAACCGCCCTCGGGTACCGGCCAGCCGCTGGATCTCGTCGGTCCACACGCCGGTGCAGTTGATCACCGCGTGCGCCTTGACCTCGATCTCCTCGCCGGTCTCCACATCGCGCACGTGCACGCCCGCCACCCGGTCTGCCTCCCGGACCATGCCGGTGACCTGGGTGGAGGTGCGCACCACCGCGCCGTAGTGGGCCGCGGTGCGGGCCACGGTCATGGTGTGCCTGGCGTCGTCGGCCTGGGCGTCGTAGTAGCGGATGCCGCCGATCAGCGCGCTGCGCTTGAGCGCAGGCACCATCCGCAGCGCGCCCGCCCTGGTCAGGTGCTTCTGCCCGGGAACGGACTTGGCGCCGCCCATGGTGTCGTAGAGGAACAGGCCGGCCGCGGTGTAGGGGCGCTCCCAGATCCGCTTGGTCAGCGGGTAGAGGAAGCTCACCGGCTTCACCAGGTGCGGCGCGATCCGGGTGATCATCAGCTCCCGCTCCCGCAGGGCTTCCCTGACCAGACCGAACTCCAGCTGTTCGAGGTAACGCAGGCCGCCGTGGAAGAGCTTGCTGGAGCGGCTGGAGGTGCCGGAGGCCAGGTCGCGCGCCTCGACCAGGGCCACCCGCAGACCACGCGTAGCGGCGTCCAGAGCCGCGCCCGCGCCGGTCACGCCGCCACCGATGATCACCACGTCGAAGTGCTCGGATCCCAGTCTGCGCCAAGCTTCCTGCCGCTCAGCCGGTCCCAAACGACCCTGCACGATCTCCGCGCTGCTCTCCTTGGCCTTGGCCACTGAACGTCGCCTCCCTGCTCGGCTTGGACGCGGGGCCTACGCTACCGCTCCACACGTGTCCACGTGCACTGACAGTAATAACGAAACTGTCCCGTTTCGAATTCTACCGTAGACAGTTGATCGGCCCGGGACTACGTTCCCCAGCTCAGACGCAATGGAGCGGACTGAGGGAGGACGCGCATGTCCGGCGGAGCAATCTTCGTCTGGGAGCTGATCGGCACCGCGGTGCTGATTCTGCTGGGCGCAGGCGTGGTGGCCAACACCGTGCTGAAGAACTCACTGGGGAACAACGGTGGCTGGCTGCTGATCACCTTCGGCTGGGGTTTCGCGGTCTTCGCGGGCGCCAGCATCGCCGCTCCCAGCGGCGCGCACCTCAACCCGGCGGTCACCCTCGGCCTGGCCACCGCGGGCAAGCTGGACTGGGCGCTGGTGCCGATCTACTTCATCGCCCAGCTGCTCGGCGCCTTCCTCGGCGCGGTGCTCTGCTGGCTGGCCTACAAGCTCCAGTTCGACACCCACGACGACCCCGGCGGCACGCTGGGCATCTTCTCCACCGGCCCCACCGTGGACCACAAGGTCTGGAACACCGTCACCGAGGTGATCGGCACCTTCGTGCTGGTGCTGTGGATCCTGCTCAGCCCAGGCGCGAAGACCGCCACCGACGGCCTGCCGCAGTTCGGCAACGCCGCGCTGGGCTACGCCGCGGTGATGTTCGTGGTGGTCGGCATCGGCGCCTCCCTGGGTGGCCCGACCGGCTACGCGATCAACCCGGCCCGCGACCTCGGCCCGCGCATCGCCTACGCGCTGCTGCCGATCAAGGGCAAGGGCGGCGCGAACTGGGGTTACTCCTGGGTGCCCGTGGTCGGCCCGCTGATCGGCGGCGCACTCGCCGGCCTGCTCTCCCTCGCACTGGCCTGATCCCGCTGACCCGAAAGGCAAAGAGGCAGCAACATGTCCGCTGAAGCGCGTTACGTGGCCGCCATCGACCAGGGCACGACCTCCACCCGGTGCATGGTCTTCGACCACTCCGGCCGGGTGGTCTCGGTCGACCAGACCGAGCACGAGCAGATCTTCCCCAAGGCGGGCTGGGTCGAGCACAACGCCGAGGAGATCTGGCGGAACACCCGCAAGGTGTGCGGCGGGGCACTGGCCAAGGCCGACATCCAGAACTCCGACCTCGCCGCGGTCGGCATCACCAACCAGCGCGAGACCGCGGTGGTCTGGGACAAGAACACCGGCAAGCCGGTCTACAACGCGATCGTCTGGCAGGACACCCGCACCGACGCGATCTGCGACTCGCTGGCCGCGCTGGGCGGCGGCCAGGAGCGCTACCGCTCCCGCACCGGGCTGCCGCTGGCCACCTACTTCTCCGGCCCCAAGGTCCGCTGGATCCTGGACAACGTCGAGGGCGCGCGGGAGAAGGCCGAGGCAGGGGACCTGCTCTTCGGCAACATGGACACCTGGGTGCTGTGGAACATGACCGGCGGCCCGGACGGCGGTCTGCACTACACCGACCCGACCAACGCCTCCCGCACCCTGCTGATGGACCTCGACACCCTGGACTGGGATGAAGAGATCTGCGCGGAGATGCAGATCCCGCTGTCCATGCTGCCGGAGATCCGTTCCTCCTCCGAGGAGTACGGCAAGGTCCGCGAGCGCGGCGTGCTGGCCGGGGTGCCGATCGCGGGCATCCTCGGCGACCAGCAGGCGGCCACCTTCGGTCAGGCCTGCCTGTCCCCCGGCGAGGCCAAGAACACCTACGGCACCGGCAACTTCGTGCTGCTCAACACCGGCAACGAGAAGGTGATGAGCGAGAACGGGCTGCTCACCACGGTCTGCTACAAGATCGGCGAGAACGCCCCGGTCTACGCCCTGGAGGGCTCGATCGCGGTCACCGGCTCGCTGGTGCAGTGGCTGCGGGACAACCTGGGCCTGATCCGCTCCGCTGCGGACATCGAGCCCCTGGCCAAGGGCGTGCAGGACAACGGCGGCGCGTACTTCGTGCCCGCCTTCTCCGGCCTGTTCGCGCCGTACTGGCGGGGCGACGCGCGCGGCGCGATCGTCGGCCTGACCAGGTTCGTGAACAAGGGTCACCTGGCCCGCGCCGCGCTGGAGGCCACCGCCTTCCAGACCCGCGAGGTCATCGACGCCATGAACGCCGACTCCGGGGTGCCGCTGACCTCGCTGAAGGTCGACGGCGGCATGGTGGTCAACGAGCTGCTCATGCAGTTCCAGGCGGACATCCTGGGCGTGCCGGTGATCCGGCCGGTGGTCAACGAGACCACCGCGCTGGGCGCGGCCTACGCGGCCGGTCTCGCGGTCGGCTTCTGGGCCGGCGAGGACGACATCAGGGCCAACTGGGCGCAGGACAAGCAGTGGGACCCGGCGATGGACGAGACCCACCGGGACAAGCAGTACCGCAACTGGAAGAAGGCGGTCACCAAGACCTTCGACTGGGTCGAGGCCGACTGACCAGCTGGACGTCGAAACGGGGCGTGCCCGCGCGGCACGCCCCGTTTTCGCTGTTCAGGCCACGAGTGTGGCGTAGACGATGGTGTTGTCGCGGTAGCTGCCCGCGGCCCGGTCGAAGCTGCCGCCGCAGGTGATCAGCCGCAGCTCCGGCTTGTCGGTGTTGCCGTAGACCTCCTCGGTGGGGAAGTCGGTCTTGGGCACCTGCGCCGAGCGCTGCACCACGAACTTCGCGGTGCTGCCGTCGGCCCGCTTGACCAGGATCTCGTCGCCGGGCTTGAGCTCGCGCAGCTGGTAGAAGATGCCCGGCTTCTTCGCCCCGTCGATGTGCCCGAGGATCACCGCGGGGCCCTTCTCGCCCGGCGTCGGGCCCTTGGCGTACCACCCGGCCTGCATCGGCTGGCTCACCGGCGGCACCTGCACGGTGCCGTCCTTGTTGAGCCCGAGCTTGGTCAGCGTGGACCTGGCCCCGATCTTGGGGATCTCCACCGAGACCGGGTCGGACTTGCGCATGGGCTTGCCCTGCGCACCGGCGATCGGTGTCCCGCCCTGGTCGTGGGCTGCCTCGGCGAACACCTGGCCCCACAGGTCCCGTGCGCCGCCGCTGAGGAGCACCGCCCCAGCGGCGAGCAGCAGTACGGACAGCATCCCGGCGAGGACACGGCCGCCCCTCCGGTCAGCCCTGCGCGGAGGCACGACGCCGCCGCAGCGCCCACACGCCGAAGCCCGCACCGGCGGCCAGCGCGGCCGCGCCACCGGCCAGCGCCAGGCCGTTGCCGTCGTCGGAGGTGCCGCCGCCACCGGTCTCCGGTGCGCCCTTGGGCGTCTTGGCCGAGGTGGAGGTGGTGGCGCTCGGCTTGGCCTCGCTGGGCTTGGTGGCGCTGGGCTTGGGCCGGGTGGACTCGGTCGGCCGGGACTGGGTCGGGCTCGGCTTGGTGGTCTCCCCCGCGCCGGCCGCGACCGCGAACCTGGCGGTCTGCGGCTTGTCCTGGCAGGTGAAGGTGATCTCGTAGGCGCCGGGCTTGGCGTCCTTCTTCACCACGGCCGCCCACTTGGCGGTCTGGGTCTTCTCGTCGTAGCTGACCCGCTTCACGCCGTCGAGCGCCGAGGAGCCCGGCTCGCGGAATCCGGAGTCGACCGCGCATTCGGTGGTGATCTCCACCCGGCTGCCCGGGACGCTCTCCGACTTGGCCACGGTAATGCTGGGAGCCGCCGCCAGCGCGATCGGCGCGGCGATGAGCACGCCGGTCGCACCCAGTGCGGACCCAGCGGCGAGAATGCGACCGATACCCATTGTTTCCTACCTCATTCCCCGACATCTTCAGTGCGGGCTCGGTACCCGCCTGCACACCTAAAGACGCCAGGGCCGCCATTGGGTTGCCTGGATCATCGCTGGTCAGAGACCTTTGGCCAGACGGCCATACTTCGCGAGGCCAGGCAACCCCGGCGTTGATCGAACGTCCTACGCGGACTACTCGACCATGGTTGCATACACGATGATGTTGTCCTGATAACTGCGCGCGCCCTTGTCAAAAATGCCGCCACAGGTGATCAGGCGCAGTTCCGGACGTTCCGTGTCGCCGTATACGCGTTCAGTCGGGAAATCCTTCTTCGCGACCTGCTCGGTCTCGTGCACCACGAACCGGACGGTTTTCCCGTCGGCCCGGTCCACCTGGATCTCATCCCCCACCGCGACCTCGCGCAGCTTGTAGAAGATGCCCGGTTTCCCTGCCCCGTCCACATGCCCCAGCACGATCGCGGGCCCCTTCTCCCCTGGCGTCGGCGCCCCGTCGTACCACCCGGCCTGCATCGGCTGGTTGACCGGCGGCACCTGGATCGTCTGGTCCTTGTTCAGGCCCAGTGGCACCAGGCTGGACTCCGCGCCGATCTTGGGCACCCGCACCTTGGTGGGCGTGGACCTGCCCAGCGCGGCCACCTCAGCCGGTGCGGCGGACGTGGTCTCCGCACTGCTGCTGGCCGGTGCGGCCGGTGGCGCGGCGCCACAACCGGTCAGCGCGAACACCGCGGCCAGCAGCAGACCGGCCACACCGACCCTGCTCACCCCAGGTCACCCCCGCCGGTCTCCACGCCGCCGACCGGCTTCACCTTGACCTGCCCGCCGCCGGTGGCCGGTGGCGGCGGTGGCGGCTGGTGGCCCGGCGAGCCCAGGACGGTGAAGAACACGCTCCGGGTCGTCCCGCCACACGTGATCGTCACCGGGTAGCGGCCGGGCTTCACACCCGCCTTGACCTTGGCCGAGAAGTTCGAGTCCTGCGGGTTGCCACCCTGGTACCAGACCGACTCCAGCGCGGCGGAGGCCGGCTCGGTGTTCGGCTTGTTCCGCTTGTCGCAGCGCCGCACCAGCTTCACCGCGTCCCCCGGCTTGCCCGAACTGGGGGTCAGCGTCAGCCCCACCTCGCCAACGGTCTCCCACGGCAGCACGGTCACCTGGGTGGTACGGGTGACCGAGCCACAGCCGTAGCTGACGGTGTGCTTGGACCCGACCTTCAGGTTCTTCGCCAGGTGACCGGTGCCGTAGGCCCAGGTCGGGGTGTACGGGCTGGGCTGCACTGGGACCGTCTCGGTGAACACCGACGACCGCACCGGCTGGAAGTCCCGCCCCTGGCACACCAGGCTTATCGAGACGCGCTCCATGCCGAGGTGGATCGTCGCCGGCATGTGCAGCACCGGCTCGGTGGTGGCCCCGGCCGGGCTCACGGTCAGCCCGGTGAGCACCGCGGCGGCCGCGAGCACCCCCAGCGTTCGCGCCCTCATGACATCCCTCCACCGGTCTCCACGCCGCCCTTGGGCTTGACCACCGGGCCGGGGCCTGGCGGCGGCGCCGGCTTGTCCGGGTCCAGCACGATCAGCCTGCGGAAGACCAAGGACGAGCCGCAGTAGAACTGGACCGGGTGCCCCTCCGGCTTCACCCGCGCCACCGGGGCGGTGATCTCGTAGGTCGAGGACCCGGTCCGCTTCCAGGTGAGCTTCCCGGCCAGCGCGACCGTGTCCAACCGGCCGATCGGGCCGTTCCCCGGGTCGCACACGCCCAGCACCTTGATCTTGTCCCCCGGTTTCCCGCTACCCGGGGTGAGCACCAGCGCCGGTCGCCCGACGGTGTGCCCCCACACGGTGATCTTCCCCCGGACCTGGCGCGCACCGCAGGCCATGACCAGCTCGTAAGACCCCGGCGCGGTCTCCGCCTTCACCTGCCCCTGGCCGGACACCACGCCGCGCGGCCGTCCCAGGTTCATCGGCACGGGCGCGACGAACGCCGGCGAGCTGACCGTGACCCCCGACTTGGTGTCCGCGCACCACCCACGCAGGTGTGCCTCCGTCCCCGGCATCGGCCGGTTGGTGACGGTGATGCTGTTCTCCGCCGCGGCCGCGACCGGCGTGACGGCAACCCCCGCCGTCAGCGCCACTGTTGATGTGATGAGCCCTAACACTCGCGCATAGCGCATGCTGTGCCTCCCTCATCAGCGAGTGATGTAGGGGACACGCGCGGGCGCCCGGCTTCGTTGTCCGCGGTGACCAGGTCGAGACCTGAGCTCGAGCGGTTCTCTAGTCGAGGTCGTCGTGGCGCATCAGCTTGCGCCCGGCCTCGGTGATCGAACCGGACAGCGAGGGGTAGACGGAGAAGGTGTAGGCCAGGTGTTCCACGGTCAGCTGGTTCTGCACGGCCAGCGCGATCGGCGTGATCAGCTCGCTGGCCACCGGGGCGACCACCACGCCGCCGATCACCACGCCGGTGGCAGGGCGGCAGAACAGCTTCACGAAACCGCGGCGCAGCCCCTCCATCTTGGCCCGCGCGTTGGTGGCCAGCGGCAGCATGATCGTGCGCGCGGGCACCTCGCCGGAGTCGATGGCCTGCTGGCTGATGCCGACGGTGGCGATCTCCGGGTGGGTGAAGACGTTGGCGGCCACCGTCTTGAGCTTGATCGGCTGCACGCCCTGGCCGAGTGCATGCCACATCGCGATCCGGCCCTGCATGGCCGCGACCGAGGCGAGCATCAGCAGTCCGGTGCAGTCGCCCGCGGCGTAGATGCCCGGCACGGTGGTCCGGGAGACCCGGTCGACCGGCACGAATCCGCCCGGCCCCGGCTCGATGCCGACCTTGTCCAGGCCGATGTCCGCGGTGTTCGGGATGGACCCGACCGTCATCAGCGCGTGGCTGGCCTCCACGGTCCGCCCGTCGGCCAGGAAGACCTTGACCCCGCCGCTGGTCCGCTCGACCTTGTCCGCCCGCGCGTGCTTGAACAGCGCGGTGCCCCGCTCGGTGAACACGTCCTCCAGCACCGCGGCCGCGTCGGCGTCCTCGTGCGGCAGGATGCGGTCCCGGCTGGAGACCACGGTGACCTTGACGCCCATCTCGGTGTAGGCGGAGGCGAACTCGGCCCCGGTGACGCCGGAGCCGATCACCACCAGGTGCTCGGGCAGCTCGGGCAGGTCGTAGATCTGCCGCCAGGTCAGGATGCGCTCGCCGTCGGGCTGCGCGCCGGGCAGGATGCGCGGGTTCGCGCCGGTGGCGATCAGCACCACGTCGGCTGGCAGCTTCTCCACCGAGCCGTCCGCGCCGCGCACGGCCACCCGGTGCTGGGCAAGGCCCGGCGCGTCGTCGCACAGCCTGGCGTGCCCGTTCATGATCCGCACACCCTCGCGCTGCACCCGCGCCCTGATGTCCGCCGACTGCGCCAGCGCGAGCCCCTTGACCCGCCCGTGCACCACCGGCAGCTCGACGCCGATCGGCCCGTCCCCGGTGCTGATGCCCAGCTCGGGTCCGTTGCGGAAGGCGGAGCGGGCGCCGGCGGAGGCGATGAAGGTCTTGGAGGGCACGCAGTCGTACAGCACGCAGGCGCCGCCGAGGCCGTCGCTCTCCACCAGGGTGACATCGGCTCCGTGCTGGGCGCCGACCAGCGCGGCTTCGTATCCGGCCGGCCCGCCTCCCATGATCACGATGCGGGTCACGGGGTCCTCCTGTGGTGGGTGGTGCGGTCAGGTTTGTCGGCGGGTCCAACCGTACGCGCTACCCGTCCGGGGTCAGTTCGGAGGCTGTGCGCACGGCGCGTCCCGATGCCGCGAACGGGTCGCTAGGCTAGGGCCGTGCCGCTCTATGCCGCTTACGGGTCCAACATGGATCCGGACCAGATGACGGAGCGTGCTCCGCACTCGCCGATGGCCGGTACGGGGTGGCTCGTCGGCTGGCGAATGACCTTCGGAGGCGAGGACCTCGGCTGGGAGGGCGCGCTCTCCACCATCGTCGAGGACCCCGGCAGCCAGGTCTTCGTGGTCCTCTACGACGTCAACTCCCTGGACGAGGACCGCCTCGACCGCTGGGAAGGCGCCGAACTGGGCCTCTACAAGAAGATCCGCCTCCGCGTGCAGACTCTGGAGGGCTCGGTCCTGGCCTGGCTCTACGTCCTGGACGCCTACGAGGGCGGCCTTCCATCGGCCCGCTACGTAGGCGTGGTCGCCGACGCCGCCGAAGCCGCGGGCGCTCCAGCCGACTACGTCAACGACCTCCGCACCCGCCCCTGCAACGGCATAGGGCCCAACGCCTGATCCACCCCGGGTGCTGGCCGGTCTCGTACGGCGAGCCGGCTACTGCTGAGGGCTGCCCGGTTCTTGTGCGCCTCGAACCCGCCGCAGCCAGCAACCGCCGCCACGGCAACGGCCTCGGACACGACGGCCTACCCGTCACGTCACGACGGACTCCCCGTCGCGGGGCGTCGGGCGATCCGCGACTGAACCGCTCAGCGCGAACGCGCCTGCCACTCCCGGCCGGGACCAACCGCGCGAGCGGGCACACCGTCCCACGCCCGCAGCTCAGCACCGGATCCGCGCTGGCTGGGCACCGGTCCTGCCCGATGCTCCAACAGTGGCCCGGCCCGATCGGACCCGGACTGGGGGCCTGCACGCCGGACCCATCGCCTGAGCCCGGCCTACGGCGGCCTCCGCGCCGAACCCGCTCCACCACCCGGCCCTGTCTCCGGCACCGTCCTGCTCGCCCGCGCCCGCGGGATCAGCGGGCGGTCACCCGGCTCTGGTTCGCCGACGCCGCACCGCGTAACGCGGTTCGACGACCTCGATCCGGCGGACACCGGACTGGTCCCCCACTCGCGTGCGCCCCGGCCCGGCCCTTTCCCCGGACATCGGCAGACCCCGGCCGTCGGATGCGTCCTCGGGCCGCGACGGGACCGGAGCGCCGGTTCCGTCGCGTTGGGCCGGTATCCCCGTGGCGGGAGGTGACGCGGATGACCGGCGCAGGACGGATCTGATCTCGCGGACCAGGGTTCGGCGCAGGTCGGGGGGCAGGGCGCGCAGTGCGGTTCGCACGCAGGGCAGGGCGCTGGGGTGGTGGGTGGTCAGCAAGGTGGTCAGGACGTGGGCGGGGGTCAGCACGGGGAGGCCGTCGAGGAGGAGGATGTCTTCCTCGGTGAACTCAGCCGGGTGCAGGATCAGGCCGGGGCGGCCTCTGGCGCGGTGCCGGGGTGGCACGGCGACGTGCACGCTCAGGGTCTGGGGTGGCAGCCAGCCGAAGATCTCGGCGGCGGTGGGGCCGGTCAGCGCGGCGGGTGTGCCTGCCAGCAGCAGGGCGGCCCTGGCTCGGGTGCGGCGGTCGCGGGCGCGGTCGGCTGGGACGAACAGGTCGTGCCAGATCCGGCGGAGCCTGCCCGCGCGCAGGGCGGCGCCGAGGCCGGGTTCGCCGAGGGCCGCTACGGCCTGGGCTCGGGTGCAGGGGACGGGGAGAGGGAGAGCGGGCATGGGTCCACGATCGGCGTTTGCCGGGGTGGGGGCAAACGCCGATCGGGCGGGCTGTGGATAACTCGGGGGCTGTGGATAACCGAGTCAGGCCTGGAGGGCGTCGATGGCAGCCTGGGTCATGATGCGGATGCCGACCGGCAGCGCGCGCTCGTCCAGATCGAAGGTGGGTTGGTGCAGGTCCTTCTGCGGTCCCTGGCCGGACCAGACGCCCAGGCGGGCGAAGGAGCCGGGGACGTGTTCCAGGTACCAGGCGAAGTCCTCGCCGCCGGAGGACTGCTCGGTGCCGGTGATGGCGTCCTCGCCCAGCGCGGTCTGGGTGGCGGCGCGCAGCAGGCGGGTGCTCTCCCGGTCGTTGACCACCGGCGGGACGCCGCGGCGGTGCAGCAGGTCGAAGCCGATGCCCAGCGGCACCAGCAGGGCGCCGATCAGCTCGCGGACCACCGGTTCCAGCTCGGCCCAGGTGTCCCGGTCGCCGGTGCGCAGGGTGCCGCGGAGCAGGCCGTCCTGCGGGATGGCGTTGGCGGCGTCGCCCGCGTGCACGGCGCCCCAGACCAGCACGGTGCCCGAGCGCGGGTCGACCCGGCGGGTGAGCAGCTCAGGCAGGCGGGTGATCAGCGTGCCGAGGCCGTGCACCAGGTCGGCGGTCAGGTGCGGGCGGGAGGTGTGGCCGCCGGGCGAGGTCAGCCGGACCTCCAGCAGGTCGCTGGCGGAGGTGATCGCGCCGATCCGGGTGCCCAGCTTGCCCACCTGGAGCCGGGGCGCGCAGTGCAGGCCGAAGATCCGCTCCACGCCGTCGAGGCCACCGGCGGCCAGCACGTCCAGCGCGCCGCCCGGCATGACCTCCTCGGCCGGCTGGAAGATCAGCCGGACCCGGCCGGGCAGCGAGTCCGCCGAGGCCAGGGCCAGTGCGGTGCCGAGCAGCACGGTGGTGTGCGCGTCGTGCCCGCAGGCGTGCGAGACGCCGTCCACGGTGGAGGCGAAGGGCAGGCCGGTGTCCTCGGTCAGCGGCAGCGCGTCGATGTCGGCGCGCAGCGCGACGCAGCGGGACCCGCTGCCCACCTCGCAGATCAGGCCGGTGCCGCCGGGCAGCACCCTGGGCCGCAGGCCGGCGCCCGCCAGCTCGCGGAAGAGGAACTTGGTGGTGTTGTGCTCGTTGCGGGACAGCTCGGGGTTGGCGTGGATGTGCCGGCGCCAGGCCACCACCCGGCTGAGGTTCTCGCCGAGCCACTTGTCCAGCCAGGACGGTCCCCGCCCGGCACCAAGATCAGCCACAGTGGACATGGTGCGGCCGGAGCCGGGGCTCAGCACGTCGATGGGTCCGCGGGACTCCGGTCCGAACGGCGGGCCGGGTCGGGAATCCAGGACAGTCACGCCTCAAAACCTCCTGCCGTGGCTGGCACGGCAACGCGGCTGTTCACACGATCAGCGGTGTCCGCGAGCAGCCGGGCTCGCTGGGCATCATCCGAGGCGGCGACCACCGCGGTCCAGGCCAGCGCGACCGCGCCGTCCAGCACCGCCCTGTCCGCGGAGGGCGAGGCGCAGGCGGCCGCGAACTCCGGTTGGTGGTTCACCGAGTTGCCACAGTCAATGGCGATCGTGGGGTGGATGGCGGGCAACGCGTGGGTGATGTTGCCCATGTCAGTGCTGCCGGTCTGGCGGTTCGCCTCGTCGGCCGGGCTCAGCGGCTCCCGGCCGAGCTCCGTCACGGCAGCGCGGTACGCCATGGCCAGCCACGGGTCTGGGGCCAGCTCGGCGTAGTTCGGGGACACCTGGGTGATCTCGTACTCGCAGCCGGTGGCCACGGCGCCTGCCTCGAAGCAGCGGCGGATCCGCTCGTCCAGGTGGGTCAGCGAGTCGAGGTTCTCGGCTCGCAGGTAGAACAGCCCGGCGGTGCGCGCGGGCACGATGTTGGGCGCGGCGCCGCCGTGGGTGACGATGCCGTGCACCATCTGCCCGTGTTCCAGGTGCTGGCGCAGCAGGCCGATGGAGACCTGGGCCACGGTCAGCGCGTCCGCGGCGTTCACCCCGAGGTGCGGCGCGGCCGCGGCGTGCGAGGCGCGGCCGGTGTAGGCCACTTCCAGGTCGGTGATGGCCAGCGAGGAGCAGGCGCAGGTCTCGTGCGGGGCCGGGTGCACCATCATCGCCATCGAGACACCGTCGAAGGCGCCGCGCTCCAGCATCAGCACCTTGCCGCCACCGGCCTCCTCGGCGGGAGTGCCGAACAGCTTGACCGTGATGCCGAGCCGGTCGGCGACCTCGCGCAGGGCGAGCGCGGCGCCGACCGAGGAGGCGGCGATCACGTTGTGCCCGCAGGCATGCCCGACCTCGGGCAGCGCGTCGTACTCCGCGCACAGCCCGACCACCAGGTCACCGGAGCCGTAGGTCGCGGTGAGCGCGGTGTCCAGGCCCGAGGTGCCCCGTTCGACCGCGAAACCCTCCGCGGCCAGCAGGGTGGCGACCTTCTCGGCGCTACGGTGCTCGGCGAAGGCCAGCTCGGGTTCGGCGTGGATGCTCCGGGAGAGCCCGACCAGCGCGTCCGAGTACCGCTCGACCGTGGAGCGGCACTGCACTTTGGTGTCGGTACTCATTTGCATCCAATCCTGCACTACCCGTTCCGGCCAAGATCCAAAGATCGTCTGCGAACCGCTTGACGGTTGGTTCGCTGCGCCGAGCGGAGTCGTGCCCTTCGGTCTGGCTGTACCCCCAACGCGTCCATCGGAACGTGCACACCTGCGCACGTCAATGTGGGCGAAGGGGTTTCTATCCGGGCGGCATTTCTTCCGGCCAGCCCAAAATAGCAGGTCAGCGCGGGTTCACTTCGCGCTCTTACCCCACTTCTTGCGGTATTTCCGCCCGAAGAAGACGATCGCCAGCAGCAGCACCGCGATGATCGCGATGGTCACCCTGCGCTCGTTGTCCGCCTTCTGCTCCGGGGTGACCGGGGCGGGGGCGGTGGTCTGCGTCGGGGCCGGAGTCGGCTTGCGCGTGCTGGTCTGCTCGGCGAGCACCCGGACCACGGCGGTGGGCTCGATCGCCGCGGCCGCGGTCGGCGTGGCCAGCAGGGTGAGCCCACCCAGCAGGGCAGCTACCACCGCGTTGGCCCGACCTCGCATCATCGCCTCCTCCTCGAGCGTGCACCCTCTGTGCATCGTCGAGACAGAGCATGCCCTGTCGCCCCCCGGAAGGTCACCCCGCCCGGGGGGCTCGGTGGCGCATCGTGAGATCAGCGCACGCCGAACAGGTGATCAAGGCCCAACTGATCGAGTCGCTCGTAGCCCATCCCCCTGGTCGCGGCGGCCTCCGGGTCGAAGGACTCCTCGCGCAGGTCGGCCAGGCTCTCCCCCGGCAGCAGGGTCGGCACGGCCAGCGCGGCCACCCTGGAGGCCTCCTTGGCCGCGACCACCTCGGGATCGGCGTGGAAGGCCTTGGCCCGCTCGGCGAAGATCAGGTAGTTGCGCATGCAGGCGGCCGCTGCCGCCCACACACCGTCCTCGTCCTCGGTGCGGGCTGGCTTGAAGTCGAAGTGCCGGGGACCGTCGTACCCGGCCCGCTCCAGCAGGTCGACCAGGTGGAAGGCGGCCTTGACGTCGCCGTTGCCGAAGCGCAGGTCCTGGTCGTAGCGCGGCCCGGTCTGCCCGTTGAGGTCGATGTGGAACAGCTTGTCCGCCCACAGCGCCTGGGCCACCCCGTGCGGCACGGACAGCCCGGCCATCTGCTCGTGCCCGACCTCCGGGTTCACCCCGACCATCTCGGGATGGGCCAGCCGCTCGATGAAGGCCAGCGCGTGCCCGATGGTGGGCAGCAGGATGTCCCCGCGCGGCTCGTTGGGCTTGGGCTCCAGCGCGAAGCGGATGTTGTAGCCCTGCTCGCGGACGTAGGCGCAGAGCAGGTCGATCGCCTCGGCGTAGCGGTCCAGCGCGACCCTGGCGTCCTTGGCCACCGGGGTCTCCGCGCCCTCGCGGCCGCCCCACAGCACGTACACGCCCGCGCCCAGCTCGGCGGCCAGGTCGATGTTGCGCAGGGTCTTGCGCAGCGCGAACCGGCGCACGTCGCGGTCGTTGGCGGTGAACGCGCCGTCCTTGAACACCGGGTGGGTGAACAGGTTGGTGGTCAGCATCGGCACGGTGAGGCCGGTGTCGGCCAGCGCCTTGCGGAAGCGGTCCAGCAGCAGGCCCCTGCTGGTGTCGTCGGCGCCGAAGGGGATCAGGTCGTCGTCGTGCAGGGTCACGCCCCAGGCGCCCAGCTCGGCCAGCTTGCCCAGCGCGTGCTCCGGCTCCAGCGCGGGCCGGGTGGGCTCACCGAAGGGGTCGTTGCCCCGCCAGCCCACCGTCCACAGCCCGAAGCTGAAGCGGTGTTCCGGCCGCGGCTGGTAAGGGTCAAGACTCACGACTACCTCCGGCTGTCCACAGTGGACTGTGCAGGGACGAGTTCCCAACGGTTGCCCGGCGCGGGCACTGGGGCCAGCGTCGGGTCGGTCAGCACGTGCTCCATGGCCGCGTACGCGCCGCCGCGCACGGCCGCGGTGAAGCCGAGGTCCGAGGGCAGCAGGGAGCAGACGGACTGCTCCGCGCCGAGGGCGACCACCCGGCCCGCCAGCTCCCGCTCAGCAGGGGCGATGAGCCAGTCGGCGAGCACCGCGAAGTAACCGCCGAGCACCACCGCGGCCGGGTTGAGGATGTTGACCAGGATGGACGCACCGACGCCGAGCGCGGCGCCGATGCGCTCCAGCGCGGCCAGCGTGCGCGCCTCGCCGTCCCTGGCCCTGCCGGCGATGGTGGCCAGCCGCTTCTCCAGGTCCAGCGAGGGATCGCGGACCGGGTCGCCCTCCTCGGCCACTGAGCGCAGCAGCGCGGCCAGCCCGACCTGGGTCTCCCAGCAACCGTTGCGCCCGCAGCCGCAGGCCGCGCCGCCGGGGTCCATCGGCATGTGGCCGACCTCGCCGGTGAACCCGGTGGCGCCGCGCAGCAGCCGCCCGTCGGCGATCACGCCGCCGCCGACGCCGACCTCACCGGTCAGGTAGAGCAGGTCGGTCGCGCCCGCGGCCACCCCGGCGACGTGCTCGGCGACCGCGGAGAGGTTGGCGTCGTTGTCCACCGCGATCCGGCCGGCCGGCAGGTCCAGCCGGGCGCTGAGCTGGTCCACCACGGCCGCGTCCCGCCAGCGCAGGTTGGGCGCCAGCCGAACCACGCCGCTGTCCACGTCGACCAGGCCGGGCACCGCGGCGGTGACCCCGGCGACCCAGCCGCCCATGGCCTCCACGGTGCGGCGGGCCTCGGCGGCCAGCCCGGCGAGCAGGTCGACCGCCTCCTCGGCGCCGAGCGCGGTGACGTCAGCAGGCAGCCTGCGGTGCAGCACCAGTTCGCCTGCGAGGTCGAGCACGGCGACCGCGGCGTAGTCCACGTTGGCTTCCAGGCCGATGCCGCACACGGTGCGCGGGCGCAGCTCGACCAGCTGACCGGGCCGCCCGATCGCGCCGCCGACCACCGCGCCGAGCCGGACCAGCCTGCGCTGCTCCAGCTCGGCCACCAGGCTGGACATGGTCGCCTTGTTGAGGCCGGTCATCCGGGCCAGGCGGGCGCGGGACTGCGGCCCGTCCGCACGCAGCGCCCGGAGCACCAGGGCCAGGTTCGCCTTGCGCAACCCGGCATGGTCAGCGGGACGGTCCGGACCCTGCACCCTGTACCTCGATTCGTTTGTTGCTCAGCCAAACTAAGACCTCGACGGCTTCGGGTCAACCTGACCCCGCCTTGAGTGCCTATCGGCTGAACGGCCGCACGTCACCCCACCGAAGAGTGGATCACCCGTTCAGCGCATCAGTAATCGTGTACCTGACCTCGAGCGGCTGAGTAAGCGGCTCGGACCTCGGCATACGCGTCAAGGTTCGCTGACGGACAAGGCTCCGCGCGCACCGTCCAGGACGGTGGCTCCGCCGACCCGCTCACCGCCCAGGCGGCCTGCCGGGCCGCGCCCAGCGCCACGTACTCGGCCGGCTCCGGCGCCTCCACCGGCGCGGCGAACAGGCCGGGCGCGACCGCGCGCACCGCGGCCGAGCGGGCCGCGCCGCCGACCAGCAGCACCCTGCGCACCTCGACCCCCTGCGCCCGCAGCGCGGACAACCCATCGGCCAGGCCGCACAGCATGCCCTCGACGGCGGCCCTGGCCAGGTTCTCCGGGGTCATGTTGGCCCGGCGCATCCCGGTGAGCGTGCCGCTGGCCCCGGGCAGGTCGGGCGTGCGCTCGCCGTCCAGGTAGGGCAGCAGCACCAGCCCGCCCGCGCCGGGCGCGGCGGCCAGCGCGAGCCGGTCCAGCTCGGCCAGCTCAACGCCGAGCAGCTGGGCGGTGGCGGTGAGCACCCTGGCCGCGTTGAGCGTGCAGACCAGCGGCAGGTAGCGCCCGGTGGCGTCGCAGAAGCCGGCCACCGCGCCGGCCGGGTCGGCGGTCGGGTGCTCGGCGACGGCGAACACGGTGCCCGAGGTGCCCAGCGAGACGATCACGTCGCCCGGCCCGGCGCCGAGGCCGAGCGCGGCCGCCATGTTGTCCCCGGTGCCCGCCCCGAGCAGCCACCCCTCCGGCGTCCGACCCGCGGACTCAGCCGGACCGAGCACCGCGGGCAGCTCGGGGACCCGGCCGAAGGCGGCGGTGAGCAGGTCGGGCAGCCAGTCGCCGGTGGCCGGGTCGAAGTAGCCGGTGCCGGAGGCGTCGCCGCGGTCGGTCGCGGGCGCGTGACCGGGTTCGGCCAGCTGGTGGGTGAGCCAGTCGTGCGGCAGCAGCACCCCGGCCACCCGGTCGGCGTTGGCCGGTTCGTGCCTGGCCAGCCAGGCCAGCTTGGTCACGGTGAAGCTGGCGCCGGGCACCGAGCCGGTCCGGCGGGCCCACTCCCCGGGCCCGCCCAGCTCGCGGACCAGCTCGGCGGCCTCGCCGGCCGAGCGCAGGTCGTTCCACAGCAGCGCGGGCCGCACCGGGGCGCCCTCGGTGTCCACGGTGACCATGCCGTGCTGCTGGCCGCCGACCGACAGCGCGGTGACCGGCCCCGGCAGCCCGGCGGTGGCCTCGGCCAGCGCGTCCCGGCAGGCGGCCAGCCACACCGCGGGGTCCACCTCGGTGGCGTCCGGGTGCGCGGCCCGGCCTTCCGCGACCACGCGGCCGGTTTCCGCCTCGACGACAAGGGCCTTGGTGGACTGGGTCGAGGAGTCGATGCCGACAGTGAATGCCATAGCGCGGGATCATGCGCTGCCGCCGGAGCGCGCGCCAGCGTCCAACCGTGCGGCCGGATGTGCAGAATGGACCTCGTGCCACCCGCTGACACCCCCTCCGACCAGCCCGGGCCGAGCGCGGACCCGGTCGCGGACGAACAGCCCGCCGCCCGCCGGATCGCCGAGCGCTACCGGCTGGACGGACTACTCGGCCGGGGTGCGATGGGCACGGTGTGGTCGGCCTACGACGAGATGCTGGGCCGCCGGGTGGCGGTGAAGGAGGTCCGGCTGCCGCCGGGCATCCCGGTGGCCGAGGCGGACGCGCTGCGCGAGCGCACCCTGCGCGAGGCGCGGGCCATCGCGGTGCTCTCCCACCCCAACGTGATCACCCTCTACGACGTGGTCCGCCAGGACGGCGAGCCGTTCGTGGTGATGGAGCTGCTGTCCTCGCTCAGCCTGGCCGAGCTGGTCCGCGACCAGGGCCCGCTGTCCACCGCGCAGGCCGCGGCCATCGGCGACGCGGTGGCCGCCGCGCTGGAGGCCGCGCACCGGGCCGGGGTGACGCACCGGGACGTCAAGCCGGGCAACGTGCTGGTCGGCGTGGACGGGCAGATCAAGCTCACCGACTTCGGCATCGCGCGCAGCGTCAGCGACCACACGCTGACCAGCACCGGGATCATGCTCGGCACCCCGGCGTTCATCTCGCCGGAGGTGGCCTCCGGCGACCCGGCCACCCCGTCGGCTGACCTGTGGGGGCTGGGCGCGACGCTGTTCGCCGGGCTGGAGGCGCGCCCGCCCTACGACGCCGACGGCGACCCGCTGGACACGGTCACCGAGGTGGTGCACGGCGAGGTCCCACAGGTCGACGCCGAGCACCCGCTGCACCCGGTGATCGCCGGACTGATGACCAAGGAACCCGGCTCCCGGATGTCGCTGGCCGAGGTGCGCAGGCTGCTGCACCCGCTGCTGCCCGAGCCGGGCGAGCGGCTCTTCGACGTGCGGCCCAAGGAGATCACGCCGGAGTCCGGGGAGCTGCTGGAGCAGCCGCGCACCCCGAATCCGGCCTCCGGGGTGCTGCCCGCGCTGCTGGCCAGCGACCCCGGCCCGCTGCCGTTCCTGACCGCGACGCCGGAGCCCAAGCGCCGGGGCCCGGTGGCGCGGGTGCTGCTGTCCGCGCTGGCCCTGGTGCTGTTCATCGCGGCGACCGGCGGCGGGTTCGCGCTGGCCAGGGTGGTCGGCGGCCAGCCGGTGGTGCCGACCGCGGAGCCCACCACCGGAACGCGGCTGCAGCTGCTCTCCCCGGTGCGCGAGCTGCAGCCGAGGACCGAGCGGGCCAGCCTGGCGGTCAACGGCACCGACGGCGGGTTCACCGTGAACGTGCCGCAGGACTGGACCACGTTCAAGGAGTTCCGGGCCAGCTCACCCGACTCCATGGCGGTGCACTTCGTCTCCGCCGACGGCCGCCAGGAGCTGGTGGTCGAGCGGTTCCCGAACTACTACCCGCAGTCCCGGCTGGAGAACTACCTCAACAACCTGCGCACCAGCGCGGTCAGCTCGCAGGGCACCTTCGAGACCAAGCGCGACCAGGTCGGCGCGAAGAGTGAGGGCGCGCCGGAGGCCTCCCGCGAGCTGCTCTACCGGGTGGCCGACCCCGGCCCGTTCGTCACCACGCCGAAGCCGGGCGCCGGCGCCGAGGCCGACCTGGTCCGCCGCTCCAGCTACGTGCTGCTGCTGCCGACCAAGGACCGGGACCTGTGGGTGGTGCAGGTCACAGTGCCGACGGAGTCCGAGGACACCGGGCAGAAGGAGCTGTTCGGGCCGATGGCTGCCAGCTTCGTGCCCGCTGGCTAGGGTCCTGGGTGTGACCGAGACAAGCACTTCACTCAACGTCAGCCCGTCGGTGGATCCCGACGCCGCTGCCGCGGCCGCCGCCGCGGAGCTCGCCGCCCGTACCGGGGTGGCCACGCACGACCTCGCCCTGGTGCTGGGCTCCGGCTGGCGGCCCGCCGCCGACGTGCTCGGCGAGCTGGTCGCCGAGGTGCCGATCGGCGAGCTGCCCGGCTTCGTGGCACCCAACGTGGTCGGCCACGGCGGCACCGCGCGCTCGGTCCGGGTGGGCGGGAAGAACGTGCTGGTGCTGCTCGGCCGCACCCACTACTACGAGGGCAAGGGCATCCCGCAGACCGTGCACGGCGTGCGGGTGGCCACCGCGGCCGGGTGCACCACGGTGGTGCTGACCAACGCCGCCGGCGGCCTGCGCCAGGGCATGCGGGTGGGGCAGCCGGTGCTGATCAGCGACCACCTGAACCTGACCGCGGCCTCGCCGCTGGTGGGCGCCAGGTTCGTTGACCTGACCGACCTGTACTCGCCACGGCTGCGCGGGCTGGCCAAGGAGATCGACCCCTCGCTGGAGGAGGGCGTCTACGCCGGGCTGCCGGGCCCGCACTTCGAGACCCCGGCCGAGATCCGGATGCTGCGCACCATGGGCGCGGACCTGGTCGGCATGTCCACCGTGCTGGAGGCCATCGCGGCGCGGGCCGCGGGCGCCGAGGTGTTCGGGCTGTCCCTGGTGACCAACCTGGCCGCGGGCATCACCGGCGAGCCGCTCAACCACGAGGAGGTCCTGGAGGCGGGCAAGGCCGCCGCGACCTCGATGGGCGAGCTGCTGCGGAAGCTGGTGGAGCGCGCATGACCAAGCTGGGCACGGAGCTGCGGGACGCCGCGTTCCGCTGGATCGCCGACGACGTCGACCCCGATGCCCGGCTGGAGCTGCAGAAGGTGCTCGCCTCGGCGCTGGCCGGGGACGAGGCCGCGGTGGCCGAGCTGGCCGACCGGATGGCCGGGCCGCTGCAGTTCGGCACCGCCGGCCTGCGCGGTCCGCTGCGCGCCGGTCCGAACGGGATGAACCGCTCGGTGGTGGTGCGCACCACCGCGGGCCTGGCCGAGTACCTGCGCGCGCAGGGCCGCTCCGGCGGGCTGGTGGTGGTCGGGCGGGACGCGCGGCACGGCTCGGAGAACTTCTGCGCCGACGTGGCCGAGGTGCTCACCGGCGCCGGGTTCGACGTGCGGGTGCTGCCGAGGCCGCTGCCCACACCGGTGCTGGCCTTCGCGGTGCGCGCGATCGGCGCGGTGGCCGGGGTGCAGGTGACCGCCTCGCACAACCCGTCGGCCGACAACGGCTACAAGGTCTACCTGGACTCGGGCACGCAGATCGTGCCGCCCGCCGACCGGGAGATCGAGGCCGCCATCACCAAGGTGCCCGCCGCGGTCTCGGTGCCCAGGGTCGCGGCCTGGCAGCCGGTGGGCGAGGACCTGATCGAGACCTACGCCGACCGCGCGGCCAGTCTGCCCAAGGGCAAGGCGCGGGAGCTGCGGGTGGCGGTCACCGCGCTGCACGGGGTCGGCTCGGAGACGCTGCTGGAAGTGTTGCGGCGGGCCGGTTTCACCGATCTGCACCTGGTCGAGTCGCAGGCCAGCCCGGACCCGGACTTCCCGACGGTCACCTTCCCCAACCCGGAGGAGCCCGGCGCCACCGACGAGCTGCTCGCACTGGCGTCCACTGTGGACGCTGACCTGGCGGTCGCGCTGGACCCGGACGCGGACCGCTGCGCGCTGGGCGTGCGCGGCCCCGACGGCTGGCGGATGCTGCGCGGGGACGAGACCGGCGTGCTGCTCGGCGCGCACGTTCTGTCCACATTGGACAAAGAGGCGCATCCGGATCCGTTGGTGGCGACCACGATCGTGTCCTCGGAGCTGCTGCGCTCGGTGGCCAAGACGCACGGCGCGCGCTACGACGAGACGCTCACCGGCTTCAAGTGGCTGGTGCGCGCGGGCGACGGCCACGGCACCGGTCTGGTCTACGCCTACGAGGAGGCGCTGGGCCACTGCGTGGACCCGGACTACGTGCGGGACAAGGACGGCATCAGCGCCGCGGTGCTCGCCTGCGACCTGGCCGCCACGCTCAAGGCGGCCGGCCGCGGCCTGCTGGACGGGCTGGACGACCTGGCGGTCGCGCACGGCCTGCACCTGACCGACCAGGTCTCGCTGCGGGTGGCCGACCTGGCCCTGATCGGCGCCACCATGCGCCGCTTCCGGGACACGCCGATCACCGAGCTGGGCGGCACACCGGTCACCCAGACCGACCTGCTGCCCAAGGCGGACGTGCTGGTGCTGCGCGCCGAGGGCGTGCGGGTGCTCATCCGCCCCTCCGGCACCGAGCCCAAGGTGAAGGCCTACCTGGAGGTGGTCACGCCGGTCGCCGACCACGCCGCGCTGCCCCAGGCCCGCACCGAGGGCAAGGCCCGCCTGGCCAAGCTCCGCGAGGCCATCACCGCCCTGCTGACCGCGGCGTAGACCACGTCCCGCCGGGGCTCGGGCGAGCCCCGGCGGGTGTGGGTCAGCCGTTGAGCAGGGGCATCATCTGGTCGCCGTAGCGGTTGCCGGCGACCTGGTCGGCCGGGACGGCGGCCTCGACCGCGGCGATCTCCTCCGGAGTGAGGGTGATCGTGGCGGCGGCGACGTTCTCGGTGAGGTACTTCAGGCGCTTGGTGCCGGGGATCGGCACCACGTCCTCGCCGCGGGAGTGCACCCAGGCCAAGGCGAGCTGGCCGGTGGTGATGCCGCGCTCCGCCGCGATCGCCTCCAGGGCGCGGACCATGCCGAGGTTGCGGGCCAGGTTCTCCTCGCTGAACCGCGGCTGACCGGCCACCCGGAAGTCGTTGCTGTCGAAGTCCTTGGTGCTGGCGAAGCGGCCGGTCAGGAAGCCGCGGCCGAGCGGGGAGTAGGGCACCAGCCCGACGCCCAGCTCACGGGCCGTCGGCAGGATCTCCGCCTCCAGGTCCCGGGTCCACAGCGACCACTCGGTCTGCAGCGCGGTGATCGGGTGCACGGCGTGCGCCCGGCGCAGAGTGGCCGCGCTGGCCTCGGACAGGCCGAGGTAGCGGACCTTGCCCTGGGCGACCAGCTCGGCCATCGCGCCGACGGTCTCCTCGATCGGCGTGTCCGGGTCGACCCGGTGCTGGTAGTACAGGTCGATGTGGTCCACGCCGAGCCTGCGCAGCGAGTCCTCCACCGCCTGGCGCACGTAGGCCGCGTCGCCGCGCACCCCGCGCTCGTGCGGGTCGGCGGTGCGCACGATGCCGAACTTGGTGGCCAGCACGACCCGGTCGCGGCGGTCCTTGATGGCCCGGCCGAGGAGCTCCTCGTTGCGGTGCGGTCCGTAGATGTCGGCGGTGTCCAGCAGCGTGACACCGAGGTCGAGCGCGCGGTGGATGACCTCGATCGAGGCGGCGTCGTCAGTCTCGCCGTAGAACTCGCTCATCCCCATGCAGCCCAGGCCCTGGGCCCCGACTTCCAGGGCGCCGATCTTGCGGGTGGGCAGGGTGGTCATGCGGTCGCCTCCTCGTGGATCAGCTCGGCGGCGGTCATCTGCCGCTCGATCTGGTCGTAGTGCTCGATCTTGTAGTCCAGGACGTCCAGGCAGGCCTGCAGCTCGGCGATGCGCTCGCGGACCGAGGTGCGCTGCTCCAGCAGGATCGCCTTGCGCCTGCCGTAGCTGGCCGCGCCGCGGTGCCGGAGCTGGGCATATTCCCGCATCATCCGGATGGGCATGCCGGTCAGCCTGAGCTTGGTGAGGAACCCCAGCCAGCCCAGGTCGTCCTCGGAGTAGGACCGTCGCCCGCCGGAGTCCCGGGCGGGCGGGTCGAGCAGGCCGATGCGCTCGTAGTACCGCAGGGTGTCGACCGAGAGTCCGCTGCGCTCGGCCGCCTGGGCGATGGAGTAGCTCACGTCTTCGACCGTAGGAGCTGGAGTGCACTCCAGGTCAACCCGAAAGCCCAAACGGGTCCGAATCAGTCCTCGTCCTTGGGTGTGGCCCACTCCTCAAGCCGGTCGGCCACTTCAGAAACCTCGATCAGGCCACGGCCCAGATCGCGGACGATGTCCAGCGCCTCGTCCTCGTCGGCGTCGATCCACCAGCCGTTGATGTCACACAGAGTCACCGCGGCGACCCAGCCCAGGCGCCAGTTCCCCTCCAGCAGCGGGCGGGTCCGAACAATGGAGTCCAGCAGGGCGGCGGCCTTCAACCAGAGCGTCGCGTACGCCTCGACGCCGAGCACCGCGGCGCGGGGTCGGTGCGCGGCGGAGTCCAGCAGCCCGACATCGCGCACCACGAGGTCACCGCCAGTGACCGCGGTGGCCAGCACGAGCAGGTCGCTGGCATCCAGATAAGTGATCACTAGCCAGGAGATACCAGAAAATCAGGTCGAGCCGAGCCGTTCCAGCAATCCCCGATAGCGGGGAAGAACACGTTCCAGGGCGTCGGAGAGCTGTTGTTCCTTGTGCAACCGCGACCACCGGTCGGCCAGCGCGAGTCGCACGATTTCCTGTTTGGAGCGGCCCTCGACGGTGGCTAGCTCGTCGAGTTGCCGATTCTCCTCTTCGGTCAGCCTCAGCGTCATGGCCATGCGGGGGATGGTACCGATCTGGTATCACCATAACCAGAGGTCAGATACGTCCATTCAGGTTACATAACAGTGTTCCGGTACGATTGCGCGGTGCCTCGGCCGAAGACGCACGACGAAACGCTCCGGGAGAAGCTGCTCGACCGGGCGGCCCGGCTGCTCGCCTCCGGCGGCCCCAGCGCACTCGGGCTGCGCGGACTGGCCCAGGACGTGGGCACCTCCACCACCGCGGTCTACGCGCTCTTCGGCGGCAAGCCAGGGCTGCTCCGGGAGCTGTTCCTGGACGCGTTCCGGCGCTTCGGCGCGCGACTGGCCGAGGTGCCGGTGACCGAGGATCCCGCGCAGGACCTGCTCCAGCTGGGCCTGGCCTACCGGGCGGCCGCGCTGGCCGATCCGCACCTGTACCCGGCACTGTTCGGCGCGCCGGAGCCGGACGAGCAGACCGCAGAGGCAGCGACCGCCGCACTGGCTCCGCTGCTGGCGGCGGCGCGCCGGGGCGTCGAGCAGGGCGTGTTCGCGGCGGATACGGCCGAGGGGCTGGCCAACTCGGTGTGGAGCCTGGCGCACGGCCTGGTCAGCCTGGAGCTGGGCGGGCGGCTGCTGCCGGGACCGGATCCGGCGCGGAACTACCTTCGCGCGCTCGACGCGCACACGCGGGGCTGGCGCGCGCCCCTGTCCTGATGACAGAGGGCGCGAGGCCCGGGACACCCCGCCGCCAACGGTTCCCCGGGCCTCGCTGAACTGTCCGTTTAGGACAGCCCTCTGTGGATCGCCGCGAACAGCTCACCGTTGCCGGTGTCACCGTCGAGCGACCAGACCATGGCGCCACCCAGCCGCTGCTGCCGGATGTAGCGCGTCTTCTCCCGGATGGAGACCGGGTCCTCGAAGTTCCAGAACGTGTTCCCGTCGAACAGCCAGCCGGTGGCCGCCTTCGGGTCCCGGTACTGCGTGAACCCGGGCAGTTCCTTGATCTTGTTGTAGTTCAGGTAGCCGCACTCGTGGCTGCTGGGCGCGCAGCCGGTGGCGGGCTGGAACAGGCCGTTGCCGCCTCCGGTGACCCCGGTCCAGCCGCGGCCGTAGAACGGCACGCCGAGCACCAGCGAACGCCGGGGCGCGCCGCGGTCCAGGTAGTCCTTGATCACCTGGTCCAGGTCCAGCTTGCCCGGCGTGGGGTCGTTGTCAGGGGCGTGGATGGCGGACTGGTGGTTGGTCACCGAGTCCCAGGCGCCGTGGATGTCGTAGCCCTGGATGGTGGCGAAGTCCAGCAGCCGGAACACCTTCGGCACCTCGATGCCCGCGTCCACGGTGGCCGCGCCGGCCGGCAGGAAGGCGGTCAGCTCGTAACGCTTGCCGGTGCGCCAGGACAGCTCGGCGAACTGCCGCCGGAACTCCGCCAGCGCGAGGGTGAAGTTCTGCTTGTCCTCCGGCCGCACGATGTTGCCGGGCGCACCCTGCGCGCCGGGCCACTCCCAGTCCAGGTCGATGCCGTCGAACAGCCCGGCGGCCGCGCCGTCGCCGCCCTGGGCCAGGCCGTCCAGCTTGGGCAGGTTGCCCTTGAGGTAGAGGTCCACGCAGCTCTTGACGAAGGCCTTGCGGGAGGCGTCGGTGAGCACCGCGTTAGAGAAGTACTTCGACCAGGTCCAGCCGCCGAGGCTGATGTTGACCTTGAGGTGCGGGTACTTCTTCTTCAGCTTGCGCAGCTGGTTGAAGTTGCCGGCCAGCGCCTGCTCCGGCTGGTCCGCCACCCCGTCCACCGACTCGGCCGCGGTGTGCAGCCGCTGGTAGTCGGCCTTGGCGTCACCAAGGCCGGTGGTGCTGCTGGCGAAGCACCTGCCCTCCTCGCTGACGTTGCCGAAGGCGTAGTTGAGGTGGGTGAGCTTGCCCGCGGTGCCGGAGCTGACGAGCTTGTTCACCGTGTAGCCGAACTGGTTCGCGCTCCACTGGGTGTAGTAGCCGACCCTGCGCTGGGACTGTCCCCAGTGCTCGGCCGCGGCCTCATCCGCCACGGCTGCCGGTCCCAGTGACGCCAGGAGACCGGCCAAGGTGGTGACAACGACCGCGGCGATCCGGCCGCGGCGCTGAGTGGTCCTCATCTGCGAGCACTTCTCCTTGGTTCGGAGTGGGGTGGTCGCGGCCCGGGGGCAGGGAGTCCCGGGCCGCGACCGTGGTTCCTAACCGAGCGCGGTGGCCAGTGCCTTGATCAGCTCACCGTCGGCGGTGTCGCCGTCGAGGGACCAGATCATCGCGCCGCCCAGGCCCTTGCTCTTGGCCCAGTTGACCTTCCTGGTGATCTCGGTGGGATCGTCGAAGGTCCAGAAGGTGCTGCCGTTGAACAGCCAGGCGTGCCCGGCCACGGCGTCCCGGTGCACGGTGTAGCCGCTGCCCACCAGGTTCTTGATCTTCTTGTAGTCCTCGATCCCGGCCTCGTAGGTGCCGGGCGCGGGACCGGTGGCGGCCTGGAAGAGGCCGTTGTTGGCGTTGGTCACGCCGGTCCAGCCCCTGCTGTAGAAGGGCACGCCGAGCACGACCCAGTTGGCGGGCGCGCCCCGGCTGGTCCAGGCGTCCACCGCGATCTCGTCGGAGTAGGCGAACGGGCTCGGGTCGCCGGCGGGGTGCTTGACCGAGGACTGCTGGTTGGCCACCTTCTCCCAGCCGCCGTGGAAGTCGTAGCCCTGCACGTTGCCGAAGGTCAGGTTCTTGACCACCTCGCCGACCTCGAACCCGGCGTCCACCTTGCGCGGGTCGGCGGGCAGGAACGCGGTCAGGTCGTACTTCTTGCCGGTGGTCGCGCCGAGGGCATTCAGCTGGGCGCGGTACTCCGCGGCCAGCAGGCTGAAGTTGCGCTTGTCCTCGGGCCGGACGATGTTGCCGGTGTTGCCCTCGGAACCGGGCCACTCCCAGTCCAGGTCCACGCCGTCGAAGATGCCCGCGCCGGAGCCGGGTCCGCCCTGCGGGTCGCCGCCGATGACCGGCAGGTTGCCCTTGATCCACATGTCGATGCAGGAGCTGACGTGCGCCTTGCGCGAGGCGTCGGTGAGCGCGGCGTTGGAGAAGTACTTCGACCAGGTCCAGCCGCCGAGGCTGATCAGCACCCGCAGGTTCGGGTACTTGGCCTTGAGCTTCTTGAGCTGGTTGAGGTTGCCGGCCAGCGGCTGGTTGTAGACGTCGGCGACCCCGTCCACGGCCTGCTCGGCGGGCAGGCGGCGCTGGTAGTCGGCCCAGGAGTCGCCCTGGCCTGCCTGGTTGACCTGGAAGCACTTGCCCTCGGCGTTGACGTTGCCGAAGGCGTAGTTCAGGTGGGTCAGCCGGGCCGCGGTGCCGGAGGTGTCCAGGTTCTTCACGTGGTAGGCGCGGTCGTAGACGCTCCACTGGGTGAAGTAGCCGACCTTGCGGTTGCCCGAGGGGCCGGGATCGCCGCCCTTGCCGGTCTTGCCGGTGACCGAGGGGCTGGCCGCCGAGGTGTTCCCGGCGGCGTCCTTGGCGCGCACGGTGAAGGTGTAGGAGGTGTCCGCGGCCAGTCCGGTCACGGTGGCCGAAGTACTGGTCGCGGTGGCCACCACCACGCCGTCGCCGACGATCTCGTAGCCGGTGACGCCGACGTTGTCGGTGCTGGCAGACCAGCTCAGCGAGAGGCTGGAGCTGCTGACACTCGTGACCGAGGGCTGGCCGGGCGCGCTGGGCGCCTGGGTGTCCGGTTCGCCGCTGCCGCCGTCACAGGAGGCGCCGTTGACCTTGCAGCCGCCCGGGTCGCGGTAGGCGCCGGTGAACTGCACGCCGAAGCCGAAGCTGGCGGACTGGCCCGCGGTCAGGGATCCGTTCCAGGACTGGCTCTTCGCGGTCACCCGCTGGCCGCTGACGGTGTGCGTGGCCTCCCACAGCGAGCCCAGCCGGTGCCCGGCAGGCAGGTCGAACTCCACCGTCCAGCTGGCGATCGCCGCCGGTCCGTTATTGGTGATCGTGTACTTGCCCTCGTAGCCGGTGTCCCAGCCGGAGGTCTTGGTGAACTTCGCGGTCACCCCGGTGGCCGCGTTCGCCGGCAGGGCGGCGAGGCCGGACAGGGCGAGCAGCAGGGTGGTCAGCATCGCGGTGGCACGCCATCGGCGGATGGGCATGTCTCTCCTCGCGTCAGGAGCGAAAGGCGCAGCAGGGGGGTGGAGCGTGGAGGTGGGTGAAACCGGCCGGGCTGGGGTCAGTGGCACCCAGGCCCCGGCCGGAAGCCGGTCACCTCGATCCGCCGCGGACAGGGAGTCATGACGCGGGTATGGCGATCTGCGGCAGCCATCGCGACCTCATCTCTTCAGGGCTCCCAGGGTTGGCGGACCCATGGCGTGGGTGGAGCGCGTGCGAGGCGGCGGCGGCGGAACTCAGGTGGTGCGGGCACGGTGTCAGCGCGCTTGCAAACACCATGTGGTTCAGACCACAGAACGTCAAGGTCTAGACCAATCAGTCACTCGTTCGGCCTAGCGAAACGTGAATGTCGTTCCGCCACAAGCGATTGGGCTAAGCGGCCAGGTGTTCACTGGTCCAAATGGACCCACGATCGGACCAAGCCGAAGGGCCTGCCCACGACAGTCGTGGGCAGGCCCTTCGGCGGGTCGACCGGTGCCGAGCTGCGGTTACACCGCCCCGTAGAGGCGGTCCCCGGCATCGCCGAGGCCGGGCACGATGAACCCGGAGTCATTGAGCCGTTCGTCCACGCTGGCGGTGACCACGCGCACCGGAAGGCCAGAGGAGGCCAGCTTCTCCACCCCTTCGGGCGCGGCCAGCACGCACACCGCGGTGATGTCGGTGGCGCCCCGGTCCACCAGCAGCCGGATGGTGTAGATCATCGAGCCGCCGGTGGCCAGCATCGGGTCCAGCACCAGCACCGGGCGCCCGGCCAGGCTCACCGGCAGCGACTCCAGGTACGGGGTCGGCTGCAGGGTCTCCTCGTCGCGGGCCAGGCCGACGAAGCCCATCTGCGCGTCCGGGATCAGGTCGTGCGCCTGGTCGGCCATGCCCAGCCCGGCCCGCAGCACCGGCACCAGCAGCGGCGGGTTGGCCAGCCGGAAACCGTCGGTGCGGGCCACCGGCGTGTGGATGCGCTCCACCGCCTCCGGCGCGTCCCGCATGGCCTCGTAGATCAGCATCTGGGTGAGTTCCTGGAGCGCGGCGCGGAACGCGGCGCTGTCGGTCCTCGCGTCGCGCATGGTGGTGAGCCGGGCGCGGGTCAGCGGGTGGTCGACGACGAGAACGTCCATGACCGAAGACGGTAGCGCGATGGTCCATTTGGGTCTTGAACTGCCGGTTGTGGATGGTTGACAAGGTGAGGGCCGTCACGACCCTAGACTCAGGTCCATGGCTGCACCGTCATCGGCGACGGCTGCCGGACCGGGCGTACCCGCCCCCTCCGGTGGACCGGCGCTCCCCCCTGAACTGGCCGACGCGACCAGGGACGACACCGCGCTGCGCCGGTTCCTGCACGGCCTGCCCGGCGTGGACGCGGTCGGGCTCGAGCAGCGCGCCGCCACCCTGGCCACCCGGAGCATCAAGAAGGCATCCAAGCTCTGGGCCATCGACACCGCCATCAGCATGGTCGACCTGACCACGCTGGAGGGCGCCGACACCCAGGGCAAGGTGCGCACGCTGTGCGCGAAGGCGCGCAGGCCCGATCCGGACTACCCGGAGGTGCCCAGGGTCGGCGCGGTCTGCGTGTACCCCGACCTGGTGGCCACCGCGGTCGAGGCGCTGGCCGGCAGCGGGGTCGGCATCGCCAGTGTGGCCACCGCGTTCCCCTCCGGGCGGTCCAACCGCACGGTGAAGCTGGCCGACACGCAAATGGCGGTGGAGGCGGGCGCGACCGAGATCGACATGGTGATCGACCGGGGCGCGTTCCTGTCCGGGCGCTACGGCCAGGTCTTCGAGGAGATCAAGGCGGTCAAGGCAGTCTGCGGCGAGGCACACCTCAAGGTCATCCTGGAGACCGGCGAACTGGCCACCTACGACAACATCCGCCGGGCCTCCTGGCTGGCGCTGCTGGCCGGTGGCGACTTCATCAAGACCTCCACCGGCAAGGTCTCCCCCGCCGCCACCCTGCCCACCACGCACCTGATGCTGCAGGCGGTGCGGGACTGGCGGGACCAGACCGGCGAGCTGCGCGGGGTCAAGCCGGCCGGCGGCATCCGCACCACCAAGGACGCGGTCCGGTACCTGGTCGCGGTGCACGAGGTGGCGGGCCCGGAGTGGCTGACCAACACGCTGTTCCGGTTCGGCGCCTCCAGCCTGCTCAACGACCTGCTGATGCAGCGGCGGACCCAGCTTGAGGGCCACTACAGCGGCCCCGACTACGTGACGGTGGACTGAGATGAGCAATCCCGTGTGGGAGTACGCCCCGGCCCCGGAGTCCAGGGCGATCGCCAACCTCAAGGCGAACTACCAGATGTTCGTCGACGGCAAGTTCGTCGACGGTGCGGGCGAGCCGCTGAAGACGGTGAACCCGGCCACCGAGGAGGTGCTCGCCGAGGTGAGCACCGCCGCGCCGTCCGATGTGGACACCGCGGTCAAGGCGGCCAGGCGCGCCTACGACAAGGTGTGGGGCCGGATGCCCGGCGCCGAGCGGGCCAAGTACCTGTTCCGGATCGCGCGGATCATGCAGGAGCGCGGCCGCGAGCTGGCCGTGCTGGAGACCCTGGACAACGGCAAGCCGATCAAGGAGTCGCGGGACGTCGACGTGCCGACCGCGGCCGCGCACTTCTTCCACCACGCGGGCTGGGCGGACAAGCTCGGCTACGCGGGCTACGGACCGGACCCCAGGCCGCTGGGCGTGGCCGGTCAGGTCATCCCGTGGAACTTCCCGCTGCTGATGCTGGCCTGGAAGATCGCTCCCGCGCTGGCCTGCGGCAACACCGTGGTGCTCAAGCCAGCCGAGACCACCCCGCTGACCGCGCTGGTCTTCGGCGAGATCTGCCAGCAGGCCGGACTGCCCGCCGGGGTGGTCAACATCCTGCCCGGCGCCGGTGACGTGGGCAGCGAGCTGGTCAACCACGGCGGCATCGACAAGGTGGCCTTCACCGGGTCCACCGACGTCGGCAAGCTGATCCAGAAGTCGCTGGCGGGCACCGGGCGCAAGCTCACCCTGGAGCTCGGTGGCAAGGCCGCCAACGTGGTCTTCGACGACGCGCCGCTGGACCAGGCGGTCGAGGGCATCGTCAACGGCATCTTCTTCAACCAGGGCCACGTGTGCTGCGCGGGTTCCCGGCTGCTGGTGCAGGAGTCCATCGCCGAGGAGCTGATGGCCAAGCTGCGGGCCAGGGTGTCCACGCTGCGCCTTGGCGACCCGATGGACAAGAACACCGACATCGGCGCGATCAACTCCAAGCCGCAGCTGGAGCGGATCCGCGAGCTGGTGGCCTCTGGCGACGCGGACGGCGCGGAGCGCTGGACCAGCCCGTGTCCGGTGCCGGACAAGGGTTTCTACTTCGCGCCCACGGTGTTCTCCGGTGTGCAGCAGGCCATGCGGATCGCCCGCGAGGAGATCTTCGGCCCGGTGCTTTCGGTGCTCACCTTCCGCACCCCGGCCGAGGCGGTGGCCAAGGCCAACAACACCCCGTACGGGCTCTCCGCGGGCATCTGGACCGAGAAGGGCTCGCGCATCCTGTGGATGGCGCAGCAGCTGCGGGCCGGTGTGGTGTGGGCCAACACGTTCAACCGGTTCGACCCGACCGCGCCCTTCGGCGGGTTCGGCGAGTCGGGCTTCGGCCGCGAGGGCGGCCGGGCGGGTCTGGAGGCGTACCTCGATGTCTGAGCGGATCAGCGTGGCCAAGACCTACAAGCTGTACGTGGGCGGGAAGTTCCCCCGCTCCGAGTCCGGACGGGTGTACCCGGTGAACGACGCACGCGGGAAGTTCCTCGCCAACGCGTCCCTGGCCTCGCGCAAGGACGCGCGGGACGCCGTGGGCGCGGCCAGGTCGGCCTTCGCCAAGTGGTCCGGCGCCACCGCCTACAACCGCGGCCAGGTGCTCTACCGGGTGGCCGAGATGCTGGAGGGCCGCCGGGAGCAGTTCACCGCCGAGGTGGCCGCCGCCGAGGGGATCGCGGCCAAGAAGGCGGAGACCCTGGTGGACGCCGCGGTGGACCGCTGGGTCTGGTACGCGGGCTGGACGGACAAGCTGGCCACCGTCTTCGGCGCGGCCAACCCGGTGGCGGGCCCGTACTTCTCCTTCACCACCCCTGAGCCCACCGGCGTGGTCGCGGTGTTCGCCCCGCAGTCCTCCTCGCTGCTGGGCCTGGTCAGCGTGGTCGCCCCGGTGATCGCCGCGGGCAACACCTGCGTGGTGGTCACCAGCGAGCAGCGCCCGCTGCCCGCGATCACCCTGTCCGAGGTGCTGGCCACCTCCGACCTGCCGGGCGGCGTGGTCAACCTGCTCACCGGCGGCACCGCGGAGCTCTCCCCGTGGCTGGCCGCGCACGCCGACGTGAACGCGATCGACCCCACCGGCGTGCCGCTGGAGGCGCGCACCGAGCTGGAGCGCGCCGCCGCGGGCACGGTCAAGCGGGTGCTGCGCGCCCCGGCCAAGGAGCCGGACTGGACCGCCGAGCCGGACATCAGCAGGCTGCGCGCATTCCTGGAGCACAAGACGGTCTGGCACCCGACGGGCGTCTGAGCCAGTGGTGGGGGCGACTCCGGCCGCCCCCACCACTCAGCGCGGCAGGATGAGCCAGCGCTGGTCCACGGCCGTGTTCGCCGCCCGCCGGGCCGCCAGCCGTCGGTGCATCCACACGCCGGACCAGGCCAACGCCCCGAACATCAGCAGAGCTGCGACCAGCACCAGCACCGGCACGGCGGGCGAGGCATCCACCAGCACGGTCCGGCGCAGCTCCTCGCCCATCCGCCACCACACGAACGTCTCCGCGGTGGCGGTGATGGCGGACGCGCCTAATGAGGCCCCCGCCAGCACCGCCAGCGCCCTCCCTGGCCGCAGGCGGGCACCGATCTTCCCGGTGCGCCGTACCGACAGGATCTCCGTGAGCACGAGCGCCAGCGGCCCGGCCAGCGTGGCGATCATGCTGCCGGTCGCGCTGACCAGCTCGCCGCTGGTCAGCACTACCCGTCCCTGCTCCAGGTGCGAGAAGCCCTCCATCGCCGCGCCGAGCAACAGCACGGCGACCACCACGCCCAGCACCTGCCAGACCAGGAACCCAGGCTCGTCTTCAACGTTGTACATCTGCCCCCCAGCACTCCCCTGATGTGAACATCGAACCCGTCAGCGAATCCGCCAGTCCAGTCTGCCGTCCGGCGTCACCGTGGGGTGGCTGTGCCCGACCGGCGTGCCGGTCTCCAGGGCCTCGGCCACCTCGAAGACCATCTCCCCCAGGCTGGTCCACTCCGGCTTGTGCACCTCGGAGCGATCCTGGTCCCACTCCAGCACGCAGCCGTGCAGCGGGCCGGGACGCAGGTCGACCACCAGCGCGTCGCCGCAGCCGTCGAAGGCGATCGGCACCCAGGCCGGGTGGAAGCTGCGAGCGGCGGTGCCTGCCTCGGGTTCGGCGTCCGGCTCGGCCCACTGGGCGCGCCAGCGCAGCCTGCGCCACTCCCTGGCGTCGAAGGCGCTGCGGGTGCTGTGCGGGGTGTAGAAGGGCGGGAAGATCTCCGCGAAGTCGGTGCGCACGGTGCCGTCGCACAGCGTCCACCACCGGCGCAGCTCAGCCGGGAAGCTCAGTCCCAGGCGGCGCTCCAGCTCCTCGACCTCGGCGGGCGCCGCGCCCGGCCGGAGCAGTTCATGTGTGGTGGGCGCGCTCGCGGCCAGCCAGGTCCACAGCCGGCCCCAGCCCTCGGCAACGTCCATGAAGCCATGATCGCAGCTCACGGGCCTTTTTGGTGCCGCCAACCCGTGATCATCGTTGGTCCGACCGGAGCAAGTGCCCTAACGAACTCGGCGGAGCCGGCCCCCGACGCCGGCCCCGCCGAACTCTCCCCGAGTCAGCCGGGACTCAGCGCCGCCTCGCGCATACCGCGCTGCACGACCGTGGTCGCCGCGCCCGCGAAGGCCGTCCACTGTGGAGCGTGCTCGGCCAGCAACCGCCTGCCGCTCCGGCTGATCTCGTAGAACTTGCGCCCCGGCCCGCCGTCGCCGGCCCGCCAGGAGCTGTTGAGCAGCCCGCCCTCTTCCAGCCGGTTGAGCAGCGGGTAGAGCGTGCCGCCCTTGACCTCGCCGAGGCCGGACTCGGCCAGCTGCTGGGAGATCAGGTAGCCGTAGCTCTCCCCGTGCTCGGCGAGCAGGGCGAGCACGGCCAGGTCGAGCACGCCGCGCAGCCACTGCGCCTGCCGCACCTCGACCGGACTCACGACTAGAAGGTATCGCCATCTAGCTGGCTGTGCAACCTAGTCGGTCGCGTGAATCCGGCCATCCGCGCCCACAGGCGGGCTGACGTGCGGCAAGCTGGAGCGCCGGAGACCTGCTTGCCAGGGTCGACAATCGACACAGGCCGGAACCACGACTCTGTTATCCGCGTCGAACCGGCCACAGGGACTCATGGGGAGAGGCAGACGGGGAGCGATGGCCGAGAAGGGTTTCAAGGTCGACCCGGCCGCGTTGACGAGCTACGCCAACGCGGCCAAGGGCATGTCCGGCGACCTGGGCAAGGTCGGCACCGGCACGCTCGCCGGGGCCAACTCGGTGCCGGGCAACGCCTTCGGCAAGATCGGCGCGGAGGTCTCCGGCGCGCTGACACCAGCGGCGCAGGGCATCCTGGACGGCATCGCCGCCGCGGCCAAGGCCCTCGGCGAACTGGGCGCGGCGGTCAGCGGCACGGTGACCGACTACCACCAGCAGGACGCCGAGCACGCGGCCAACGTCAAGCGCTCCGCGCAGCGCTGAGCACAGGGGGATCCACGCCATGTCCGACGTCGAAGCCGTGCTCAACGGGCTGACCGAGCCACTGCGCAACAACCTCAAGGACCTGGAGGGCGACCACGGCGCGGCCCAGCGCGCGGCCACCGCCTTCGGCCAGGCCAACACCGCGCTGGCCGACCTCAAGGGCAAGCACAACGGCGCGTTCAAGGGCGCGATGAACGGCTGGTACGGCGACCGCGCGAACGTCTTCCAGGGCCGGGTCGCCACCCTGGAGGGCTCGCTGGACAAGCTGGCCGCCAACTGCAAGACCGCCCAGGACGCGGTCAACAGCGCGCACAACGCGGTCACCACGGCCAAGGGCAACATCGAGAAGCTGGTCAACGAGCTGCGCGGCACGGTCACCCCGCAGGTCGAGGCCGCACTGGCGGGCAAGCACGGCGGCAACAAGGCCAGCGTGCCGCAGGCCATCCAGCAGTGCTGGTGCACCGCGGCCAACTACCACCTCAAGGGCAACCAGGAGATCACCAAAGCCAAGCAGGCCCTCGGCGAGGCCGCGGGCAAGCTGCGCGGCATCCCCGGGGTGGACGTGGGCTCCCTCGGCGGCATGGGCGGCGCGCTCGGCGGTGGCGTGGACGGCACGAACACCGCGGGATCCAACGGCCGCAACGGTTCCGGCAGCCACGGCAGCGGCTCGGGTTCTGGTTCCGGCTCTGGTTCCGGCTCCGGTGGCGGTGGAGGCGGCGGCGGCGGCGGGGGTGGCGCGCCCGCGTCGAACCTGCCGGTGGCCATCCCGCCGCAGCCCGGCTCCGGCGTGGACGTGAACCTGCCCGGCGGCAAGACCGTGCAGGCGCCCAACGAGATCGCCGCGGCCGCGGTGCGCAAGGCGCTCACCGCGCTGGGCACGCCCTACGTCTGGGCGGCCTCCAACCCGCCGCAGGGCACCGACTGCTCCGGCCTGACCAAGTGGTCCTACGCGGCCGCCGGGTTCGAGCTGCCCCGGCACTCCGCGGCCCAGGCCATGGGCGCGCAGGTGCCGCCCGGCGAGCTGCTGCCCGGCGACCTGGTGGTGTGGAAAGGTCACGTGGCGATGTTCATCGGCGACGGGCAGATCATCGAGGCCGGTGACCCGGTGCAGATCGGCAAGCTGCGCACCACCAACAGCGGCATGCCGTTCATGGGCTTCTTCCGGCCGACCGGCTGAGCGGGGGTAGGTCGATGCACGAGGACTACGTCGAGGCGGACAACGCGCGGGCGGCGGCGAAGATCGCCGAGACCGAGCAGCGGGTGGTGGAGCGGCTGGCGCGCACCGGGCCGGTGCTGGGCAAGTCCTCCTCCGGCGACGGCGCGGTCAGCGTGACCGTGGCGCCCGGCGGGGAGGTCCAGCAGGTCCGGATCGACCCGAGGGCACTGCAGATGGGCTCCGCCCAGCTGGCCGCCGAGGTGCTCAAGCAGGCCCAGCGGGCCACCAGGGACGCGGCCGGGCGGCTGCACCGGTCCCTGCACGGGGTGCTGGACGCCCGCGCCGCCGACGGGCTGAGCGCGCTGGGCATGGCGCCGCAGCCGGTGGCCGACGATGATGACGAGGACGGCGGGTCTTTCCTGCGGAGGACGCGATGAGCGAGCCGTACCAGCCCGATGAGACCCGCGAGGCCGAGGACCGGCTTGAGGCCAGTCAACGGCTGGCGGCGGACATGGCCAGGGTGGTCGGCCAGGCGCGCAGCCAGGACGGCCTGGTCGCGGCCACGGTGAACGCCAGCGGCGAACTGGTGCAGCTGTGGCTGGACGCGGCCGCGGTGAACCTGGGCGCGGACCGGCTCGGCCAGGCGATCACCGAGACCGCGCGGCAGGCCGCCGAGTTCGCCGTGCAGCGCTCCTACAACGTGCTCGCCCGTGCGCTGGGCGATGAGTTCACCGCGGTGGTGGAGGCCGTCGGCGGCACCGTGCCGGCCCGCGCGGCTGGCTGGGACAGCGCCGAGGTGACCGCTCCGGCGGCCACCTCCGGCAGGCAGGCGGCGGCGCCGGAGGAGGACGAGGACGTGTTCTCCTTCGACCTGTCGAGCCTTCGCTCGGACCGGTGATCCAGCACCCGTGGTGAACCCGTAGGCTGCGGCCGAATCCGTCGGCGACCCGGAGGCAGGGAATGGCTCAGGACATCGTCCCCATCGAGCTTGGTCTTCCGCAGGGTGACCTGGTCACACTGTGGGCGCCGAAATGGCGTGAGGACGGCGAGGAGTGGGAGGCCTTCCTCGGCCACGGGGAGGACCTCTACGGCTTCGCCGACGCCGCGCACCTGGCCGCCTACCTGCGCAAGGCCACCGAGCACGACCTCACCGACCACCCGGCCTGGGCGCAGGTGCCCGGCCTGCACGCCGGTGAGCTGATCCCGGACGACGAGCGCCGCTACGACCTGGTCGGCGTGCCCGAGCTGGTCGCCGAGGAGCCGGACACCTGGACCATCGGCGAGCTGGCCGAGACGGTGGCCATCGTGCGCTCGCTGGCCGAGGTGTGCGAGCTGGAGGCCGTGCACGAGGTGCTGGACTCCGCGGACGGGTTCGCGCTGCTCAACCAGGGCACCTACCCGTTCCAGGGCCGCGACGGCGAGGCCCGCTGGAACGACCTGGCCAGGGTTGTCATCGACGAGTGGGACAAGGTCCTGGACGCGATCGACGCCGTGGTCACCCAGCCCGAGGTGGACGAGGCCGCGCTGACCGTGGCCCAGGCCGAGCTGGACGAGCTGGAGACCGAGGAAGAGGACGCCTCCGAGGGCGAGGAGACCGAGGTCGAGGAGGAGCCGACCGGCTTCTGGGCCGAGGTCGGCATCGACCCGATCAAGATCATCACCTCCGTCGGCGAGCACTACACGCTGCGCTGCTACCTCGACGACAAGCCGGTGTTCCTCGGTTCTGAGGGCCGGATCGACGTCTTCGGCTCGCCGCGCGCGCTGGCCCGCTTCCTGGCCACCGGCGAGGGCGACTCGGCCGAGGACCACGACAACGACCTGGCCGCCGTGGTCACCTGGGAGGACGTGGTGGCCGCGGCCACCAACGGCGACCTGGAGATCGAGGTCGAGCAGGACAACACCTACGTGCTGACCGGCCTGCCGGAGGACCTGGCGGGCGGGGTCGAGCAGGTCGACCCGTACCAGCTGGAGCTGGCCGTCGAGCTGATCACCGACGCGGCGCAGTGGGCAGGCGACGACTCGGCGGAGAAGGCGCTGGCCAAGTCGGAGAGCCTGGGCTGGCTGGTCTCCTTCGTGGTCCGGCCGGACCCGAACCGGCTGGCGCCGAGCGCCCCGTTCACCGCCGAGGTGGAGTCCTGGGAGAAGCTGGTCGCGGGCTTCGAGGAACGCCTGCGCACGCACTGAACCCCTTCTGCACAGCGGGGCCGCACCGGATCGCTGGTGCGGCCCCGCTGTCGTTCCGGCTCAGGCCTGGAGCGCGGCGTAGCCCGGCTTGATCACGTCGTTGATGATCGCCAGGCGCTCGTCGAAGCCGATGAAGGCGGACTTCATCGCGTTGACGGTGAACCACTGCAGGTCCGCCCAGCTGTAGCCGAAGGCATCCACCAGCGCGGCCATCTCGCTCGACATCGAGCAGTGGCTCATCAGCCGGTTGTCGGTGTTGACCGTGACCCGGAAGCGCAGCCGGTGCAGCAGGCCGATCGGGTGCTCGGCGATGGAGGCCGCGGCGCCGGTCTGCAGGTTGGAGCTGGGGCACATCTCCAGCGGGATGCGCCGGTCGCGGACGTAGGCGGCGAGACGGCCGAGGTGCACGGTGCCGTCCTCCTCCACCTTGATGTCGTCCACGATCCGCACGCCGTGACCGAGCCGCTCGGCGCCGCAGTGCTGGAGGGCCTCCCAGATCGACGGCAGGCCGAAGGCCTCACCGGCGTGGATGGTGAAGTGCGCGTTCTGCTGGCGCAGGTACTCGAAGGCGTCCAGGTTGCGGGTGGGCGGGAAGCCGGCCTCGGGCCCGGCGATGTCGAAGCCGACCACACCGGCGTCGCGGTACCGGACGGCCAGCTCGGCGATCTCCAGCGAACGGGCGTTCTGCCGCATCGCGCACAGCAGGGTGCCGATCCGGACCTTCTTGCCGCGGGCGGCGGCGGTGGCCTCGCCTTGCCGGAAGCCCTCCTGGACCGCCTCGACGATCTGCTCGAGGGCCAGGCCGCCCTCGGTGAACAGCTCGGGGGCGTAGCGGACCTCGGCGTAGACCACACCGTCGTCGGCGAGGTCCTCGGCGGCCTCGGCGGCCACCCGGACGATCGCGTCGGTGTTCTGCATGACGCCGACGGTGTGCGCGAAGGTCTCGAGGTAGCGGACCAGGGAGCCGGAGTCGGCGGCCTCGGCGAACCAGTCGCCGAGCTCGGCGGCGTCCGTGGTGGGCAGGTTGGCGTAGCCGCCGGCGTCGGCCAGGTCGATGACGGTCTGCGGTCGCAAGCCGCCATCGAGGTGGTCGTGCAGAAGCACCTTGGGTGCGGTGCGGATGGTTTCCAGAGTCACCGGGGTTGACATGGCGACACGGTACCCGCACACGCCCTGACGAACAGGAACACCGGCTTGGTGTTGAGCACCTCGAACAGCCACGGCTCGGCGTCCGGGCCCGGCTCCGGCAGGGGTTCCTCGACCACGTCGATGAGGAACCCGGCCTGTCGGAGCTGGCGGAAGATCTCCGACAGCGGGCGGCGGTAAAGCTCGGCGGTGACCTGCTGGCCGTCCCAGTCCCAGGTCTCGCGGACCAGCTCGGTCCGGTGGTAGTCGGTCTGGTCGCAGAGCAGCCAGCCGGTGATCGGGTGGTGCAGGGAGAAGACCAGCGCGCCGCCGGGCACCAGGCAGCGGCGCAGTTCGGCCAGCAGCGGGGCCCAGTCCTCGACGTAGTGCAGCACCAGCGAGGCCACCACCAGGTCGACGCTGCCGGTGGGCACCAGGTCCAGGGGTTTCTCCAGGTCGGCGCGCTCCACCCGGGCCCGCTCGCCCAGCCGGGCGCGGGTGAGCTCGACCAACCTGGGTTCTCGGTCCAGGGCGAGCACGTCGGCGCCGCGATCGGCCAGCTGCTCGGTCAGCCCGCCCGCGGCGCAGCCGAGTTCGAGGACGCGCTTGCCGGTCAGATCACCGGCCAGGCGCAGCACGGCCGGGCGGTCGTACTGGGTGTTGGGAGCACTGTGCTCGCTGAAGGCGGCGTAGACGTCGGCGTCGGCACCGTAAATCGAATGATCAAGCACCTCCTCGATGGTAACCAGATCGGCGTGTTGCCGGGCCGTTCCGGAGAGCGAGCGCTATGATCATCTGACTTGTGCGGCTAGTGGCAAGTCCACTCTGTCGGATGGTTCTGAGGCGTCGTTGTGGCTGCATTGCCACGCAACGTCGATCATGGTCGGGGATGCATGTAGCTCGAATGGGGAACGCGGTTCTGCGCTGAGCAACCACTGAAGATCAAACCACTGGCGTTTCCTGCAGCCAGTCACCCGAATGGCGTACTCCTGGCCAACTTCCGCCGAAGTTCGGCCGGGGGGCGGTGAACAACAACTCGGGCGACTGGCTAGAGTCGCGTCCGTCGGTCCCCTCCCTTCGACGAAGGTCCCTGCCGTGAGCGAGAACAACCACTCCACAATGTCTTTCGATCGGATGCGCAACACGCTGATTCGCGCAGCCGAGATCCGTGAGAGCGAACAGCAGCAGATCTTCGACGCGCTGGACGAGATCCACGCTCGACTCTCGCCGCTGGAGTCGCTCGGCTCGGTGCGCAAGCGCCTCTCCGAGCTGCCCGATCGCACCGAGGTCAGCGTGCTGGCCGAGCGGCTGGACGAGACCCTCGCCCGGCTGGAGGCCCAGGACGGCGCCATCGCCGGTCTCGGCCGCGCGGTGGAGAGCCTGGTCGACAAGCTGGCCAAGCCCTTCGCCCAGCTGGATGGCCGCCTGGACGGCGTGGCCGGCCGCTTCGAGGGTGTCCAGGGCAAGATGGACGGCCTCGAGGACAAGCTGTCCAACATCCACAAGCGACTTGACGACCTCGGCGGCAACGTCGAGCGGCACCTGGACAAGCAGGACGCCCGCCTGGAGTCGCTGCCCGCCGCGATCACCAACCCGGTGCGCGAGCGCGTCGAGGCGCTGGAGACCGTGTTGCGCGGCCGGATCGACGAGGTGGACGAGGGCGTGCACGAGCACCTCGACGGCACCCGCGAGGCGCTGCAGCGCTCGCTGACCGAGAGCACCGACAACCTGCGCGGCCTGATCTCCGAGGGCACCGACACCCTGCGCAGCTCGATCAACGACGGCAACAACTCGCTGCGCGGCGCGATCGCTGACGGCAACAGCTCGCTGCACGGCGCGATCAGCGAGGGCACCAACACCCTGCGGACCAGCATCACCGAGGGCAACACCGGCCTGCGCAACAGCATCAACGACGGCAACAACAGCCTGCACAACGCGCTGTCCTCGGCCCGCGACGAGCAGAACGAGAAGCTGGACGACCTGCTCTCCCGGCCCGCGGTCGACCCGACCGAGCGCCTGCAGAGCCTGGCCGAGCGCCTGGAAGCCCTCAACGCCCGCCTCGAGCAGGTCGGCGGCCGCATCGACGAGGTCGAGGACAACGTCTCCGGCCGCCTGGGCGACCTGGACGGCAACGTCAAGCAGGGCTTGAACCGGGTCACCGGCGCGGTCACCGAGCGCCCGGACACCGACGCCCTGCTCGGCCTGGTCCGCCAGGCGAACCAGGAGTCCGACCAGCGCCACGCCGGCCAGCTGGACGAGGCCATGGCCACCTTCGCCGAGCTGATCCTCGGCGGCGGCGCGCCCACCCCGCCCCCGCCGCCCGCGGTGATGCCGCGGCAGCAGCGCCGCAGCCGCGCCAAGAGCTCCGGCAAGTCCCGCGACGCGGAAAAGTCCGTCGACCCGGACGGCGTAGACGTCGACATCGACAGCTGACCCAGCACCGCCCACAGCGCCCCGGGAGCCCAGGCCCCCGGGGCGCTGTGCTGTCGAGCGACGGCAAGGACCCAGCGCGGGGCGGCTGGGCCGCCGGATCGCCCCGGGCCGGGGAGCAAAGCGGGGGTTGGGGACGGGGAGAGGGCTGCGGCAGCGCCGGACCGCGACTGCCGAGCACCGGCCCACCGAGCCGCGAGCCACCGGGCACCCGCACCCGCACCCGCACCCGCCACCGGCACCCGCACCGCCACCGGCACCGGCACCGGCACCGGCACCGGCACCGGCACCGGCGACAAGACACCGCGCACCGCGCACCGCGCACCAAGACACGACACTGCGCCCCACCCGCCGGGCCACAACCCACCGCCGGACTGCCGAGCAACCGGACCGCCGGGCCACCAAGCACCGGACCGCCGGGCCACCAGGCACCGGGCCACCAGGCCACCAGGCACGGACCGCTGGGCAGCCGGGCATCGGGTCGTCGGGCACCGGGTCGACGGGCACCGGGTCGACGGGCACCGGGCCGACGGGCCGGGCGGCTCGGGGCGCGGGCGATCGGCCTGGCCGGGGCTGCCCTGCGCCCCACCTCCGCAGGGGTTACCAGGACGGGACGTACAGCCAGTCCACCTGGGTGATCGTGCCCTGTTCGTCGACGGTGACGTCGAAGCCCTCGTCGCGATGTTTGGGCGGGATTCGTGTGAGGTCGGCGAGGAATGTCCGCTCTGTGCTCGCCTTGCCCTTGGCCCTCACGATCTGGGAATTCCGGCCAGCGGAAGCTCGGAATAGGGGCCGCCCGGGAGATCGTTTCGAAGCTTTCGCCGAGGTGTTCCTTCTTTGCTGGGCGGATGTTTGGCAGCCTTCTCGATCTGCTCGAAGTGCTTGCCGGTTTGGAATGGTTTTCGCTGCTCAGCTGAAGTGGGCGGCGGGCTGCTCGCGCTGGTGGTGGGCTGGGTCTGCGAACTCGGGGGCGGCGTGGCGGTGCAGGCAGATGTCGCCGCGACCGCGAGGGCGGGAGAATGCCGAGGGCAATGCGCATGATCCGATAGACGTATGCCGCTCGGACCGGTTGCGCAATTCGTCCGGGGAGTCCGGTTCCCGCCAGCCGCGGTCTCGGTAGTTTAGCCGCGCAGGGTGTCCAAGAGCAGGGCCTTGGTCTCCGGGGCCGATTCGGCGATCCGGTAGCCGCCGTCCAGGGCGGCCAGTGCGGCGGGGATGGCGTCCTCGGTGTTGGTGTGCAGTTCCAGCAGGGGCTGGCCCTTGGTGACCCGGTCGCCGGGTTTGGCGTGGCAGAGGATGCCGGCGGCGTGCTGGACCGGGTCTTCCTTGCGGGCCCGGCCCGCGCCCAGGCGCCAGGCGGCGACGCCGACGGCGTAGGCGTCCAGTTCGGCGAGCACGCCGTCTTCCTGGGCCTCGACCAGGTGCACGTGCGCGGGGGCAGGCAGGGGCGCCTCGGGGTCGCCGCCCTGGGCGCTGATCATGCGGGACCAGGTCTCGTAGGCCTGGCCGGAGGCGAGGACCGGGGCCGGGTCGGTGTCGATGCCGGCGAGTGCGAGCATCTCGCGGGCCAGGGCGATGGTCAGCTCGGTGACGTCGGCCGGGCCGTTGCCCTTGAGCACCTCGACGGACTCGGCCACCTCCACCGCGTTGCCGACCGCGCGGCCCAGCGGGACGGACATGTCGGTGAGCAGGGCGCTGATGTTGAGGCCGTTGGCCTTGCCGATAGCGACCAGGGCCTCGGCCAGGCGGCGGGCGTCGGCCTCGGTCTTCATGAACGCGCCGGTGCCGGACTTGACGTCGAGCACCAGGGACTGGGCGCCCTCGGCGATCTTCTTGCTCATGATCGAGCTGGCGATCAGCGGGATGGCCTCGACCGTGCCGGTCACATCGCGCAGCGCGTACAGCTTGCGGTCGGCCGGGGCCAGGCCCTCGGTGGCCGCGCAGACCACCGCGCCGACCGAGTTCAGCTGGGCGGTGATCTCCGCGGTGGACAGGTTCGCCCGCCAGCCGGGGATGGACTCCAGCTTGTCCAGGGTGCCGCCGGTGTGGCCGAGGCCCCGGCCGGAGAGCTGTGGCACGGCCGCGCCGCAGGCCGCGACCAGCGGGGCCAGCGGGAGGGTGATCTTGTCGCCGACGCCGCCGGTGGAGTGCTTGTCCACCGTGGGCCTGGTGACCGCGGACAGGTCGAGGTGCTCGCCAGAGGCCACCATGGCGGCGGTCCAGCGGGCGGTCTCCTCGGCGGTCATGCCGTTCAGGAAGATCGCCATGGCCAGGGCGGACATCTGCTCATCGGCCACCGCGCCCCGGGTGTAGGCGTCGATCACCCAGTCGATCTGGGCGTCGGTCAATCGATTTCCGTCCCGCTTGGCGCGGATCACGTCAATGGCGTTGTGAGTCATGCTGGCGGCTCCGGCAGCTGGTCGGGTCCGAAGGCATCCGGCAGGACCTCGCTCATCGGCAGGATCCCGCGCGGGGTGTCGAGCAGGCAGTCCGGGCCGCCCAGCTCGTAGAGCACCTGGCGGCAGCGGCCGCAGGGCATCAGCAGCTCGCCGGTGCCCGAGCGGCAGGTCACCGCGACGAAGCGGCCGCCGCCGGTCAGGCGGAGCTGTCCGGCCATCGTGCACTCGGCGCACAGGCCAAGGCCGTAGGAGGCGTTCTCCACGTTGCAGCCGGTGACGATCCGGCCGTCGTCGCAGACGGCCGCCGAGCCCACCTGCAACCCCGAGTAGGGGCAGTAGGCGTGCCCGGCGGCCTTGACCGCGGTCTCGCGCAGCAGTTCCCAGTCCACAGTGGACATTGTCAGCCGCGCCGGTACTCGACGCCGTTCGCCGCCGGTGGCCGCAGTCGTTGCGCGGACACCGCGAGCACCACCAGCGTCACCAGGTGCGGCAGGTAGGTGGTCAGCTGGCTGGGCAGCTCGTCGAAGGACCAGTACACCCAGTACAGGATCAGCGCGCCGGAGACGGTCACCGCGGTGGCCACCCAGCGCCGCCGCCACAGCTGCACCACGACCACCACGCCCAGCGCCAGCACCGCCGCGTACAGCAGCGCGAGCACCGCGCCGCCGCCGCTGCGCAGCTGCAACCCGTCCGCGTAGCCGAACAGCGCGGCGCCGCCGAGCAGGCCGGTGGGCCGCCAGTTGCCGAAGATCAGCGCGGCCAGGCCGATGTAGCCCCGGCCGTTCGTCTGGTTCTCCAGGTAACCGGCCTGGCCGGGGTTGAGCAGCAGCGCCGCCCCGCCCAGCCCGGCCAGCGCGCCGGAGATGATCACCGCGGCGTACTTGTGCAGGTAGACGTTGACGCCCAGCGACTCGGCGGCCACCGGGTTCTCCCCGCAGGAGCGCAGCCGCAGGCCGAACCGGCTGCGCCAGAGCACCAGGTAGGTGACCGGCACCAGCACGAGGGCCAGCATGGTCAGCGGGGACACGTGCGTGACCAGGCCGCGCAGGATGCCCGCCACGTCGGAGATGCCGACCCGCTGCTCGTTCTCCAGCGCGGCCAGCCAGTCGCCGATCGGCTGCAGCGAGAAGGTGTCGAACTTGGGCACCGGCGGCGACTCGCGCGGGTTGTTCGACACCGGCAGGAACAGCAGCGTGGACAGGTACTTGGTCACGCCGGCGCCCAGCAGGTTGATCGCCACACCGGAGACGATGTGGTTGACGCCGAAGGTCACCGTGGCGATGGCGTGCAGCAGGCCGCCCAGCGCGCCGAAGACCGCGGCCGAGACCAGGCCGGCCCACGGACCCCACTGGTAACCGGCCCAGGCGCCGCCCCAGGTGCCGAGGATCATCATGCCCTCGAGGCCGATGTTGACCACGCCGGCGCGCTCGGACCAGAGCCCGCCGAGCCCGGCCAGCAGGATCGGCATGGCCAGCAGCACCGCGGTCTGGAAGGTGCCGGAGGAGGTCAGCTGCGGCACACCGGTCAGGTAGGAGGCGGTGGACAGCGCGACGATCGCCGCGGCCACCAGCAACAGGCCGGTGCCCCAGCTGGGCAGCTTGCGCTGCTGCGGCCCGGACAGGAAGGCCGAGCTCCCTGGGTGCTGCGGGGTGTCGACTACGGCGCTCATGCGGCCACCTCGTCCGTCGTGCCGAGCTGCTGCCCGACCTTGCGTTGTTCGGCCGCCAGGGTGATCCGCCGGACCACCTCGTAGGCCACCACCACCGACAGCACGATCGAGCCCTGCATGATGGTCACGATCTCCTTGGGCACGCCCACGTTCTCCAGCGCGACCGAGGACTTGTCCAGGAAGGCCCACAGCAGCGCGCCGAAGGCGATGCCGACCGGGTGGTTGCGGCCCAGCAGCGCCACCGCGATACCGGTGAAGCCGTAGGCGGCCGGGAAGTTCAGCGTGTAGGTGTAGTCGCGGCCGAGCAGCTCCGGCATGGCGACCAGGCCGGCGATACCGCCGGAGAGCAGCATCGCGACCAGGATCATCTTCTTCGCGTTGACCCCGCCCGCGGTGGCCGCGGTGGCCGACTCGCCGGAGGCGCGCAGCTCGAAGCCGAACCGGGTGCGGTTCATCAGCACCCAGTAGCCGACCCCGGCCAGCACCGCGAGCACGACCAGGCCGAAGACCGTGCCCGCCTCGCCGAGGGACAGGCCGGGCACCCGGCCGGACTCGGCCACCAGCGGCGTGCCCAGGTTGTTGCCGCGCAGCTCGCCGAAGACCGAGTCCTGGATCAGGTACGCGGCGATGCCGGTGGCCACCGCGTTGAGCATGATCGTGGAAATGACCTCGTTCACCCCGCGGGTGATCTTGAGGATGGCCGGGATGGCCGCCCACAGCGCGCCCACCAGCACGGCCACCACCAGGACGAACAGCGTGTGCAGCACCGGCGGCAGCACGACCGAGCCACCGGCGACCATCGCGATGATCGCGGCGATCTTGTACTGGCCCTCGACGCCGATGTTGAACAGCTTCATCTGGAAGCCGATGGCCACCGCGAGCGCGGCCAGGTAGTAGGTGCTGCCGGTGTTGACGATGTCCACCGCGGTGGTGCCCCGGCCGACCTGGGCGATCATCGCGGCGAAGGCTTCCAGCGGGTTGCCGCCGGAGATCATCAGCGCGATCGAGCACAGCAGCAGGGCCGCGGCGATCGCCAGCAGCGGGGGCAGCAGGACAGCGCGGGCGTTCAGCTTCACCGCTCGTCCCCTTCCGGTGCGCCGGCGGCCGCCTCGCCGCCGGTCATGGCCGCACCGAGGTCCTCGGGCGTCACCACGTTCGGGTCGGCGTCGGCCACCAGGCGTCCGCGCGACATGACCTTGATCGAGTCGGAGAGCCCGATCAGCTCGTCCAGGTCCGCCGAGATCAGCAGCACGGCCAGGCCGTTGGCCCGCGCGGTGCGGATCTGCTCCCAGATCACCGCCTGCGCGCCCACGTCCACGCCCCTGGTCGGGTGCGAGGCGATGAGCAGCACCGGGTCCCCGGAGAGCTCGCGGCCGACCACGAGCTTCTGCTGGTTGCCGCCGGAGAGCGCGGCCGCGGGCACCTCGATGCCCGGGGTGCGCACGTCGAACTGCTCGACGATCCGCCGGGTGTCCTCCCGCGCGCCCTCCAGGTCCAGCCAGCGGCCGCGGACCACCGGGCGGCGGGTCTGGTAGCCGAGGATGCGGTTGGCCCACAGGGTCTGGGTGAGCAGCAGGCCCTGCCGGTGCCGGTCCTCCGGCACGTATCCGATCCCGGCCTCTCGCCTGGCCAGCGTGGACTCCTTGGTGATGTCCGCGCCGCCGAGAGAGACCGAGCCACTGTCGATCTTGCGAATGCCCATCACGGCCTCGACCAGCTCGGTCTGGCCGTTGCCCTCCACGCCCGCGATGCCCAGCACCTCGCCGGCGTGCACGGTCAGGGTGATGTGGTCCAGGACCGGCCGCACCCCGCCGTCGGCGCACAGCCGCACCTCGGTGAGGGTGAGCACCGGGCGGTCGGTGACGGTGGACTCGCGGGTCTCCGGGCTGGGCAGCTCGCTGCCGACCATCAGCTCGCCGAGCTGGCGGGAGGTGACGGTCTTGGGGTCGGCGGTGCCGACCGTGCTGCCCCGGCGGATCACGGTGAGGCTGTCCGCGATGGCCCTGACCTCGTCCAGCTTGTGCGAGATGAACAGGAACGTGTAGCCCTGCTCGCGCATGCCGCGCAGGGTGACGAACAGCTCGTCGACCTCCTGCGGCACCAGCACCGCGGTGGGCTCGTCCAGGATGACGATCTTCGCGCCGCGGTAGAGGACCTTGAGGATCTCCACCCGTTGCCGGTCGGCCACGCCGAGGTACTCCACCGGCACGTCCGGGCTGACGTGCAGCCCGGTCTGTCCGGCCAGCTCGGCGATCCGCTTGCGCGCCTTGGCGCCGATGCCGTGCAGCGCCTCGGCGCCCAGCACCACGTTCTCCAGCACGGTGAGGTTGTCGGCGAGCATGAAGTGCTGGTGCACCATGCCGATGCCGGCCTTGATCGCATCCGCCGGCGAGCGGAAGTGCACCTGCTCGCCGTTGACCTCGATCGTGCCCTCGTCCGGCTGCTGCATGCCGTAGAGGATCTTCATCAGCGTGGACTTGCCCGCGCCGTTCTCCCCGCACAGCGCGTGCACCTCGCCCCGCGCCACGCTCAGGTGCACGTCGGAGTTGGCGATCACGCCGGGGAAGCGTTTGGTGATGCCGGCAAGCCGGACCGCGGTCGGCGAGTGCTGGGCGGCATCCGGGGAACTGCTCATCTTCGAGGTCTCCCAGTGGTGGCGGCTAACGCGCGATGGGCCTGGAGCTTGGCCCAGGCCCATCGCGTGTTGTTGCTTGCTCAGCTGCTCGGCTTGTCCGAGACCTTGATCTGACCGGCCACGATCGCGGCCTTGTAGGCGTCCAGCGTGCCCTTGATGTCGTCGATCTTGCCGCCGCTGATGGAGTAGCCGACACCGTCCACGCTCAGGTCGAAGATCTTCGGCAGGGTGGTCAGGTCGTTCTTGGCGGAGGCGGCGATGTAGTCGTAGACGGCCACGTCGACCCGCTTGAGCACCGAGGAGATGATGATGTCCTTGGAGTCCGCGACGGTGGTCTGCTTGTACTGGTCGGAGTCCACCCCGATGGCCAGCGCGCCCCGGGACTTGGCCGCGCTGAACACGCCCTTGCCGGAGCCGCCCGCGGCCTGGTAGAGCACGTCCGCGCCGCCGTCGATCAGACCGTCCGAGGCGACCTTGCCCTTGTTCGGGTCGTTGAAGCCGGAGAGGTCACCCGCCGGGGTGAGGTACTTCTTCTCGATCTTGATGTTCGGCGCGGCGGCCTTGGCGCCCTGGTAGAAGCCTGCCTCGAACTTCTGGATCAGCGGCACGTTCACGCCGCCGACGAAGCCGACCGAGCACTTCTTGCTCTTGTAGGCGGCGATCACGCCGGCCAGGAAGGAGCCCTGCTCCTCGGCGAAGAGCAGCGGGGTGACGTTCTTCGCGCCCTCCACACCCGCGTCCACGATGGCGAAGCGGGTGTTCGGGAACTGCGCGGCGACCACCTTGAGCGCGTCGGCGTAGGCGAAGCCGATCGCGATGACCGGGTTGTAGCCCTCGCTGGCCAGCTGGCGCAGGCGGCTGGACTTGACGTCCTCGGTGTCGCCGGCGGCGGCCGAGGCCTCCTTGACGTTGCTCTTCTGCAGGCCCAGCTCGGCGATCGCGCGGTCGACACCCGCGGCGGCGGCGTCGTTGAACGACGCGTCACCCCGGCCGCCGATGTCGAAGGTCAGGCCGACCTTGAGCGCCTTGGCGTCGGGCTTGGTCCCGGTCGTGCTGCTGCTGGTGGACCCGGCCGGGGCAGCGGGCGGTGCCGCCTTCTCGCACCCGTTGCCCGTGGCGTTGCCCCCAGGGGCGCCGCCCGGTCCGCTGTCCTTCGCGCACGCGACCAGCGACAGGACGCTGGTGATCGCGACCGCGGCCACCGCGGCGTTTCGCATCCGACGCACGGCTCTCGTCTCCTTCACATGGCCTCGCCGAGCCGCCTCGCGACTGCCCGACACGACCCCCGGCTCCATCGACGGGGGCTTCTACAAACGCCGAACCGTACCCGCCGGTACGACGTCCTCCGCAGGCAGTCTGCCCGACGTGACCGAATTGTTGGGCGCTCCATCCACAGGCCACCCCCGTTCGCACTGAGAGTTCGCGCGCGCGAGTTACGCGCGCGTTGCGACGTGCGCGGGAGTCCCCCTCGGAGCTGTCTCGTCGATCACAGCGGGCTACGCCAAGTGGGTCGCGCAGCGCCTACACGGCTAGCATCCCGTGGGTCAAGGCCCCCGGTACCCGAACACCGGTAGCCAGAGATCCAGCAATGACGTTGGAGGCCGTCCACCATGGCCAGCACTGAGGCCGCGGCAACCCAGCAGCGGGGTTCCCGCGGCGGTGGGAAGCTGTACCGGGGAGACCTGGGGATGTGGTCGTGGGTCGCCCACCGGATCACCGGGGTGCTCACGTTCTTCTTCCTGTTCGTGCACGTCCTGGACACCGCGCTGGTGCGGGTGTCGCCGGAGGCGTACGACAAGGTCATCGCGACCTACAAGGAACCGTTCTTCGTCCTGTTCGAGCTGGGCCTGGTCGCCGCGGTGCTCTTCCACGCGCTCAACGGCATCCGGGTCATGCTGGTGGACTTCTGGGGCAAGGGCCCGCGCTACCAGCGCCCGATGATGTGGACCGTGCTGGTCATCTGGGCCGCGCTGATGATCCCCGGCTCCTACCACCTGCTGGCCAAGGCCTACAGCATGCTGATGGGCGGGATGTGAGATGAGCGCTGACGTGAGCCTGTCCACCCCTGACCTGGCCCCGCCGCGGCACCCGCGCCGCAAGCAGGCCCGCCGGAGCAACTTCGAGCTGGCCAGCTGGCTGTTCATGCGCCTGTCCGGCCTGGTGCTGGTGTTCCTGGTGCTCGGCCACCTGCTGATCATGCTGTTCCTGGACGGCGGCGTGCACAAGGTCAACTTCGCCTTCGTGGCCGGCCGCTGGGCCTCGCCGTTCTGGCAGTTCTGGGACCTGTCCATGCTGTGGCTGGCCATGCTGCACGGCGGCAACGGCATGCGCACGATCATCAACGACTACTCGCGCAAGGACAGCACCCGCTTCTGGCTGACCATGCTGCTGTACGTGTCCGTGATCCTGACAGTCGCGCTCGGCACGTTCGTGATCTTCACCTTCACCCCGAACTTCGGCTGAGCGAGGCTCCCACCATGCAGTTCCACAAGTACGACGTCGTCATCGTCGGCGCTGGTGGCGCCGGGATGCGGGCCGCGATCGAGTCCGGCCAGCGGGCCCGCACCGCGGTGCTGACCAAGCTCTACCCGACCCGGTCGCACACCGGCGCGGCCCAGGGCGGCATGTGCGCCGCGCTGGCCAACGTCGAGGAGGACAACTGGGAGTGGCACACCTTCGACACGGTCAAGGGTGGCGACTACCTGGTTGACCAGGACGCCGCGGAGATCATGGCCAAGGAGGCCATCGACGCGGTGCTCGACCTGGAGAAGATGGGCCTGCCGTTCAACCGCACGCCCGAGGGCAAGATCGACCAGCGCCGCTTCGGCGGGCACACCCGCAACCACGGCGAGGCCGCGGTGCGCAGGGCCTGCTACGCCGCGGACCGCACCGGCCACATGATCCTGCAGACGCTGTACCAGAACTGCGTGAAGCACGGGATCGAGTTCTTCAACGAGTTCTACGTGCTCGACATCTGCCTGACCGAGACCGAGAACGGCCCGGTCTGCTCCGGCGCGGTGGCACTGGAGCTGGCCACCGGCGAGATCCACGTCTTCCAGGCCAAGTCGGTGGTCTTCGCCTCCGGCGGGTTCGGCAAGGTCTTCAAGACCACCTCCAACGCGCACACCCTCACCGGCGACGGCATGGGCATCGTCTTCCGCAAGGGCCTGCCGCTGGAGGACATGGAGTTCTACCAGTTCCACCCGACCGGCCTGGCCGGCCTGGGCATCCTGCTCACCGAGGGCGCCCGCGGCGAGGGCGGCATCCTGCGCAACGCCTCCGGCGAGCGGTTCATGGAGCGTTACGCGCCCACCATCAAGGACCTCGCGCCGCGGGACATGGTCGCCCGCGCGATGGCCACCGAGGTGCGCGAGGGCCGCGGCGCCGGCCCGCACAAGGACTACGTCTACCTCGACCTGACCCACCTGGGCGCCGAGGTGCTGGACGCGAAGCTGCCGGACATCACCGAGTTCTCCCGCACCTACCTCGGCATCGACCCGGTGACCGAGCAGGTGCCGGTGTACCCGACCGCGCACTACGCGATGGGCGGCATCCCGACCAAGATCACCGGCGAGGTGCTGCGGGACAACGACAACGTGGTCCCCGGCCTCTACGCCGCCGGTGAGTGCGCCTGTGTGTCCGTGCACGGCGCGAACCGGCTGGGCACCAACTCGCTGCTGGACATCAACGTCTTCGGCCGCCGCGCGGGCATCGCCGCCGCGGAGTACGCCAAGACGGTCGAGCACACCGAGCTGCCCGCCAACCCGGCCACGCTGGTGGAGAGCATGGTCTCGACCATGCTGGAGTCCACCGGCGGCGAGCGGGTGGCCGACATCCGCGGCGAGCTGCAGACCACGATGGACCTCAACGCCTCGGTCTACCGCACCGAGGAGACGCTCAAGCAGGCCCTGCACGACGTGCAGGCGCTCAAGGAGCGGTACGCGGGCGTGGCGATCCAGGACAAGGGCAAGCGGTTCAACACCGACCTGCTGGAAGCGGTCGAGCTGGGCTTCCTGCTGGAGCTGGCCGAGGTGCTGGTGCAGGGCGCGCTCAACCGCAAGGAGTCCAGGGGCGGGCACGCCCGCGAGGACTACCAGCAGCGGGACGACGTGAACTTCCTGCGGCACACCATGGCCTACAAGCACGGTGACGGCCTGACCGCGGACATCCGCCTGGACTACAAGCCCGTCACCATCACCCGTTACCAGCCGATGGAGCGCAAGTACTGATGACCGCGACTGCTGAGGCCCCCGCGGCTGGTTCCCGCGGCGCCCTTCCCCCCGCCCCCGAGGGGTCCACGCTCGTCACCGTCCGGATCCGCCGGTTCACCCCGGAGACCGACGCGGAGCCGCGCTGGGAGTCCTTCTCGGTGCCCGCGCTGCCCACCGATCGAGTGCTCAACCTGATGCACTACATCAAGTGGTACGTCGACGGGTCGCTGACCTTCCGCCGCTCCTGCGCGCACGGCGTGTGCGGCTCGGACGCGATGCGGATCAACGGCGTGAACCGGCTGGCCTGCAAGGTCCTGGTCAAGGACCTGATGGCGAAGAAGGGCAAGCCGACCACGATCACCCTGGAGCCGATCAAGGGCCTGCCCGTCCACAAGGACCTCCTGGTGGACATGGAGCCCTTCTTCGAGGCCTTCCGCGCGGTCAAGCCATACCTGATCAACTACGGCCAGGACCCGACCAAGGAGCGCATCCAGTCCGCGGCCGACCGCGAGCGCTTCGACGACACCACCAAGTGCATCCTGTGCGCCTGCTGCACCACCAGCTGCCCGGTGTACTGGGTGGAGGGCTCCTACTTCGGCCCGGCCGCGATCGTGAACGCGCACCGCTTCATCTTCGACAGCCGGGACGAGGCCGCCGAGGAGCGCCTGGACATCCTCAACGACGTCGACGGCGTCTGGCGCTGCCGCACCACGTTCAACTGCACCGACGCCTGCCCCCGCGGCATCCAGGTCACCAAGGCGATCCAGGAAGTGAAGCGAGCGCTGCTCTTCCGCCGCTGACCAACGGCCAACACCAGGTACAACAACGGCCAACACGGCGTACGACTTCGGCCAACACTCCGGGAAGCTTGAAATCCTCGCGAGTGTTGGCCGTTCTCGTACGGTGTGTTGGCCGAACCGGTCGCTGACCTGTTGCGAAAGAGGCGTGGCGCGCCAGCGACACGGCGGGCTCTTCACTGGCGGTGGGGTTGATTTTTCGCGTCGCCTTGTCGTGCGTCCGACGCATCCGAAGCTTGCTTCGCGTGCGGCGGATGCACGACGAGGCGACTCAAGAGCGAAAAATCCCGCGCGCGGAGCGCGCCAATGTCACCGCCAGAAGACCGCGACACCCACGTTCAGCACCGTCAGGGCCGCCAGCGTCGGCACCATCCAGCTGGCGATCTTCTGCTTGCTCAGGTTCGCCGCGACCAGCGCGCCGATGACGATCAGCACCAGCAGCTTCACGCCGATCTTGATGTTGTCCACGTCCCGGCCGAGCGGGTACTGGATGCCGACCAGGGCGACGCCGGTGACCAGCTGCAGCAGCACGCCGTGCAGCCAGCCCTTGTTCAGCGGGCCGTCCTTGGCGGTCTTGAGCTGGAGCAGGATCATCCCGACCAGCATGGCCATGCCGAGCAGGTGCAGGAAAACCAGGGCAAGCCGCACGAACTCCACGGCGGTCTCCTTCGTGGTGGGAAGAATTCAGCAGTTCTTCAGATCAGGATGCCGTAGTCTGCCTACGTATGGCACGGAACCCGCGCCAGCCCATGACACCGATCACAGTTCCGAGCACCAGGGACGTGACGACCAGCACCAGGTGCACGGTGAAGAAGCCGGTCGGTGAGCCGTCCTGCGCCCAGGAACGGGCGTCCCGGGAGATGTTCACCAGGAACGTCGGCCAGATCCACCAGGTCCAGACGGCGAAGGCCAACAGGAACAACGAGGCACGGCGGGACAGCGTCACCACCGCAGTATCCGGTGGGCCGAATACCGTTCCCGGGCTGGGGTGGCTAGCCTGCCCTTGTGCCTTCTACCGCCCACCGCCCCGCAACGGCGCTGGTCGCCTCTGTCTGCGCGCTGCTGGCTGCCGCGGTGCTGAGCGCTCCGGTCGTGCTGGCCCAGCCGTCGAAGACCACGGGCAACACGCCGCCGACCTCGTCCAGCCAGGCTGCCTCCTGCCAGGACCGCAGTGTCCCGCCGCCCGCGGTGGACATGTCCGAGCAGCCCAAACCCGGCAAGACCGCGCCCGGCCCGCTGCCGGTGCCCGCCAAGCCGGTCGGCGGCCCCCGCCTGTACGAGTGCGGCGTGATCCCGCCGAACGGCGTGGCCGCCCCGCCAGGGCTGAACGTCGTCAACGCCCAGTCCTGGCTGCTCGCCGACCTGAACTCCGGCGCGGTCATCGCGGCCAAGGACCCGCACGCCCGGCACCGTCCGGCCTCCATCATCAAGGTGCTGACCGCGCTGGTCGCCCTGAAGGAGCTGGACCCCTCGACGGTGGTCACCGGCGAGAAGTCCGACACCGAGCAGGAGGGCAGCAAGGTCGGGATCGGGATCGGCGGCAAGTACACCGTCAAGGACCTGATCACCGGCATGATGCTGGACTCCGGCAACGACGCCGCGCACGCGCTCTCCCGCAAGCTCGGCGGCGTTGAGGAGACGGTGCGCAAGATGAACCAGCTGGCCCGCCAGCTGGGCGCGCTGGACACCCGCGCGGCCACCCCGTCCGGCCTGGACGGCCCCGGCATGTCCACCTCTGCCTACGACCAGGCGGTCATCTTCAAGGCCGCGCTGAAGAACCCCGAGTTCGCCAAGGCGGTCGCCACCAAGTCGATGAACTTCCCCGGCTACGCGGGCAAGCCGGCGTTCCGGGTCAACAATGACAACCAGCTGCTGACCGCCTACGCCGGCGCGATCGGCGGCAAGACCGGCTTCACCGACGACGCCAGGCACACCTTCATCGGCGCCGCGGAGAAGAGCGGGCGCCGCCTGGTCGCGGTGCTGATCAGGGCGGAGAAGGCGCCGAACATGGCGCCCTACCAGCAGGCGGCCAAGCTGCTGGAGTACGGCTTCAGCCTGAAGTCCTCGACCGAGCCGATCGGCCAGCTGGTGGAGCGGGCGCCCGCGGAGACCGCGCCCAGCGGCGACGGCGGCGCGGCCCAGGCCAAGCAGGACGGCAACAACGGCATCAACGTGCCGGAGAACCCCTCGGCCGCGCCGATCACCCCGTTTGGCACGGTCGGCCTGCCGCTGACCATCGCGGCGGGCGTGTTCGTGATCATCTTCGGCTTCCTGTACGTGCGGAAGAAGCGCGCGAAGGCCGCGGCCAAGGCCAGAGCCGCCGCCGCGGCGGTCTGAGCGGCCCGCTACCGCGTTGAGCTGACTGTGCCGCCCTCCCCTGGCCGGGAGGGCGGCACAGTGCTTTTTGGGGCTCTCCGCCTCAGTCCCGCCGGGAGCGGAACAGGGCGCGCAGCAGCAGTCCGGCGGCCGCGCCGATGCCCAGCAGGGTGGCGGTCTGCCGGGGCGCCGGCCCGCTGCGGACCTCCACCACCGGCCGGATCACCGCGGGCGGGGGCGGCTGGACCGGCTCGGGCTGCCGGTTCTCCCGCGCGGTGGCGGTCCAGGCGGTGACGAAGAGCAGGAAGCGCGAGACCAGGTAGATGAACACCAGCAGGCCCAGCAGCGAGCCGAAGGCCGCGCCCGCCGGTGAGGCGCTGATGCTGCGCAGGTAGATGCCGCCGACCTGCTTGAGCAGCTCGAAGCCGATGGCCGCGGCCAGCGCGCCCTTGATCGCGCTGCGCGCGGTGACCCGCTTGCGCGGCAGCCAGGCCAGCACCCACAGGAACACGCCCCAGTTGGCCGCCACGGACAGCAGCAGGGCGAGGCCGATGAACAGCACCTTGGGCAGGCCCTGGTTGTGCAGGCCAACCAGCTCCAGCAGGTCCTCGGCGAAGGCCTGCACCAGCGTGGTCAGGCCGAAGCTGAGCATCAGGGCCAGGCCGAGGCCGATCAGGGACAGGAAGTCGACCACGTAGGTGCGCACCAGCGGCAGCTCCTCGCGGGCCTGCCCCCACTGCGCGGTGATCGAGTCCCGCAGGTTGGTCATCCAGCCGATGCCGGAGTACAGCGCGATCGCCAGGCCGGTGATGCCGACCGCGTAGCGCTGCGAGATGGCCTGCTCGACCGCCTGACTCAGGGTCTTGCCCAGCGCGGGGTCCGGCACCGCCGCGGCGATCTCCGCCTTGGCCTGGTCGAGCAGCTCGGTGTTGCCGGAGAGCACCAGGCCGGCCGCCGCGAAGGCGACCATCAGCACCGGCACCAGCGAGAGCACGCTGAAGTAGGTGATCGCGGCCGCGTAGTGGTCGCCGTAGCTGTCCTGGTAGCGCCCGCCGGCCCGGACGAGGTGGTCCAGCCACGGGAAGCGCTCGCGCTGCCTGGCGAACCAGGACGGCTGCTCGGTGGTGCTCACCCCGGAACGCTAACCGGGGCAAGCCGTCGTTGCTTGATCAAGTCACCCGGGCGGCGGAGTCAGCCACCGAGAGGGAGGAAGCCGACCTTCTTGTACACCTTGGCCAGCGTCCGGCTCGCCACGTGCCTGGCCCGCTCCGCGCCGCGCTGCATGATCTTGTCCAGCTCGGCCTTGTCGTCCAGGTAGGCCTTGACCTTGCTCTGGATCGGGGTCACCCAGTCCACCACGACCTCGCCGAGGTCGGACTTGAAGTCCCCGTAGCCCTTGCCCGCGTACTCCGCCTCCAGCTCGGCGACCGGCTTGCCGGTGAGCGAGGAGTAGATGGTGAGCAGGTTGGAGATGCCCGCCTTGTGCTCGGTGTCGAAGCGGATCTCCCGCTCGGTGTCGGTGACCGCGGAGCGGATCTTCTTCGCCGAGGCCTTCGGGTCGGCCAGCAGCTCGATCACGCCAGCCGGGACCGACTTGCTCATCTTGGCCGTCGGGTCCTGCAGGTCGTAGATCTTGGCGGTGCCCTTGACGATGTGCGCTTCCGGCACGGTGAAGGTGGGGCTGTACCGGGAGTTGAACCGGTTGGCCAGGTCGCGGGTCAGCTCCAGGTGCTGGCGCTGGTCCTCGCCCACCGGGACCCGGTTGGCCTGGTAGAGCAGGATGTCCGCGGCCTGCAGGATCGGGTAGGTGAACAGCCCGACGCTGACGTGCTCGGCGGCCTGGCGCGCGGACTTGTCCTTGAACTGGGTCATCCGCCCGGCCTCGCCGAAGCCGGTCAGGCACTGCATCACCCAGCCGAGCTGGGCGTGCTCGGGCACGTGGCTCTGCACGAACAGGGTGGCGCGCTCCGGGTCGATGCCGAGGGCGAGCAGCTGGGCCACCGAGACGCGGGTGCGCTGGCGCAGCTGGGCCGGGTTCTGCTCAACCGTGATCGCGTGCAGGTCGACGACGCAGTAGAAGGCGTCGTGGTCGTCCTGCAGGGCCACCCACTGCCGCAGCGCACCGAGGTAGTTGCCGAGGTGGAAGGAGTCGGCGGTGGGCTGGATTCCGGAGAGCACCCTGGGACGGGGCTCGGTCACGGGGGTGGACGCGTCGGTTGGCACGCCTGGATTCTCTCAGGTGCCGCGACCGGCGTTCGCGCTACGGGTTGATTCGCTCGTTCGCCGGGTCGACCTTGGTCTGCCCGCGCAGGCCGCGCACCACGCCCGCGACCATGCCGCCGACGCCGAGGGCCACCGCGACGATCGGCACCAGGCCGGTGGTGCCGACGGTGGCGACGGCCGCCTGGGCGGTCTCGCCTGCGCTGGCGACTCCGGAGGCGAGAAGACCGGTTGCCGGGACGGCCACGAGCGTGGTGACCACGCGCTGACCGGCACGAGCGGTGCGGCTGCTCACGAGCGTTCCTCCCAATGCACGGTTTAACCCGTTCGAGTGAGGGTACCTGTGGTTCTGCGGGGAAAAGCTACCGAACGTGTCAACCCGCCCATATTTGCCGCCGGTTGCACCTTCGTACGTGAGGGAGAGTAGCGGGCCGGTAACAACGCGCTTTCACCCGGCTACTTGATCAACTCCTAGGCATACGTGGTAGTGCGCTGCCGCGCGGGCCGGTGCACCGCCGCCGCGATCGAGTGAAGCTGCTGCACAGTGCGGGCCGAACCGTGCTCTGACCCGGCCATACGGCTGATCGTCTCCTCCATCAGCGTGCCGCCGAGGTCGTTCGCGCCACCGGTGAGCACGTCCGCGGTGCCCTCGTCGCCGAGCTTGACCCAGGAGCACTGGATGTTGGGGATCCGGCCGTGCAGAGCCAGCCGCGCCATCGCGTGCACCGCCCGGTTGTCCCGCCGGGTCGGGCCAGGACGGGCCACCCCGGCCAGGTAGATCGGCGCGTTGCGGTGCACGAAGGGCAGCGGCACGAACTCGGTGAAGCCGCCGGTCTCGTCCTGCAGCCTGGCCAGCGTGCGCAGGTGGCCGAGCCAATGACCGGGGTGGTCGACGTGGCCGTACATCATCGTGGAGCTGGACCGGATGCCCAGCTTGTGCGCGGTGCCGACCACGTCCAGCCAGGTGGCGGTGGGCAGCTTGCCCTTGGTCAGCACCCAGCGGACCTCGTCGTCCAGGATCTCCGCCGCGGTGCCGGGAATGGTGTCCAGCCCGGCGTCGCGCAGCTCGGTCAGCCACTCGGTGACGCTGACCCCGGCCTTGGTCGCGCCGCTGACGATCTCCATCGGGCTGAACGCGTGCACGTGCATGCCCGGCACCCGCGCCTTGATCGCCCGCACCAGGTCGGCGTAGCCGGTGACCGGGATCTCCGGGTCGATGCCGCCCTGCATGCAGACCTCGGTGGCGCCCTCGTTCCAGGCCTCCTCGGCCCGGTCGGCGACCTGTTCCGGGGACAGCCGGTAGGCGTCGGCGTCCCGCTCCCGCTGGGCGAAGGCGCAGAACCGGCAGCCGACGTAGCAGACGTTGGAGAAGTTGATGTTGCGGTTGACCACGTAGGTGACGTCCGCGCCGACCACGTCCGCGCGCAGCTGGTCAGCCAGCCTGGTCATCGCCTCCAGCGCGGGGCCCTCCGCGGTGAACAGGGCCAGCGCGGCGGCCGCGTTGCGCTCCTCCAGCAGCGCGGCCGGGTCGGACTCGGCCAGCCGCAACCCGGCCCGCACGTCCTCGTCCAACCGCTCCGGCGAGGCCGCTCCCCCGGCCTGGGCGCGCAGCTCGTCCCAGTCGCCGTAGACGCTGTCGAAGTCGCTGCGGCGGTCCCCGGTGCGGCCCTCGGTGTCGATGCTGGTGTGCAGGTCGACCCGGCCGGTCCCGGTCAGCCCGCCGTCCGGCTCCTGCCACTCCCGGCCGACGACGGGCGCGGCCATGTCGGCCAGGCCGTCCGGCTGGGCCAGCGCGCTCAGGTGCGGCAGCACCCGGACGTCGAACCAGGGCTGGCCCTGGCGGACGAACTTCGGGTACGCGGTCAGCCGCTCCACCAGCGTGAACCCGGCTTCGGCGGTGGTCGCGGCGAGCGAGTCGATCTGCGGCCAGGGCTTCTCCGGGTTGACGTGGTCGGCGGTCAGCGGCGACACCCCGCCCCAGTCGTCGATACCGGCGCGCAGCATCAGCAGGTGCTCGTTGCCGACCAGGTTCGGCGGCGCCTGCACGCTCACCCCCGAGGGCATCAGCAGCCGGGCGACCGCGACCGTGGCGGCCAGTTCACGCAGGTCGGCGTCGGGCGCGTGCATCATCGCGGTGCCCGGCTTGGCCAGGAAGTTCTGCACGATGACTTCCTGGATGTGCCCGTACTGCCGGGCGATCTGGCGGATCGCGAGCAGCGACTCGGCGCGCTCGGTGAGGTTCTCGCCGATGCCGATCAGGATGCCGGTGGTGAACGGCACGCCGACCCGGCCGGCGTCGGTGATCGAGCGCAGCCGGACCGCGGGTTCCTTGTCCGGCGAGCCGTAGTGCGGACCGCCCGGCTCGCTCCACAGCCGGGTCGCGGTGGTCTCCAGCATCATGCCCATGCTCGGCGCCACCGGCTTGAGCCGCTGCAGCTCCTCCCAGCTGAGCACGCCGGGGTTGAGGTGCGGCAGCAGCCCGGTCTCCTCCAGCACCGCGATCGCACAGGCCCGCAGGTAGTCCACAGTGGAGGAGTAGCCCCGCTCGTCCAGCCACTCCTTGGCCTGCGGCCAGCGCTCCTCCGGCCGGTCCCCGAGGGTGAAAAGGGCTTCCTTGCAGCCCATGGCCGCGCCCTGGCGGGCGATCTCCAGCACCTCGTCGCGTTCCAGGTAGGCGCCGGGCACCCGGTGCGGCACGGTGACGAAGGTGCAGTAGTGGCAGCGGTCCCGGCACAACCGGGTCAGCGGGATGAACACCTTGCGGCTGTAGGTGACCAGGCCCTCCCGGCCCTCGGCCCGCAGGTGCGCGTCCCGCACGGTCGCCGCCGCGGCCAGCAGCTGCTCGAACTCCTCATCCCGCGCGGCCAGCAACACGGCCGCCTCCGCCGCGTCCAGGCTGACACCGTCCCGGGCCCGCCGAAGCGCACGCCGGATCGCCGATGGACTGGGTCGCTGATCATCCGCGGTCACTCCCGCAGCCTAGGCATGCGCGGTGAGCGGAGGGAACGACGCGCGGACCGGTCGGGTCGTACCGAATATCACCGAGAGTTCGGGAATAAGACACCCAGCGGCCCCGGGATCAGACGGCGTACTCCACCGTCACCGGGGAGTGGTCGGACCAGCGCTCGGCGTAGGTCGCGGCCCGCTCCACCACCGCGGTCCGCGCCCGCTCGGCCAGTCCGGGCGTGGCCATGTGGTAGTCGATCCGCCAGCCTGAGTCGTTGTCATAGGCCTTACCGCGGTAGGACCACCAGGTGTACGGCCCAGGCCCCTCCGGCTGCAGCCCGCGGTGCACGTCGACGTAGCCCCCCTCGTCCAGCACCCGCCCCAGCCACGCCCGCTCCTCAGGCAGGAACCCGGACTCCTTCTGGTTGCTCTTCCAGTTCTTGAGATCGATCTCCCGGTGCGCGATGTTCCAGTCCCCGCACACCAGCACCTCCCGCCCCTCAGTCGCCGCCTTCTCCCGGCGCTCGATGAGGTAGGGCAGGAAGGCGGCCATGAACCGCTCCTTCTCGTCCTGCCGCTCGGTCCCCACATCGCCACTGGGCAGGTAGAGACTGGCCACGGTCAACCCCGGCAGGTCCACCTCGGCATACCGCCCACTGCGATCGAACTCAGCCACCCCGAACCCGATCCGCACCGCACTGGGCTGCTCCCTGGTCAGCAGCGACACCCCAGCGCGGCCCTTGAGCTCACTGTGCGCGTGCACCACATGCCACCCCGCGGGCTCACGCACCTCATCGCTCAACTGCCCCGGCTCAGCCCGCACCTCCTGCAGACACACAACCTGGGCCTTGGTGGCGGCGAGCCAGGGCAGAAAGCCCTTCTTGGCGGCGGCCCGCAGGCCGTTGACGTTCACGGTCGACACGGTCAGCACGGCCGCGAGGGTAACCACCACCCCCGACAACCCCGTCACGGCCGGTCTGAACGACCCGTGGGCCAGGGGGCGGGCGGTGTGCGCTACGCTGAGCAGGATGAGCCCGCTGACGCAGGTCAGGGGGTCACCACCGGTCCGGGTGGCGGAATGGCAGACGCGCTAGCTTGAGGTGCTAGTCCCCGAAAGGGGGTGGGGGTTCAAGTCCCCCCTCGGACACCAGCACTATTCACACGGCCACGGGTTTGATGATCACATCAGCCTCGTGGGCTGTATGCGTATACCGAACCTGCAGGTCAAGCGAGCTGTGCAGCTCCGCCATCCTCTTGGTCTTCCCGTCTGTGAGCGCTGCTCCGACATCACCGAGCGAATCAATCATCGCGTAGATCTCCGCGTCGGTCAGGGGGCTCGGTGGTGGCGCGGTGTTCAGCTCAGCCTGAGGCGCCGCGCGGGCGGCTTGTGCGTCGTTGACTGCTTCAACCGGTGCGATCGGATCGATACCGGCTTTGATGGCGTCGTGGAAGTGGGTCAGCTCCGCCTCAGCCTTCGCTCGCCGTTTCCGTGCCGCTTCTCTTCCGTTCGGCGCAGTCCACGCACCGGGTTGCGAAGCGACGAGCGCGGCGATCGTGTGATCTACGTTCTCGGGAGCGAACAGCCTCCCAAGCCAACCTGTTCACCACGTCCTGAACGATGCCCTCCCACAGGTACACCGAGGGCGGGTGCGATGTCAAAGCGGGCGAGCCTGGGCCAGTGTCCGCTCCGGGGCACCGGTAATATATGCCGTGCGCTTCGAGCCCGTGGTCGACAGCCAGGCAAGCGCCGCACGGGCGCTGTTCGCGTTATTCATGTCTAACGCGGACGCCGGAACGACGCAGCGAATGACGATCTGATCGCGCTCATGGACCGCACCACCAGCACCCAACCACGTGATAGGGCAGCCCTCCCACCACAGCCACCGCTCAGCGCCCTGTTCCGTCCCATGTCGGTTAGCCCGCCGATGCCGTCTGCGTCCCTAACTGGCTTGGTAGGACAGGTTGACGGAATCCCGTCCTGTGGCGCCAAACCGATGATCGAAGCAGGTCAATCAGCCTGTTCACCCGTCCTGTCCGAGACTTCGCTCTACCGTAGCTGACCGCTGTCGACCCCATCATCCCGACGATGGGACGACTGCTCTCCTACGTAGCTACGACACCAGCGCGTAAGGTACTCGACGTGCTGAGCAGCGACAACTTTTGGCGTGCGCGCAAGAGTAGTTCATCCACAGTGTGATTTGAGTTGCCTTGCACAGGGCAACTCCTTTCAACGCTACTTCAGTACCGTCTCGCTCAATGGAAAGAAGACCACGCTTCTGGCCGCCATTGTGTATGCGGCCAATGATCGAGACATCGAGAAGCTTCGCGGTCTCGGACTCATACGCTTCAACGGAGGTGGCCATCTATGCATGGCGGTCGACGTTTTGCCAATTGGAAGACGGCTCCTTAAGGCACTTGCCTAGCTTGAACAGAAGGTGGGGAGTGGGCATTCTTTGAAGATTCCCACAAGGCCTTTAACTTGACAAGGCGTACGGTTAGCGAATTGAGAACAGATTGTTCGCGCAATGCAACAGTGCATCTGTTGCCAACTCCACATCGAGGAATTCAGCCGCCTGGAACCGCTTGAGTCAGCCTACTTTCAAAACGGAAAGGACTGGGCCCGCCCAATGCGAATGCGACTACCTTCATTTTGGAGATACTAAAGAATGCAACCTGCCGCAGATTGGGTAATACAATTCTTGCGGGTAGCCGAAACTCGCATGAAGAGGGTGCTGTACACGGCGATTTTTGTGCATTTACCACCAATTTGGCAAGGCCCGCTCGTTGGCCGGCGGCAATTCACGTAGGTCGTCAGCCTGCCATCCATCTGGCCAGTGATGTGCAATATTTGCGCCAAGATCACTTTCGTAGCGCACGTCGACGCAACCTGGTGTCCCGCGATTGAATCGAGTTCCCCTAAAGTCCGCTTGTCCCTCGAAGTCGACGTGAATGAAGTTGGCCCATTCGAAGTAGGCGCGATGAAATCGAGCCATCCTATGGAACCTGATATGCGTTAGCCAGCCCATGTTGCCAACATGTACATCAGAGAAAACAGCATCTTGATAGAACTCCGCCCGTGAGAATTCCGCATTCTGCATGAACACGGAGCGTTGAAATAGGGCGTTTACCTTAAATTTCGCCCACCGGAAACATGTAGTACCTTCAAATCTCGCGCTCTCAAAGTCGACCCACCAGCCACCAAAAACTGCTTCAACAAACCGGGCTTGCCCTAGGAAGCGCGCTCCAGGAAACCCTGTAGAGCCGATGAAATGCGCCTTTTCGAAATTAGCTTCAGAAAACTCACAATAATCGAATCGCAACTCCCCCAGAGTTGCGCCGTAGAGATTTACTTTCATGCCTTCCCAGAAAGCCACGTTTTGCGGCTTGCCTTCCTGGTCTCGCAGTGGACGCAGATGCTCTGCAAGTAGATCCTGAGCTGTGCGTCGAACTTCGAGTTCTGCGGGATCGTCTTCTTCGGATGTCGATCGAAGATAACCGCACATCACATCCACCACTGTCTGTCGCCGCTCAGGATAATCTTGACCCAGTTCACCCAGCGTTCGTAGTCCGGCCATGCGTGTGTGGGCGCGGCCAGAATCGAGATGATCGAGTGCCTTCTGGTACAGCTCGATGAACGATCTTCCCGTGCCATGGTAAATCACATCGCCGTGGACGTTGCCAGCTTGTACGACGTTGGCGGCATCGCCATCGATACTGTTCGACACATCAACATTGTCCGCCATGTGGCTCAGCTGGCGTTACACAGGGCAAGGTGGGTGGATAGTGCGCAAGTCGCCTCTCGGACACCAGCATTGTTCACACGGCCTACCAGACTTGGTGCACGCATCAGCCACGTGGGCCGTTTGCGTATGGTGAACTTGCAGTTCAACCGCGCTGTACAGGTCCGCCAGGCCCTCCGGCTTCGCGCCGTTCAGCGCCGCCTCGCGTCACCCAGCGAATCGATCATCGCATAGACCTCGGCCGAGCCGAGCACCTTGATCGGCGGCATCCCCATCGAGTTCTGCCTGTGCCGCCGCGCGCCGCGTCCATCACTTCGACCAAGGCAAGTGGGTAAATGCCCGTCCGAATTGTTTCCTGGTAGCGACTCAATCCGGCCTCGGATTTGATCGCCGTTGTTGCGCGGCCTCCACCCGCCTGGTGACGCGTAAGCGCCAGGCTGCAAGTCCACCAACGTGGCAACGGTCCGGCCGACGTTCTCCGGCGAACAACCCGCCGAGCCAGTTTGACGACCCTCAGCACCACTTCCTCACGAAGCTACGCAGTGGGCAGGCGCGCCCGCGGCGCACGCCTGTGAACCCGGGGCGAGGGTCCGGGCGGGATAGCAGTAGTACATCCCGTGCGCTCGTGGCCTGTTCCCTATGTTCCGCTCGCGATCGCTCACGACGGCCGGGTGCGCAGGCTGACGGGAGGACACCATCTGACTAGTCTCGCCCGCCGGAACAGAACCCCATGGCTCGCCGCCATGTGGTCGGGGTCGAGCGTCGTCTCCTACCGCGTCCAGCGGACGAAGAAGGCATAACCGATGTAGCGAGAGTTCTCCAGGATCGCCCGAACCGCGCTGCCCCTATCAGCCGTGCGCAGGCAGATGACCGTTCTGGTCCGGGCACTCCTTCCGACGGGCACGGACGCTGCCCCGGTCGAACCCGTTCGTGATCGCCCGATCACCCCGGCCGCTCAGGTAATCAGCGAAGATCCGCTGAGTCATCTGACCATCGCCTTGTGCCGTGCGCAGAGCCGACGGCGATCCGACGACATCTCGCCGTTCTTCCCCGCATCATCTCCCCGGACTAAGCAGAAATCACCGGGATTTGGAATGACAGAGACAACCTGGCGCGAACACGTCTCGCTCATGAATCCGAATACCCGAGCAGGACAACAGTAGCAAGCTCGCCATAGACTCGTCACAATCGCGAATCCACGAGATTCAGTGAGGCAGGCCGGATACATTGGATTTCACCCTATTAGGTAGGCTCGATCCCGAGCACTGTCAAGCAAGTGATCAAAGAACAATTTAAGCATGTAAAGTACTCCGTCAATTCTACCCACCGCCTGCTCCGGAGTGAATTCCACTAGCTCGCCATGCACGATTTGATTACGAGCCCTAACAAGCTGCTCGTCAATGAAGGCATGGCGCATAGAATAGGCGTCGAGATAGTCGAGACCTATTCCCATTATTAGCTCACGGAATACAACCGACGAAAGGTTGCTTTCCGTGTCAACGAACTTATTGGGATTTACGCTAAAAATCTCGCGTCGGCGGGCGTCTATCGCTGTTAACACAGCACCGAGATGGCAAGACTTGCTGCTTGACCAAGCCCGCCTGAAGTGCCCTGTGAGGCAACCTGCCTGCAGAGGCTCCTTAAGCATATAAATACGAAGAGACTGGGAATTGATCAGCTTTATATATTTAATGCTAGATGTTTTAACAAACCCTTCCCAATGCGCATAGGATAGCGCCACGGCGGTCCGAGTTATCCACCCAACTTCACCTTCATTGGCTACGCCTTCCTGGAGGGTCGTTTTTACATGTGAGAGTTCGCGCTTTCTGTGCGCGAGAGCACGCTCTAAAGAGTCAGCGAGGGATTCAATATCCACTTGAGGGCACCATCACTCAGAGAATAGTGCCCGCCCGGCGGGAATAGTTTTTCGCATGCGCTGATCGGCGCTTAGCCCAAAAGAGAATCGGGATTTGAATTCGTCCTTCTGCCAAAGCTCCGCGCGTCGACGATTAAGGACGTCAACATCGATACGCTCCGGTGCGTCGTAGTATCCGATACCCATCGCAATGATCTCAAACGCTGTCAACGCAAAGCTTCCTGCCGTTCGGCCGGTCTGAGCGTCATAGCGACGAAGCATTGCAGAGCCGCCCGCCTCCTTTAGCAAGGTGAAAGTTGAATGAAGAACTTTTGCTTCATGTTCAAGCTCATCACTAGTGTACTCTGTCAGCTCAACAAGGGCCGCCGTGAGATACTCTCCGATATTTCCGATTTTCCTAAGCTGCCCCTCTTCAATCTTTCTAAAAATGACAAAGCGAAGGGCAAGTTCCATGTGGTATCGCTCTTCAAATAGACGGTGAGGAAGGTCTAGAACCTCCTTGAATGCCTCGTCCTCTGCAATATTTTCGAGCCATTCGAAATGCTTCTTGCTCATACTTACAAGCAAGCAGTTCCGAAGCTCCTGTTCTGTAGCCATGGAGCCGTAAGAATTCAATCGCTGGAATAGGTCATACTTAGCGCGCTTGTCACTCTCACGCTTGATAATTTTTACATCGATACGTGCCCGTTTGAAATCCAGGCGCTGCGCTGGACTCAGATTGCTCGTAGCGCCGTCGACTGGCTCAAAGGACATGCCTTCGATGCTCTTAAGGAACGGCGCCGCCATGCAGATGAAGGGCTCGATAGGCTCATCGTTCTCGCCCTTTAGAATGTTCATGAATTGGAATATCGTCGACATGCGTTGCACTCCATCGACTACATCCCAGATTCCACTGGCATTTTGCGCAACGAACACACTGGGGAGCGGAATCCCAAGAAGAATACTCTCAATCAATCGCGTCTTCTGCTCGGGGGTCCACCGGAAAATTCTCTGGAATTCCGGATGGATGTCGAGCTCACCGTCACGATAGAGGTTACTAAGTTCGCCAATAGACATTGGATATGCATCCGTTGCTATCCGTCGACGGTACTTCTTGAGCTCGGCTTCGAGGGTCATTGGAAAATTATATACTATCCACCCGTGCGCCCGTGAACCGAACTACTTCGGAAATATTGCACGCAAAATAGAGCAACAGATTAATCAACGGCAATTTGCCACAGTTCGACAACTGCGCCGGTTACGTAGCCTTCCCCCCTTCCTGCGAGCATGGCTGATGGAACCTGACCAAGCGGTCCGGTTCGCCGGCTAGTCGCGCAGGTGCGCGAGCGCGTTGATCATGCGGTCGGCGATGTCCGCCGGCCCCGGGAAGACCACGGTCACCGCGCGCTGGTGCGCGAGGCCATGCAGTCCCAGCCACAGGGCCACCGCGTCGGCGGACGGGTCGGTGCTGGTGGACAGGCCCGCGGTGACGCAGTCCGCCAGGACCTCGGCGAGTAGGTGCATAGCCGCTTGGCCGAGTTCGGTCATGTCGGATTCGGTCAGGGTGCTGTTGGCCAGGTCGGGCATCCACAGGCCGCCGAACATGGTGCGGTAGCGGCCGGGGTGTTGTTGGGCGAAGTCCAGGTAGGCGGTGCAGACGGCGGTCAGGCGGGCTCGGGGGTGGTGGGGGGCGGCGTCTCTGGCGGTGCGGAGGCGGGCTTCCAGTTCGGCGAAGGCCTGTTGGACTACGGCCAGCATGATGCTCGGCTGGTCGGGGAAGTGGCGGTAGATCGACGGGGCGGCGATGCCTGCCTGGCGGGCCACCGCGCGCAGGGTGACGGCGCTTTCGTCGCCGGTTTCGTCCAGCAGGGCGACTGCGGCGGTCACGATCTCCTCGCGCAGGCGGGCGCCTTCGCCGCGGCGGTTGCGGGCGCGGGTGGGCTTGGGCGCGGCCTTGGCGTCTTCCATGGGCGTTAGCTTACAAGGAAAGGCTTACGGGTGTTAGCTCTTGCGCTGAGTCAGCTAACGTGCGTAGCCTTACGGCCGTAAGTTCAAGCGTCGGAGGAGAGCACGCCATGACCAGTAGCACTGTCACCACCCAGGTCACCCAGGTTGTTCTGCCTGGCAAGGTCGACTCCAGTGAGCTCCAGGTGCGTACCTCGGAGCTGTCCGCGCCGGGCGCGGGGCAGGTTGTGTTGCGGATGGACGCGACTGGGGTCTCGTTCGCCGAGCAGCAGATGCGGCGGGGGAAGTACTACGATCAGCCGCCGTTTCCGTTCGTGCCGGGGTACGACGTGGTCGGGACCGTGACCGCGGTCGGGCCGGGGGTGGACGGCGCGTTGGCCGGGCGGCGGTTCGCCGCGGTGACCAAGATCGGGGGGTGGGCCAGTTCGCTGGTGCTGGAGGCCGCCGATCTGGTGCCGGTGCCGGACGGGGTGGACTCCGCCGCCGCGGAAACGGTGGTGGTCAACGGGATCACGGCCTGGCAGATGCTGCACCGCGCCGCGAAGGTGCCCGGGGGCGGCACGATTGTGGTGCTGGGCGCCAATGGCGGGGTTGGGTCCACGCTGGTGCAGCTGGCCCGGCATGCCGGGATCAGGGTGATCGGCACCGCCTCCCTTCAGCACCACGACTCGGTGCGGGAGCTAGGCGCGATTCCGGTCAACTACCGCGATCCGGACATGTACCAGCGGATCCGCGAGATCGCGCCGGAGGGCGTGCACGCGGTGTTCGACCACGTCGGCGGGGCGGGGCTGGCGGAGTCGTGGCGGCTGTTGCGCCGGGGCGGCACCCTCGTCTCCTACGGCACCGCGGCCACCAAGAACGAGGACGGTAACTCGCGGTTGCCGGTGCTGAAGTCGTTCGGGCGGCTGCTGCTGTGGAACCTGCTGCCCAACGGCAAGAGCGCGACGTTCTACAACTTCTGGGCGGGCAAGCGCCGCCTGGCCGACTTCCGCGCCCGGCTGGCCGAGGACCTCACGCAGGTGCTGCGTTTGCTGGCCGACGGCGTGCTCACCGCGCAGATCGCCGGGCGGTTCCCGCTGTCGGAGGCCGGGGCGGCGCTGGCGCTGGCGGAGTCGCGGACCGTGCTGGGCAAGGTGGTCATCGTCGCGCAGCCGCACCCGTGACCAGCGCCATCCGCCCGCACACCAGGAACCGCCGGGGCGAGGGCGCGCTGCTGCGCGCGGAGATCCTGGCCGCGGCCACCGGACTGATCGACGACGGCGGTGACGAGCGGGCGGTGACCCTGCGCGCGGTGGCCCGCCGCACCGGCATCGCCGCCCCGTCGATCTACCCGCACTTCCCCGACCAGCCGGCCCTGATGCTCGCCGTGGTGCGGCAGGCCTTCGCCGAGCTGGCCGACCGCCTCCACTGCGCCGCCGAACAGGCCGGTGCGGACTCCCGCCGCCGGCTGCTCTCGGTCTGTGCGGCCTACCTGGGCTTCGCCCGCGACCACCCGGAGCGCTACCGCCTCATGTTCGACGGCGCGTGGAAGCCCGTGCTCGGCCGCGGTGGGCTCACCGCCGACATGGTGGCCACCCTGGGCGCGGCGTCGCTGGAGCTCATCGCCGGGCTCCTGCGCGACTGCGTCATCGAGGGCCACGGCGACAGCACCGCACCGGCGGCCGACGCGATCGCGCTGTGGCTCGGCCTGCACGGGCTCGCCCACCAGCGCGCCGTGTGCACGCCGTGTCCCTGGCCTGCCGACATCAACCAGCGGATCACCATCCCCTTGTGCCACCTCATGAACGGAAGGCCCCAGCCATGACCACCGCAACCTTCGCCGCCCCGATGGCCCCCCGCCTCACCGCCCGCGCCGGTGAGGTCGACAGCCGCGCCGCCTACCTCGGTTTCGCCTTCGCCTACCTGTTCGGGCACGGCGCCTCCGCACTCAGCAAGGGCGACAACCCGCCGATCACCCTGCCCGGCTGGTTGCCGATGGTCCTGCTGATCGCCGGGCTCGCCGCGGGCACGGTCTTCGCCACCCTCGCCGCGCTGCGCGCCCAGAAGGGCCTGAGCGGGCCGGAAGCGTTCTCCGGCAAGCTGATCGGCGCGGCCTGGGTGATCGGCATGGCCGGGCTGGCGCTGACCATCAACGGGCTGCACGCGCTGCCGGGCATGCCGAACGTGCACTCGATGCTGTGGCCGGCGGGGGCCGGGTTCGTGGTCGGCCTGCTGTACCTGGGTGAGGGCGCGGTGCGCCGCAACGTCCTGCACTACGTGCTCGGCACTTACCTCACCCTGATCTCCTCGGCCGCGCTCTTCCTCGGCGCGCCCGGCCTGTTCTGGGTGCTGGCCGTCGCAGGCACCGGCGGCTTCCTGGTCGCGGCCGTGCTGGAGCACCGCCGCCTGGCCGCGGTCTAGGCAGGCGCCCGCACTTCGGCGGATGGACCCGTGCGCCCTTGCGGCTGATAGTTGTCTGGACCAGCACACGATCCCAGCAGCTCAGTCGACGGGAGTTTGATCAACGATGGTCAAGTTCGGTCGGATCACCGCGCGGTCGGCCGCGCTCGCAGCACTGGCCGCGGCCACCCTCGCGGTCGGCGTGACCACTCCCGCCGCGGGCAGCCCGGTGCCACGGGCCAAGAACGGGCCGGTCTCCGTGGCCTACGTCGAGGTCAACAACCACAGCATGCTCAACGTCGGCAAGTACACGCTGGCCAAGGGCGGCGGCAACGTCTTCGACATCGGCATCATCTTCGCCGCCAACATCAACTACGACCCGGCGAAGAAGGCGGCGTACCTGCACTTCAACGACAACGTGCGGCGGGTGCTGGACAACGCGGCGACCCAGATCCGCCCGTTGCAGGCCAAGGGCATCAAGGTGGTGCTGTCCGTGCTCGGCAACCACCAGGGCGCTGGCTTCGCGAACTTCCCGTCCAAGGCGGCGGCCGAGGCCTTCGCCAAGCAGCTCTCCGACGCGGTCACCAGGTACGGGCTCGATGGCATCGACTTCGACGACGAGTACGCCAAGTACGGCGAGAACGGCACCGGCCAGCCCAACGCCAGCTCGTTCGTGCACCTGGTCACCGCGCTGCGGAACACCCTGCCCAACAAGATCATCTCGCTGTACAACATCGGCCCGTCGGCCACCCGGCTCTCCTACGGCGGGGTGAACATCGGCCCGAAGTTCAGCTACGCCTGGAACCCGTACTACGGCTCCTGGGGCGTGCCGAACATCTCCCTGCCCAAGCAGCGCCTCTCGCCAGCGGCCGTGGAGATCGGCCGCACCGCCACCGGCACCGCGGCCAGCCTCGCCCGGCGCACCGTGAGCGAGGGCTACGGCGTGTTCCTGACCTACAACCTGGGCGCGGCTGACTCGGCCTCCTACATCTCCAGCTTCACCCGTGAGCTGTATGGGAGCGACGCGGTGTACACGAAGTAGCGGGGAGTTCCCCCGATAGTGGTTGCCAGTCGGGCAAACTGTGCGCCATGTCAGCCGCCCGCGAGGTTCGCAACACCGTCAACGGGCCGGTGCACGGGCCGTCGGTGCAAGCCGGGGTCATCCACGGCGGGGTCTGGTTCGCGGCCGAGCGGGAGTGGCCACGGCCGCAGCAGCTGCCACCCTCGCCCAGCACGTTCACCGGCCGGGAGCCGGAGCTGGCTGCGCTGAACGGCGCGCTTGCCGGCTCGGCAACTGAAGGGGCCACGGTGGCAATCTCGGCGTTGAACGGCGCCGGTGGCGTGGGCAAGACCTGGCTGGCGGTGCACTGGGCGCACCAGAACGCGTACCGGTTTCCGGACGGGCAGCTGTTCGTGGACCTGCGGGGCTTCGATCCGAGGCAGGAGCCGATGTCCCCGCAGGAGGCGGTGCGCGGATTCCTGAACGCCCTGAACGTTCCGCCGGAACGGATTCCGGCGGAAGAGCACGCCCTGATCGGGCTGTACCGGAGTGAGCTGCAGGGGCGGCGCATGCTCGTCGTGCTGGACAACGCCAGGGACGGGGAACAGGTCATTGACCTGCTGCCAGGGAATCCGACCTGCACCGTGTTGATCACTAGCCGGGACCGGCTGGCTGGCTTGCAGGTGAGCACGCCTTTCCACCCGTTGGAAGTCACCGTTCTTGATGACGAGGCGGCGCGGGCGCTGCTGGCCCGGCGGCTGGGTGAGGCGCAGCTGGCAGCTGAGCCGGAAGCGACTGCTGAGCTGCTGCGGTGGTGTGCCGGGCTGCCGCTGGCGTTGAGCATTGTGGCCGCGCAGCGGGACAGCAGCGTGTCGCTGGCGCGGATGGCGAAGAAGCTGAAGGAAGAGAGCAGGCGGCTGGCCGCCCTGGATGGTGGCAAGTCGCACTCGGTGCAGACCGTGCTGTCCTGCTCCTACCAGGCGTTGCCGACCGCTGAGGCCAGGATGTTCGCGCTGCTGGGAATGGCGCCGGGGCAGGACATCAGCGTCGCGGCCGCGGCGAGCCTTGCCGGGTTGCCGGAGGCCGAGGTCGAGCAGCTGCTCAACGAGCTGGTGGACGTGTCGCTGGTGCAGTGCGAGCACGAGCGGTACCGGATGCACGACCTGGTCCGGCTGTACGCTGGTGACGTTGCCCGGCAGCACCTGTCCGAGCAGGACTGGGAGCTGGCCCCGCGGCGGTTGCTCGACTTCTACTGCCACCTGGCGCACGGCGCGGACGTGCTGATCGACCGGCACCACATGCCGATCGAGCTGCCAGCCCTCCTGGAGGGCTGCGCACCCGTGCTGCCGGAGACCGCAGCTGAGGCCAAGACGTGGTTCGCCGCCGAGCACGCCAACCTTATGGCGGCCCAGCAGCTGGCGGTGGAAATGGGCTGGCACGCGGCCGTCTGGCAGCTGGCCTGGACCCTGACCTCGTACAACCTGAGCCAGGGCTACCTGCGCGACAACCTCACCATGTGGCAGGCCGGGACCGCGGCGGCGGCGCACCTGAGCGACTGGCGCTGCCGCATCCAGGCGCACCGGCACCTGGGGCGGGCCTGCACGCAGCTCGGGCAGCACGATGAGGCGTTGCGGCAGCTGCAGCTGGGTCTGGAGGCAGCCCAGGCAGCCGACGATCGGCTCGGGCAAGCGCACACACACCGCGCGGTGGCCTCGGCCTGGGCGCAGCTGAAGGACTACCAGCAGGCGCTGGCGCATTCGCAGGCTGCGCTGGCGCTGTACGAGGAGCTCCACGCAGTCAGCGGCGCGCACGCGCTCAACGAGGTCGGCTGGTACACCGCGCAGCTCGGGGAGCTGGACACCGCGCGGGCGCACTGCCTGGACGCGCTGGCCCGCTGCCAGCGGGACGACAACCTGCGCGGCATCCCCCGCTGCCTGCTCAGCCTTGGCTACCTGGCGCACCGCAGCGGCGACCTGGACGAGGCGGTCCGGCTCTACCGGGAAGCGCTGGAGCTGTGCCGCCAGCGGACGGATGCCGCCACGGAGGCGGATGTGCTCGACCGCCTGGGTGACGCGCTGGCCGAGGTGGATCCGGCGCAGGCGCGGGCGGTGCGGGCGGAAGCGCTGGAGTTGTTCCAGAAGCAGCGGCGCGGGCAGGAAGCGGAGCGGGTGCGGCGGCTGCTCGCCTCGGGCTGAGCGGGGCGAGTAGCCGCGACGGAGGTCAGCGCAGGGCGGCGGCGGTCAGGCCGGCCACGTACTCCTGGCCCTTGGCGTTGGGGTGCACCGGGACCGACAGCGAGGTCGGGATCAGGCCCTCCACCCACTTCACGCCCGGCAGCTGGCACACGTCGTGCCCGGTCACCAGACCGGGGTTGACGAAGGTGGCGCCTGCCTTGGCCGACCAGCTGCCGATGCTGGTGTTCAGGTGGGACTGCACCTGCTCGAAGTACGCCACGTCGCCCGCGGCGATGGGCACGAGGGGCCAGCAGCCCTTGGTGGGCGGCAGGATGCGCAGGTAGCCGACCACCGCGATACGGGCCTTGGGCGCCCTGGACTTGATGCCCTCCAGCACCTTGGTGACCTTGGGGCCCAGGTCGGCGATGCGGCGGTTGATCTCGTCGCCGTCCTTGGTGAAGTGCTTCTTGCAGGGCGCGCCCGCGGGGTCGGTGGCGCTCAGGGTGGCGCAGGTCAGCACGATCTCGGCGAAGCCGATGTCGTTGCCGCCGATGGACAGGGTGACCAGGTCGGTGTCGGGGGTGAGGGAGTCCAGCTGTGGCGGGTTGACGCCGAGGGGGACGGTCTGGGGCGCGGTCATGTCCGGGGTTCTGGCGCCGCCGCAGCTGCGGTCGACGAAGGCCTTGGGCTTGAGCCGGGCGGCCAGCTGGGCCGGGTAGTTGTCCTTGGACCGCGCGCAGCCCACGGGGTCCAGGTGGATGTTGGTGATGGTGCCGACGGAGGCGAAGGAGTCGCCCAGCGCCACGTAGCGCTGGACGGCGGTCGGCGCGGCCGTTGCGAGGGACGACGCGGCGGGCAGTGCCATCGTCGCGACCAGACCGGCCACGAGCAGGAACCGAGCCATGGAGACCTTCCCTACTTGCGAGTAGCAAGACGGTACGGAGCGTGACCGGTGGCGCTCGGCACGGTCAAGAGCGGGGGAATTAAATAGGTAGAGCCGCCATCTGGCCTCGTTTCGGGCGCGGCGCGGCGGGGCAGCCGTTGCGGGTGGGAGCCATACGGGTTGGTACGGCGGGCTGGTCCGACTCCTCGCTGATCGCGACGGGCTGGTACCCGCCGGGGGTGTACACGCCGGAGCAGCGGTTGCGTTGCTACGCGGAGCGTTTCGACTTCGTGGAGGTCAACTCGACCTACTACGGACTGCCGAGGGCCTCGGTCACCAAGGCCTGGGCGGAGCGCACGCCGGATGGATTTGTCTTCAACGTCAAGGCTTTCAGCCTGCTGACCCGGCACCGGACGCCGGTGGCCATGCTGCCGCCGGAGCTGCGGCCCGCCGGTCCGCGCGAGGTGCGGCCGGGCGACCTGGAACCGGAGCTGTTCGACCAGGTGTGGCAGCGGTTCCTCGGTGAGCTGGATCCGTTGGTGGCGGCGGGAAAGCTGGGCCTGCTGCTGTTCCAGTTCCCGCCCTACTTCCGGCCGGGCGAGCGGGCGCGGGAGTATCTGGCCGAGTGCGCGCGGCGGGTGGCGCCGCTGCGGATGTGCGCCGAGTTCCGGAATCCGGCCTGGCTGAGCGAGGAGGAGCGGGACGGCACGCTGGATTTCCTTGCCAGGCATGGGATCGCGTACGTGTGCGTGGACATGACGCAGGGTCTGCCCGGCTCGGTGCCGCCGGTCATGGCGGTGACCGCGCCGGAGGCGGTGCTGCGGTTGCACGGCCGGAGTCCCGAGTGGGAGTGGGGCGACAAGCTGGCGCGGTACCGGTACCGCTACGACGACACCGAGCTGGCGGACTGGGCCGAGCGGGTGCGGGACCTGGCGGCACGGGCGGAGACCACGTACGCGGTGTTCAACAACTGTTCCGGCGACAGCGCGCACGTGAACGCGGCCCGGTTCCGCGACCTGGTGCCCGCCGAGGCCTGCTAGGCGCAGCGCTCGCGCAGCAGGTCCAGGTCGGCGCGGGCGGTGGTCAGGCCGGGGCGGTCCCTGGCCGCGCGCAGGTCCGCGAGCCGGGCCAGGCCCTCGATGACCACCGCGAGCGGTGGGCCGCTGGCGGTCAGGTCGGCCTGGCGGCTGGGCGGGGCGTGCCGGGCCGGGACCTCCAGGAACGGTTTGACCAGCTGGTGGTGGTGATAGGTGTAGGCGGCCGCGTGCGCCCGGCAGACGTCGAGGAAGAGCTCGGCGTTGGCGCGCAGCTGGGCGGGCATCGGTGCGGCGGTCTCGCGGAGGAAGGCGGTCAGCAGCGGCTGCTGGGTCATCGCGGCGCGTAGCAGCGGCTGGTCCTCCGGCGGCAGGTACGGCGCCTTCTCGCTGAGGATGTGCTGGTAGAACGGGTCCTGGGGGCGGCACAGGCCCAGCAGCAGGTCGATCTCGTTCACCGCGGCGAAGTCGCCGGCGTTGGCGCCGCGGTAGTCGATGCCGTTGACCCGGTAGGACTTGAAGTACGGACGGATGTTGAAGAAGAACCGGTCCACGTCCAGTTCCTTGGCCAGGCTCTGGTTGAACCGCAGCACGTCCAGCAGCGCGCTGTGCGCCTCGGCCAGCAGGTAGCCGGCCAGCGGGTTGCCGACGCCCAGTGTCGGGATGCGGCGCAGCGCGGTGGCGGCGCGCTGGTAGGCCAGCACGGACAGGCCGTTGTACTCGATGAAGACGCGTTCGTCCGGCAGCGTGGTGAAGGTGCGGTATCCCGCGCTACCGGCAAGGTTGTGCAGCGACTGGTGCGCGAAGACGTACCGCGGCGCGACGCCGAGGGCCAGGCCGATCCGGTTGGCCGCGGCGTGCGCGGGGGCCAGTTCCGCGTCCGTGCCGGTCTCGTGGCGGCGGCAGGCGCCCAGGTAGAAGCCGACCAGACCGAGCAGGTCGTAGCTGTCCACCGGGTCGAGCTCGGCGATCAGCGCGGCGCCGCGGGTCACGATCGTGTGCTTCAGGCGGTCGATGTCGGGGGTACCGAGCAGGATCTCGGTGCGGGCGGCGAAGTACCGCTGCTCCAGGTCGGTGTTGAGGTCGGCGAACTCCGTCCGGATCCACTGATCCAGTCGATCCGTTGCGGTGGTCACGATCGCGTTGGTACCACAGGAGAAAGGACACCGCGATGAAGTTCTCGACCACGGTCGTGCTCGGCGGCAAGACCGCGACCGGGCTCCAGGTCCCCGCGGAGGTGGTCGAGGCGCTGGGGGCAGGCAAGCGGCCCGCCGTGCTGGTCACCGTCGGCGGGCACACCTACCGGAGCACGGTGGCGGTGATGGGCGGGGAGTTCTGGCTGCCGCTGAGCGCGGAGAACCGCACCGCGGCCGGGGTGGCCGCCGGTGCGCAGGTCGAGGTGACGGTGGCCCTGGACAGCGCGCCCCGCACCGTGGAGCTGCCCGAGGACTTGGCCGCCGCGCTGGCCGCCGAGCCGGCCGCCGCTGAGTTCTTCCGCGGCATCTCCTACAGCAACCAGCGCTGGCACGTGCTCAACGTGGACGGCGCGAAGACCGAGGAGACCAGGGCGCGGCGGATCGCGAAGTCGGTGGCCGTGCTCAAGGAGGGCAGGGCGCGCTGAGGCGGCACGGGTCGCGGCTCGTCCGGGACCCGGTCGGCTCGTGCGGGACCCGGTCGTGGCACGCGGTCGGCGGGTGGTCAAGGGGTCGTCGGGGCCGTCCGCGTCGCCTTGACAGCGTTTAAGACGACCGGTCATATTGAGGGTATGGCGACAGTACCCAGCACCACCTACCGAGCCGTCACCGCGCTCGGCTCCCAAGAGTTCGCGCTGGTCAACCGGGAGGTGCGGGAGCCAGGTCCCGGGGAGGTGCGGCTGCGCGCGCAAGCCTGCGGGGTCTGCCACACCGATGTGCTGGCGGTCGAGGGGACCAGGGTGGAGCCGATCGTGCCGGGACACGAGGTGGTCGGCGTGATCGAGGCGGTCGGCGCCGGGGTGCGCAGCTGGCGGGTCGGCGAGCGGGTCGGCGTCGGCTTCCTCGGCGGGCACTGCGGCGAGTGCGAGTCCTGCCGCAGGGGTGACTTCGTGACCTGCGAAGACCAGCCGCGGACCGGCCTGAGTGCGGACGGCGGCTACGCCGAGGTGGTCTACGCGCGGGCCTCCGGACTGGCCCGGATCCCGGCGGAGTTGTCAGCCGTGGAGGCCGCGCCGCTGCTGTGCGCCGGCCTGACCACCTACAGCGCACTGGCCCGCCTCGACGCCCGGCCCGGCGCACTGGTCGCGGTGCAGGGCATCGGCGGGCTTGGTCACCTGGGCCTGCAGCACGCCCGCGCGCTCGGCTACCGGGTCGCCGCGATCGCCCGCGGCACGGACAAGGCGGCCCTGGCGGCCGAACTGGGCGCGGAGCACTACATCGACAGCCGCGCCGAGGACCCCGGCGAGGCCCTGCAGCGGCTCGGCGGCGCCGCGGCGATCATCGCCACCGCCTCCAGCGGCGCCTCGATGTCCCCGCTGGTCACCGGCCTCGCCCCACGCGGCGAACTGATCGTGGTCGGCGCCGCGCCGGACCCGATCACGGCGCGGACCGGGGACCTGATCTTCGGCATGCGGCGGATCAGCGGCAGCCTGACCGGCTCCTCCATCGAGAACGAGGACAACCTGCGGTTCAGCGCGCGCAGCGGCATCCGCGCGATGACCGAGGTGCTGCCGCTGAGCGAGACCGCCAAGGCCTACCGGCACATGCTCTCCGGCAAGGCCCGGTTCCGCGTGGTGCTGGACCTGACCGCCTAGCGTCAGTTCGGGGCGAGCAGGTCGTCGAACACCACGGCGAAGAAGTCGTCGAACGGCTGCTCCGACTTGACCGCCTTCGCCCGCAACAACGTGCCCTGCCACGCGTTCAGCACAAAACGGGCCGCCCGGTCCGGGTCCAGCCCGGCCCTGGCAGTCCCGTCGGCCTGCCCCTCCCGCACGGTCTGGGCGATCACGTCGGACCAGGAGGCGAGGCTGGCGTCCACCTCGGCCCGGATCGACGCGCTGTGGTCAGCCTGCTCGGAACCCATGTTGCCGATCAGGCAGCCCTTGGTGAACTCGTTGTCCGCCATGACATCCCGCATCACCACGAACCGCGCCCGCAGTCGCTCCAGCGGCGGCGCGTCGGACTTGGCGTCGCGGTACCAGTCGGGATTGCCGGCGTACCGGCCGATCACCTCGACGCCGAGTTCTTCCTTGCTGCGGAAGTGGTTGTAGAAGGAGCCCTTGGGGACGCCGGCGGCGCGGGTGATGGCCTCGACGGAGCAGGCGGAGAAGCCTTTGCGGTGGAACTCGGTGAGGGCGGTCTCGACGATGAGTTCGCGGACGCTGGGGCGTGGCATGGGGTAAATATGACCGGTCGTCTTGGGGGGTGTCAAGGCTGGTGGGAGGGGTGGCGGGATGGCGTGGTGGGTTGGCGTGGTGGGTTGGCGTGGTGGGCGTTGGTGGGGCGTGGCGGGGGGGTGGACGGTGTGGCGTGGCGGGGCGAGGGCGGGGCGGGGGCGGACGGCCAGCGCAGGCGGCGGGCGAGCGGATGGCGGGTGGGCGGCGGTGTGCGCGCGAGCGACGGGGGGCCGCTGCGGGCTGGAGGCCGGCGGCTGAGAGGCGGCGGCTGAGAGGCGGCGGCTGAGAGGCGGCGGTGGCTGACGGGCGGCTGGGAGGCGGTGGCGGCGGCGGAGGGTGGCGGCTGGCGGGCGGGCAGGCGGCTCGTGGGCGGCGGCAGGCGGTAGGCGGCGGGCGGCGGGCCAGCGCAGGCGGCGAGCGAGCGAAGTGCGGGGGCGGGCGGCGGCCGACGGCGGCGGGCGGCGGCGGGCGAGCGCAGGCGGCAGGTCGCGGGTGGGCGGCTGGTGCGGGTGGCGGGATGGTCGGGTGGGGTCGTGGGGCGGGCAGCCTCGACGCAGCGGAGATGCGGTCGCGCAGCGAAGCTCGGGCAGCGGCCGCACGGCTCACTGACCAACGCGGTAAGCGACCAAGCCCCCGGCACCGACCCTACCTCCTGAGACGACCGGTCATATTGAGATGACCGGTCGTATTCAGTACGTGGCGGTGCTGGGGCGGCCACGTGACCGGCAGGCCGTGGCGATTGGTGGCGGCTGCGGAGGCAACCGGCACAACAGGCGGCGGGGAGGCGAGCGCGGCGGCGATAGGTGCGGCGTGTGCGAGCCGGGACGGCACTGTTGCCGTTGCCAAGACCGATCCCCAGTCGCGCCAACGCGTTCCTCGCTGACCGATCGACCGACCCGGCCCCGCCATCTCCAGCTCAACGGCCGAGGCCCCTCCCTCCTCACCCCGGCAAGGTGGACTCAAGATCACTGGGAGGAGCGGTGCTCATGGACGCCGGGCGGCGGGTCAGTGCGGGGCGGGTCGCGGGGTTCGTGGCTGGGGTTGCGCTGGTGGCTTATCTGGTCGCGCCGTTGTTGTGGGCTGGGGGTTCCTCCGCCGAGGTGGCGGCGGCGGAGGTTCGGCCGTTGGTGGCGGGGCTGGCTGGGGAGGTTCGGGTGGAGGGGGCGCCGGGGGTGGACTCGGCGGGGAGCTGGTTCGAGGTGGTGGAGGCGGACGGGACTGACTCGGCTGGGAATCCGGTGCGAGTGGTGGCGCGGCGGGTGGATCCGGGGCAGCACCGGGCCGAGTCGGTGTCCTGGTTCGTCAGCCTGCCCGCGGTGACGGGGTTGCGGGCGGGGCCGGGGAAACGGTTCGACGGGGTGGTGGACGGGCGGCGGGTCGAGGTGGTGCTCGGGGTGCGGATCGAGGGGGACCAGGTGGTGGTGGGACCGGAGAGTGCCAGCGTGGATGGCGATCCGGTGGTCCTTGACCAGGTGCGGGAGCTGGTGCCCGTTCGGCGCGCGCCGTTGCCGGGTGGGGTGTCCGGGGTGGCGGTGCGGGGGCTGGAGCTGGCTGGGGATCGGCCGCGGGTGGAGCTGGGGGCGGATGGGGTGGTGACCGGGGGGCGGTGAGTCACTGACAGGTGTTGCGGGAGTCCGGTTTCAGGAACTCGGTGGCGGCCCAGCGGTCGTCGGCCAGCTTGCGGAAGCCGTCCTTGGTCTCGCCGTGGCCGCCGGTGAGGGCGTCCTTGCGCAGGCGGGTGACCACCTTGTGCCCGGGGCCGGGGCCGGAGCGGACGTTCAGCAGGTCAGCCTGGACGTGGAACTCGCAGCGGGGCTGGCCGTCGGCCGGCTTGTCCCCCGGCTTGTCGCCCTGGGCGTCGCTGCCGAAGGACAGCACGAACAGGCCAATGGCGGCGGCGCCGACCAGCAGCACCGGACGGATCATGAACACAACGGCCTCCTTGGCGCTCGCGGGCCCCTACCCGGTATAGCGGGCCGCCCCTGAGCTGCGAAGAGGCCGGTCGGCAAGTGCACCCGGGCGGCCGGTGGTGCCACCCGAACGTGCTTGTCGCGGCAACAAAAAGTGAGCGGACAGCCCGAGGGCCGTCTTCCGGCGCGGGAAGACGGCCCTCGGAGCCTGTTGGCGGCCTTGGTCAGCCGGCCATCTTCTTCTGCAGGTTCTCATCCAGGGTGGCGAGGAAGTCCTCGGTGGTCTGCCACTCCTGGTCCTTGCTGATCAGCAGCGCCAGGTCCTTGGTCATCCGGCCGCTCTCGACCGTGTTGATGATGACCTGTTCCAGGGTCTCGGCGAAGCCGGTCACCTCGGGGGTGCCGTCCAGCTTGCCGCGGTGCTTCAGGCCGCCGGTCCACGCGAAGATCGAGGCGATCGGGTTCGTGGAGGTCGGCTTGCCGGCCTGGTGCTGGCGGAAGTGCCTGGTCACGGTGCCGTGCGCGGCCTCGGCCTCGACGGTCTTGCCGTCCGGGGTCATCAGCACCGAGGTCATCAGGCCCAGCGAGCCGAAGCCCTGCGCCACGGTGTCGGACTGCACGTCACCGTCGTAGTTCTTGCACGCCCAGACGTAGCCGCCCTCCCACTTCATGGCCGCGGCGACCATGTCGTCGATGAGGCGGTGCTCGTAGGTCAGGCCCTTGGCGTCGAACTCGGCCTTGAACTCGGCCTGGAAGACCTCCTCGAACACGTCCTTGAACATGCCGTCGTAGGCCTTGAGGATCGTGTTCTTGGTCGACATGTAGACCGGGTAGTTGCGCAGCAGCCCGTAGGACAGCGAGGCGCGGGCGAAGTCCTCGATGGACTTGCGGAAGTTGTACATCCCCATGGCGACGCCGCCGCCCTCGGGGAACTGCGCAACCTCGATCTCCACCGGCTCGGAGCCGTCGGCCGGGGTGTAGGTGATGGTGACGGTGCCGGGGCCGGGGACCTTGAAGTCGCTGGCCTTGTACTGGTCACCGTGGGCGTGACGGCCGATGATGATCGGCTTGGTCCAGGTGGGCACCAGGCGGGGGATGTTCGAGATGATGATCGGCTCGCGGAAGACCACGCCGCCGAGGATGTTGCGGATGGTCCCGTTCGGGCTCCGCCACATCTTCTTCAGGCCGAACTCCTCGACGCGGGCCTCATCGGGGGTGATGGTCGCGCACTTCACGCCGACGCCGTGCTTCTTGATGGCGTTGGCCGAGTCGATCGTCACCTGGTCGTCGGTGGCGTCGCGGTGCTCGATGCCGAGGTCGTAGTACTCGAGGTTGACGTCGAGATACGGGTGAATCAGCTTGTCCTTGATGAACTGCCAGATGATGCGGGTCATCTCGTCGCCATCGAGCTCGACGACGGTCCCGTGAACCTTGATCTTGCCCATACGACGGGCTCTCCTCTCGCGACGGTGCAAGCAAGACGAGCGTACTGGTAAGCGGGGGGTAGTCGCTTTCGGGCCTCGGGAAAAGGGAACACCGTCACACCCGCTGTCGGTGCCGGCCGATAGGTTTCCCTCGCTGGATCGGGTGAAACAAGCTGGGGGGACGATGTCGACGGGGCCGACGCATGCGATCAGTGGGACCGCGGCCTGGGGGGCGGTGGTGGTCGGCTTCGGCGCCTACGACCTCGGCCACTTCACCCCGCAGACCGTGGTGGTCGGGGCCATCATGGCCTCCGGAGCAGCGCTGTTGCCGGACCTGGACCACCCGGGCTCCACCGTGTCCCGCACCTTCGGGCCGATCAGCAAGGCCGCGTCCAAGGCGATCAACACGGTCAGTCACGCCGTGTACCGGGGAACCCGGACGAAGAAGGACTCGAACCGGGACGGCGGGCACCGCGGCCTGACCCACACCGTGGTCTTCGCGCTACTGGCCGGTATCGGCACCACCGCGGTGGTGCAGGCGACCAACCGCTGGGCGCTGCCCATCCTGCTGTTCTTCTTCTGCGGCCTGGCCGTGCGCGGGCTGATGCACAAGTGGTGCCCGAAGCGGGACGCCTGGGCGATCAGCGGCTCCTCGGCGCTGCTGACCATCCTGTGCTGGTCCTGGGCGCAGACCGGGCCGGAACAGGCCCCCGCGCTGGGCATCGCGGTGATCGCGGGCTGCGTGGCGCACTACATCGGGGACGCGATCACCGAACAGGGCTGTCCGATGCTGTGGCCGGTGCCGATCATGGGCAAGCTGTGGTTCCCGGTGGCGCCGCCGAAGATCCTGCGGATGAAGACCGGCGGCAAGGTCGAGCTGAGCCTGATCCTGCCCGCGCTGACCATCGCCGCGGTGTGGCTGTCCGCGGCCGCGTTGCAGCGGGCCGGCGCGGTGCCCTGGCTGGACTGGGACCTGCTGCCCGGCGGCTGGTCCTCGGTGCCGCCCGTCGCGGCGGGCTGACCCGGAAACGCCCACGTTTGCCGCGGGGTGGCAGGCTGGAGGTTCGTGACTGGGAGGAGTGCCGGTGACACGGGTTCGCGAGATCGTGGTGACCGCCAAGGGCGGGCCGGTTGAGGTGCGGGAACGCATCGCGGCGGCCCCGGCGGCCGGATCGGCGCTGATCGAGGTGGAGGCCAGCGGGGTGGCCTTCGCGGACGTGCACATGCTGCACGGCACCTACCCCGCGCAGCCCAAGTTCCCATTCACCCCGGGCTACGAGCTCGTCGGCAAGGTGCGCCAGGTCGGCGACGGCGTGCCCGCGCAGCTGGTGGGCAGGCGGGTGGCCGCGCTGACCGTCACCGGCGGCTGGCGCAGCTTCGCCGAGGTGCCTGCCAAGTCGCTGGTGCCGGTGCCGGAGGAGATCGCCGGCCCGGTCGCGGCGGCCGTGGTGCTCAACGGGATCACCGCGTACCAGCTGGCGCACCAGGTGGCCAAGATCAGCGCCGGGCAGACCGTGCTGGTGCACGGCGCCAGCGGCGGGGTGGGCACGCTGCTGGTCCAGCTCGCGCTCAACGCGGGCGCCAGGGTGCTGGGCACCGCCTCGGCGGCCAAGCACCCGGCCGTGCGCGAGCTGGGCGCCGAGCCGATCGACTACCGCGGCGACGTGGTCGCGCGGGTGCGCGAGCTGGCGCCGGGCGGGGTGGACGCGGTGTTCGACCACCTGGGCGCGGACAGCTACGCGCGGAGCTGGAACCTGTTGGCGCGCAACGGGATCGTCGTCGGCTACGGCTCCGCGAGCACCTACGACCGGCCCGGCAACCGGTTCCTGCCGTACCTGCCGCTGGTCGGCCGCGTCCTCGGCTACCGGCTGCGCGGCCTGCTTGGCGCGGCCAACGGGCGGCGGGCGAGCTTCTACGGCATCCGGCCGGACATGAAGGCCAGGGCGACCCTGGTCGCGGTGTTCGAGCTGGTCCGCAGCGGTCAGCTGGAGGTGCCGATCGCCGAGCAGCTGCCGCTGGTGGAGGCGGCGGCCGCACTGAAGAAGATGATCACCGGCCGGGGCGTCGGCAAGATCGTGCTGATCCCGTAAATCCGGTTGACCCGCGCCGTAGCGTGGACTGACGTGCGCTCTCCGGCCGCCCTCTACGCGCGCATGATCGGCGCGGGCTTCCGTCGTTACTCCTCCTACCGCGGGGCCACCCTGGCCGGCCTGGGCACCAACCTGGTCTTCGGGCTGCTCCGGGTCTCCGTGCTCTTCGCCATGCTCGACGGGCGGCGCGAGGTCGCCGGGTACGACGCGGCCCGCTCCTCCACCTACGTGTGGTTCGGCCAGGGCATGCTGGCCACGGTCGTGCTGTGGGGCGGCCACGAGATCGGCGAGCGGGTGCGCACCGGTGACGTCGTGGTGGACCTGTCCCGGCCGTGGAACCTGCAGCTGGTCCTGCTCGCCGAGGACCTCGGCCGGGCCGGGTACGCCTTCCTCACCCGGTTCCTGCCGCCGGTGGTCTTCGGCGCGCTGTTCTTCCCGTTCCTGTGGCCAGCGCACGGCCTGACCTGGCCGCTGTTCGCGCTGAGCCTCGGGCTGAGCGTGGCGGTCAGCTTCGGCGCCCGGTTCCTACTGGGGCTCAGCGCGTTCTGGCTGCTGGACAACCGGGGCCCGGTCTCCCTCTACGGCATGTCCGCCGGCATCCTCGGCGGGCTGATCGTGCCGCTGCCCTTCTTCCCGGACTGGCTGCAGACCGTGCTCTGGCTGACCCCGTTCCCCGCGCTGGTGCAGGCCCCGATCGACGTGTTCACCGAGGCGGGCCCGCCGCTGGCGCCGCTGGCCCACCAGGCGGTCTGGCTCGGCATCCTCTACCTCGGCGGGCGGCTGGCCCTGCGCGGCGCGGTGCGCAAGGTGGTGGTGCAGGGTGGCTAGCTTCGGGGTGTACCGCAGGCTGATCGGCGCGCAGATCCGCTCCCAGCTGACCTACCGGGTCTCCTTCCTGATGACCTGCGTCGGCGACGCGGCGGCCCAGGCCACCGAGCTGGTGGCGATCCTGGCGATCTTCTCCAGGGTCACCGACCTCGGCGGGTTCAGCCGGGAGGAGGTGCTGCTGATGTACGCGCTGGCCAGCACCTCCTTCGGCCTGGCCGACCTGGCCGTTGGCCAGCTGGACCGGCTGCCGCAGTACCTGCGCACCGGGAAGTTCGACTCGCTGCTGATCCGGCCGCTGGGCAGCCTCGGCCAGCTGATGGTCTCGGACTTCCAGCTCCGGCGGCTGGGCCGGATCTGCCTCGGCATCGGCATCCTGGCCTATGTGGTGTCCACAGTGGACATTCAGTGGGGCTGGCACACCGCGCTGCTGCTGGTGGTCTCGCCGATCGCGGGCGCGGTGCTGATGAGCGCGGTGTGGGTGATGGCGGCCTCGGTGTGCTTCTGGCTGATCGAGGGCGCGGAGCTGACCAACGGCCTCACCTACGGCGGGCACTTCCTCGCCTCGTACCCGATCACCATCTACCCGGCCTGGCTGCGCACCGCGCTGGCCTTCGTCATCCCGGCCGCCTTCATCGCCTACTTCCCCGCGCTCGCCCTGCTCGGCAAGCCCGATCCCCTTGGCACGCCTGCCTTCCTGGGCTGGATCAGCCCGGTGGTGGCCGCGCTGGCGCTGGGGCTGGCCGCGCTGGTGTGGCGGGCCGCGGTCAGACACTACCGAGGGACTGGATCATGACCCCGCACCTGGCAGCCGAGTCGCTGACCCGCACCTTCTCGGTGCGCCACAAGCTGAGCCGGTTCCGCAGCGAGCGCCGGGAGGTGACCGCGGTGGACGCGGTGTCCTTCACCGTGGCCCGCGGCGAGGCAGTGGGCTACGTGGGTCCCAACGGGGCGGGCAAGTCCACCACGATCAAGATGCTCACCGGCATCCTCACCCCGACCGGCGGCCGGGTGCGCACCTGCGGGCTGGACCCGTCCCGGCGGCGGGTGGAGCTGGCCGCGCGGATCGGCGTGGTCTTCGGCCAGCGCAGCCAGCTGTGGTGGGACCTGCCGCTGGCGGACAGCTTCGCGCTGCTCCGCGACATCTACCGGGTGCCTGCCGCCGAGCACGCGGCCCGGCTGGCCGAGTGCGTGGAGCTGCTCAGCATGGGTGACTTCCTGCGCACCCCGGTGCGGCAGCTCTCGCTCGGGCAGCGGATGCGCGGGGAGGTCACCGCGGCGCTGCTGCACGCGCCGGAGCTGCTGGTGCTGGACGAGCCGACCATCGGGCTGGACCTGGAGTCCAAGGAGCGGCTGCGCGAGTTCCTGGCCGAGCTCAACGCCACCCGCGGCGTCACCCTGCTGCTCACCACGCACGACCTGGACGACATCGAGCGGCTCTGCCGCAGGCTGCTGGTCATCGACCGCGGCCGGGTGCTGGCCGACGGGCCGCTGGCCACCCTGCGCACCGAGGCGGTCGGCGAGCGCACCCTGGTGGTCGACCTGGAGCAGCCCGCCGAACCGCTGACCGGGCTGCCGGGGGTGACCCAGACCAGGGTGGAGAACGAGGGCAGGCGGCACCACCTGGTGTTCCAGCGGGACCGGATCACCGCGGCCGCGCTGATCGCCGCGGTGGCCGAACGGGCCGCGGTGCACGACATCTCGGTGGTCGAGCCCTCCATCGACGACGTGATCCGACGGCTGTACGCGGGCGGGGTTGTCCACCCAGCGGAGGAGATCGGCGTCCATCCCGGGACCGACGCACGGTGACCGCCGATCTCCCTAGCCTGGGCGGCACACTCACACGTTGATCACTGGAGGGGTTCCGATGCGCAGGTCACCTCGGCTGGCTCTGCTCCTGCTCACCGCGGTGCCCGCGATCGCCCTGCTCGGCGCCTGCCAGCAGGCGAGCGCGTTCGCGGACAAGGCCAAGGTCTGCACCGAGGCGATCAGCCTGGCCTCGCTGCAGCCGAACCCGGAGGACCCGCAGCAGACCAGGAACGAGGCCAAGGAGAAGGCCGACCGGCTGATCGACCTGACCAAGAACGTGGCCGAGGCCGACGTCAAGGGCGCGCTGACCACGGTGGCCGACCACTACACCTCGCTGGCCAAGGAGAAGGTGGACGGGGTGGTCAACCTGGCCGACTGGGCCAAGCAGACGGTGAAGAACCTGGACAACGTGCGCAAGGTCTGCCTGGGCTGATCAGGACTTCCTGGCCAGCAGCACCGCGTCGTAGAGGGCCTTGCGGCTGACCCCGGTGCTGGCGGCGACCGCGGCGGTGGCGTCCTTGAGGCGCGCGCCGCCGCGCACCCGCTCCTCCACCACCTCCACCAGCGCGGTCACCTCGACCTCGTCCTGGTCGGCGGAGACCCCGGCGAGCACCACGGTGATCTCCCCGCGCACCCCCTCGGCCGCCCACTCGGCCAGCTCGGCCAGGCTGCCGCGGCGGATCTCCTCGTAGGTCTTGGTCAGCTCGCGGCAGACCGCGGCCAGCCGGTCGCCGCCGAGCACCTCGGCCGCGTCGGCCAGGCAGGCCGCCAGCCGGTGCGGGGCCTCGAAGAAGACCGCGGTGCGCTGCTCGCTGGCCAGCTGGGTGAACCAGCGCCGCCGCTCGCCGGACTTGCGCGGCGGGAAGCCCTCGAAGCAGAACCGCTCGCAGGGCAGTCCGGAGACGGCCAGCGCGGTGGTCACCGCCGAGGGCCCCGGCAGGCAGGTCACCGGCAGGTCCTCGGCCACACAGGCGGCGACCAGCCGGTAGCCGGGGTCGGAGACGCTGGGCATGCCCGCGTCGGTGACCAGCACGACCTGCTCGCCGCCGCGGACCGCCTCGACCAGGCCCGGCAGGCGGCCCACCTCGTTCTGGTCGTAGAAGCTCACCACCCGTCCGGCGGGCTCGACGCCGAGCGCGGCGCACAGGTTGCGCAGGCGGCGAGTGTCCTCGGCGGCGATGACATCGGCGCTGCGCAGGGCCTCGGACAGGCGTGGTGAGGCGTCGCCGATCTCGCCGAGCGGCGTGGCCGCGAGCACCAATCGACCCGATCCGGGTGGGGCGTTCATGCGGCTCACCCTACGATCGGCAGCGTGAGTGTTCTGGTGCCGCCCGCCGCCGGCCGTCCGACCGACGAGGGCTGGCTGGCAGCCGAACAGGCGCCGCCGCCTGAACCGCCTGGTGGGGCGGTGCTGCGCGACCCGGCCGAGCGGCTCGGCCCGCCGATGCCCAGCGACCGGCTGCGCGGCTGGCTGGTGACCCTGTCGCTGGCGGTGATCGCCGGGCTGGTGCGGTTCTGGAACCTGGCGCACCCCACCGACAAGGGCACGCCGATCTTCGACGAGAAGCACTACGTGCCGCAGGCCTGGCAGGTGCTGCACAACGGCGGCTACGAGGACAACCCCGGCTTCCGGCTGATCGTGCACCCGCCGCTGGGCAAGCAGCTGATCGCGATCGGCGAGTGGCTCTTCGGCTACAACGGCCTCGGCTGGCGGTTCACCGCGGCGGTGGCGGGCACGGTGTGCGTGATCCTGATCGTGCGGATCGCCCGGCGGCTGACCCGCTCCACCCTGCTGGGCGCGCTGGCCGGGGTGCTGCTGATCGCCGACGGGGTCAGCCACGTCGGCTCCAGGGTCGGCATGCTGGACATCTTCCTGACCCTGTTCGTGGTGGCCGGGTTCGGCGCGCTGCTGGTGGACCGGGACATCGTGCGCAACCGGCTGGCGGTGGCGGTCCGCGAGGGCTGGGCGGGCGTCAGCGACTACGGGCCGCGGCTGGGTTTCCGCTGGTGGCGCTTTGCCGGCGGGGTGCTGCTCGGGCTGGGCGTCGGGGTGAAGTGGTCGGCGCTGTTCTTCGTGGCCGCCTTCGCCGCGCTGTGCGTGTTCTGGGACGTCACCGCCCGCCGCGCGGCCGGGGTGCGGCGGCCATGGCGGGGCACCATCGCGCGGGACCTGTTCCCGGCCTTCGCCTCGCTGGCCGTGCTGCCGGTGCTGGTCTACTTCGGCACCTGGTGGGCCTGGTTCGCCAGCGAGACCGGGGTGGACCGGCACCTGGTCGGCAGCGCCCTGCCCGAGGGCGGGACCTGGGGCTTCATCCCGGACGCGCTGCGCGCGCTGCTGTACAACAACAACGAGGTGCTGACCTTCCACAACAACCTCAGCCCCACCGACAAGCACCCGTACGAGTCCAAGCCCTGGGCCTGGCCGATGGGCCTGAAGCCGATGCTCTACTACTTGGAGTCCAACGGCGTGGTGCCCGGCTGCGGCCGCACCGACTGCATGGCCGGCGTGAAGCTGATCGGCACCCCGGCCATGTGGTGGCTGGCCTTCCCGATGCTGGGCTGGGCGGTCTGGCGGGCCTTCGGCAAGCTGGACTGGCGCTACGCCGCCGTGCTGGTCGGTTACGGCGCGGGCTGGCTGCCCTGGTTCAGCAACCTGGACCGCCAGATGTACTACTTCTACGCCACCCCGATGGCCCCGTTCATGGTGCTGGGACTGGTGCTGATCCTGGGCGAGGTGCTGGGCAGGGCGGATGCCGGGGCGGAACGGCGCAAGACCGGGCTGCTGGTGGTGGCGCTGTACGTGGGCCTGGTGATCGCCAACTTCATCTGGCTGTGGCCCATCCTCAACGGCGACTCGGTGACCCCCTGGCGCTGGCAGGCCGAAGTGTGGCTACCCTCCTGGAATTAGGGAAAAATTCAATATCAATTGGCAAATGGCCAACTGAATAACTAGGCTAATTCGCGGTCCTTTCGTGTGTATTCACGATGATCGCGAAGCTCCCCCGCGCGCGCATCGATAGGGTGCCATTAGATCAATACGGGGGGCACCTATGGACGAAATTGACCTTGGCGGGTTCAGCGCGGTGGAGCGCGAGCTCGAACAGACCCGGCAACGGCTCGCCGCCGCGCGCGCCGAGGCGGCAGGCCACCGGCACCGCGCGGCCGCACCGGATGGTTCGGTGACGGCGGTGGTGAACGGCGTCGGCGAGCTGGTGGAGCTGGACATCGACGACCGCGCCCTGCGCTCGGCCCATCCGCGGCGGCTCGGCCCGGTGATCGTCACGGCGATCAGCGAGGCGCGGGCGCTGGCCGCGGCGGAGAACCAGGCCGCGCTGGCCGAGCTGCTGCCCGCCTTCGAGGGCTGAGCGGTGCGGTCACTGCGCGAGATCCAGGACGACCTGGCCGCGGCGGAACGTCGGCTGGCGCAGGTCAAGGCCTGGGCGGCCACCGCGACCAGCACCCTGGTCAGCCAGGACATCGGCAACCAGCTCGGCCGGGTGGTGGTGAACGCGCTCGGCGGGCTCCAGTCGGTCGAGCTCGACCCCGAAGGGCTCGCCTACACCAACGGCAGGGCGCTGGGCCGGGCCGTGGTGGCCGCGGTGCGGGCGGCCGAGGACAAGGCCAGGGCCCGGCGGGAGGAGGTGCTCGGATGACCAGCTACAAGGTGGTGCCCGCCGCGCTGCGGGCCAACGTGAAGTTCCTGCTGGACGCCGCGGACTCCTGGGACAACGCGTACAAAAAGCTGCACGGAAAAGTGCTCGCATCGGATGACCTCGGTTTGCTGGGCAACCAGGCGAGAGTGCCGGAGAACTACAACCTGGCGCTGGTAGATGTGCTGAAAACGCTCAAGGAAGGGTTCATCGCCTTGGACGAGGCGGGCAAAGGACTCGGCCAGGTGGCGAACGAGTACGAGAGCAAGGACGCGAAGTTCTACCGCAAGTTCGGCTACGAGATCAGGTAGGGGCGGCGATGACTCTGCCGGTTTTCCCGGAGGCCGAGGCGGCCCGGGTCAGGGAGTACGGCGCGAAGGTCGGCCAGGCCGCGGTGGCCAAGCTGGTGGACACCATCCGCGACTGGTTCGGCCATCCCGAGGTGGTCAGCAGCCACGCGCTGGACTGGGACCCGGAGGCCAAGGTCATGATCGACAAGGCCCTGGACAACATCACCAGCTGCCGGTCCAACCTCAAGGCCTACTGGTCCGGCTCGGCCTACGACTCCTTCGAGATCTACGTCAACCACCTGGAGAAGGTCTTCGAGGCCGCCACCAAGGTCATGGCCGAGATGGCCGACCTGCTGCAGGGCTCGCAGGAGACCATGACCAAGGTCTACTGCGAGGGCGTCCGCTTCCTGCTGGAGTGCGCGGCCATCATCATCCAGCTGACCGGCGGGATCATCGCCGGCATCAAGGAGTTCTTCCTCGGTGTGGCCGAGGCGGTCACCAGCGCGATCGCGGACTTCGTGCGCAACGTGAGCGACCTGCTCACCTCGGCGGCCATGCTGACCCAGGAGTACCAGAAAACCGGTGTCGACCTCCGCCAGAAGGCCGCTGAGCTCAAGGTGCCCAGCGAGATCCCCAGCTCAGCCACCGACACCGGCGGCTGGGAAGTCCGCCCGAGGCCGGCATGAGGGCCGCGTGGGCGGTGCCGCTGGTGCTGGTGCTGCTGGCCGGGTGCGGGGGCGGCCAGCCAGCCGACCGGTTCGGCGCGGCGCCGGATGCCTGCGCCCTGGTTCCCGGACCGGTGGCGGCCTCGGTGGTCAGCGGCGCGACCGGCAAGCCGGGCATCGGCGTGCCGGGCAAGAGCAACTCCTGCGACTGGTCGTTCACCGCGGCCGAGGCCGCCCGCGGCCAGCCCTACCAGCGCAGCCTGTCGGTCAGCGCCACCTACTACGGCACGCCCGCCGGTCAGGACCAGCTGACCGGCACCGAGCTGGCGGCGCGCACCTTCCAGTCGATGCGCACCTCGTTGGGGGTCGGCGACGGCGGATCGGTGCCAGGCCTTGGCGATGAGGCGTACCGGAAGTTCGCCAACGGCGCGGAGAAGGTGGAGTTCCGCAAGGCGAACGTGTCGGTCTCGGTCTCGCTCGGCGGCGTCGACCTGGACGCCGCCGGGAACTCCGTGCCGCTGCCGGAGGAACAGGCCAGGCAGTCGGCGCTGACCGTGGCCACCGCGGCCGCGACCGAGCTGGACAAGGCCCGTTAGCCGAGCAGCACCAGCCCGAACAGCAGCAGCAGGAACCCGCGGAAGGTGTTGGCCAGGTAGGCCACCGGGATCGGGGCACCGCCGAGCTCGATGGTGGCGGTGCTGGTGTCGTAGCTGGCGTTGTCCCTGGCCACGGTGCGCAGCACGGCGAGCGCGACCAGCGGGACCAGCAGCAGCAGGGCCGGGGTGAAGGCGGCGGGGGCCAGCAGCAGCGCGACACCGGTCCACAGGGTGACCAGCGTGGTCAGCAGCAGGGCCCAGGTGCGCCAGATGACCTTCAGGTCGAAGCCGAGCCAGCGGCGCAGGCCCGCGCTGCGGTACAGCTCGCCGAGGCCGCCGGTGAACGGCAGCACCGCGAAGTAGCCGCCGAGGCCGAACAGCCACACCGGCGGAAGGCCCCAGGCCGCCCCGGCCGCGACCAGGCCGGCGACCAGCAGCGCGGGCACCGCGAACCGGCGGCGGGCGAGCAGGCGGAGCAGCTCAAGGCGCAGCAGCACCGGACGGCGCAGGGTGATCCGCCGGGACACCGGTTCGCCGACCGGCAGCAGCATCAGCACGTCCAGGAAGCGGGTGGCGGTGCCGCGGACGACCCGGTTCGCCCAGCGGTCGACCAGCACGGCCCGGCCCAGCCGCCCGGCCGCGGGTCTCGCGCCGATCAGCGCGGCCCCGGCCAGCGTGCTGAACAGCCCGGCCACCGCCGCCAGCAGCACCGGGGTGAGCAGGCCGTACAGCGCGACCACGGCCAGCGCGGCCAGCACCGCGGGCAGCGCCAGCTCCACCGCGCCGGTCAGCTCGGTGGGCAGCCGCCAGAGGAGCACCGCGGCCAGCCCCGCGCTGCTCAGCAGCACCGCGGTGCCCGCGAGAGTGGCCGGCACGGACAGGCCGCCGACCAGGGCGAGCAGCCCCCACAGGTAGCTCAGCCCGCCCAGCCGGGCCGCCCAGGCCGCCCACAGTCGGCGGCCCAGGGTGCGCACCCGGCCGCCCGGCCCGAAGTCGGACCAGGTGAGCTGGGCCGGGCTGACCCACTGGAAGCCGCGCCTGCTCAGCGAGCGCCAGGCCAGCGCGGCGGCCAGGCACAGCACGGCCAGCACCGCGGGCTCGGCGGCCGGGCCGGTGCGCACGCCCAGGGTGAGCCGGACGTCGGCCAGGTCGAAGAACGGGTAGACCAGCAGCGCCACCGCGAACAGCACGCCCAGCGCGCGCTCGTCCGGCCACAGGCGGGTGAGCAGCCGGGTCACGTCAGCTCCACCACGCGGTCCGCGATGGCTGTCCGCAGGGCCGGATCGTGCGTGGCCACCACCACCGCGACGCCCTCCGCGGTGCACTGCCCGACCAGCTCGGCCACCCACTGCCGGGCCTGGGCGTCCAGCGCCCGCTCCGGCTCGTCCAGCAGCAGCACCTCGTGCGGCCGGGCGATCGCGCCGAGCAGCAGCAACCGCTGCCGCTGCCCCGCGCTCAGCGCCGCCGCGGCCACGTCCGCGCAGATCCCGAGCCCGGCGTACGCCAGCAGCTCCTGCACGTCCTCGGCGCTGGCCGGGCGGCCGAAGGAGCCGAGCAGCAGGTCGATGTGCTGACGCGGGCTGAGCTCGGCGAACAGCTCGGAGTCGTCCAGCTTCACCGAGACCGCGCGGCGGAACTCCACCGAGGTCTCATCCGGCACCTCCCCGGCCACCAGCACCCGGCCCTCGCTGACCGGCTGGACGCCGTACACGCAGCGCAGCAGGGTCGACTTGCCGATGCCGTTCGCGCCGGTCAGCGCCACGCACTCGCCGGCGGCCACGCTCAGGTCCAGCTCCCGGAACAACCACCGCTCCGCGACCCGGACGCCGACGCCCTCCGCGAGGATCTCCGCCATGTCCGCACGCTACCGGGATTCGCTCAGCCGAAGCGGGCGATCAGCTCCGCCCGGTCCAGCCGCAGGTCGTACTGGTCGATGTGCTCGGCGAAGCCCTGCGGCACGATCTTGGCCACCCGGAAGCCCAGGTGCTCGAAGAAGCCGGTGCTGTGCTGGCTGGTGCTCAGCGTGACCGCGACCGCGTCCGGGTCGGCCGCGATCATCCGCAGCCTGGCCTCCAGCAGCGCCCGGCCGAGGCCCTGCCGGTGCCTGCGCCGCTCGACCATGCCCCAGCACAGCGTCCACACGCCCGGCTGGGCCAGGTCAGGCGCGTGCCCGCCGGCGGCCACCAGCGCGCCGTTGATCCGGCCGACCAGGTAGACCCCTGGCAGCTTGTCCAGGAACTGGGCGAACTCGCGCCGTTCGGTGGCGGCGAAGTAGAGCGGCACGTTGCTGTCGAACAGCCGCAGGCAGTCCTCGCGGTCGGCCCGTTCGTACGCCGTCAGTCGCATCATTGCCATCGAGGCCTCCCCAGCCTCCGGGATGGGTGAGTATGACCAGGTCCGGCTGGGACACGCCAGCCTCTCCAGTGAATGTAAACGCTTTCCAATTCGGCCGACCGGCCCTGTCGCGCGGGTGGGCCGGGATGGTCGCATGGCAGGGTGACCGCTCGAACCGCAGTCGTGCTCGCCATCGCCGCCGCGGCTGCCCTTCTGCCCAGCTCAGCCGCTGCCGCCACACCGGCCCAGGTGGTCAGCCGCGCCTGGCACGGCGGCCCGGCCAACGGCCCCTCCGGCACGCCCGCGGTGAGCGCGGACGGCCGGTTCGTCGCCTTCGCCGCCACCGCGGCGAACCTGGTGCCGCAGGACCGGAACGGGCACGGGGACATCTTCGTGCGCGACACCTGGACCGGGCTCACCTCGCTGGTCAGCGGCGGCGACGGTGCCGCCTACGACGCACCGGCGATCAGCGCGGACGGCAGGCTGGTCGCCTACCTGACCGAGGCCTCCGACCTGGTGCCCGGTGACCTCAACGGCCTGCCGGACGTGGTGGTCACCGACCGCCGCACCGGCCGCAGCACCGGGGTGAGCACCGGCGGCGACCGGGAGTCCTCCGGCGCGCCCTCGATCAGCGCGGACGGCCGGTTCGTGGTGTTCCGCTCGGCCGCGACCAACCTGGTGCCGGGCGACACCAACGGCGTGGACGACGTGTTCGTGCGGGACCTGCGCACCGGCCGGATCGAGCGGGTCAGCGTGGCCGCCGGCGGCGCGCAGGGCGACAAGCAGGTGCACCACGGCACCGCGGTCAGCGCGGACGGCCGCTACGTGGTCTTCCCCTCCGCCGCGACCAACCTGGTGCCAGGGGACAGCAACGGCAGCGTGGACATGTTCGTCAAGGACCGGGTCACCGGCGCGGTCACCAGGGCGAACACCACCGCCACCGGCGGGCAGAGCAGCTCCTACACGCTGATGCCCGCGATCACCGCCGACGGCGGCCAGGTGTTCTTCGTGGCCTGGGGCGACAACCTGGTGCCCGGTGACACCGAGGACACCCCGGACATCTTCGTGAAAACCCTGCGCACCGGGGAGATCCGCCGGGTGAACACCGGCAGCGACGGGCGGGCCGCGGACGCCCAGCCCTACCAGCCGACGATCAGCGCGGACGGCCGTCACCTGGCCTTCGCCTCGATCGCGGCGAACCTGGTGCCCGGCGACACCAACAACGTCGACGACGTCTTCCACAAGGACCTGCGCACCGGCACGCTGACCCGGATCAGCCTGCGCGCCAACGGAAAGCAGGCCGGGGACTTCTCCCTCACCCCGGCGCTGAGCGCGGACGGGCGGACCCTCGCCTTCGCCTCGCACGCCAAGCTCGGCTCCGGCGAGGGTCCGCACCCGGACGTCTACCTCAGACCTGTTGGTAGGCCTTGAGGTCGCGTAGCAGCAGGTGGGTGTCGTTGATGTTCGCCGAGTCGCTCAGCGAGCGGTAGATGCCCCACTTGGGCCGCAGCCGGTCCCCCAGCCAGGTGTCCACATTGGACTTCCGGGCGTCGAGCACGGTCCGGCCGCCCTCGCGCACCACCCAGCGCACCGAGCCGTCGCCGTCGCCCAACTTGATCTCCACCTCGGTGTCGATCCACTTGTTCTGCAACGGAGCCAGGTCCACATCGCCGACCGTCACGTCGCCCTGCCACACCTTGAACTCGATGGTCGAGCGGCTGCCCTTGCGCCGCAACGACATCACCGTCACCGGCGCGGAACCCAGGCCGGGCATCTTCGTCTGCATGATGTGCGTGAAGCTGGTGGTGGCCTTCAGCGAGCCCGGGATGAACATCGAGTAGGTGAACCGCCAGGTCTGGCCCTGGAACAGGTCCACGTTCGCGCCGCCGCTGCGCATGCCGCGGACCTCGTTGCGCTGCCGGTCGGTGGCGGTGTCCCGGTCCCGCTTGTGCATGTCGAAGCGGTAAGTGTCGCCCTGCGGGTAGATGTGCTTGGTGCCGGGGTGCGAGCCGGCCCGGTCGTCCTCCACGCCCTCGAAGGCGCCAAGCCCGTCCCGGCTGGGCACCGGGGCCCAGCGCTGCTGCCAGGCCAGCGGGGCGGCCAACGCGCTCGCGCCGGGCAGGGCGAGGGCCGCGGCGGCGCCGCCGAGCAGGGACAGCGCGGTGCGACGGCCACATTCGCGTGCGTCAGTCACGGTGTTCTCCTCAGTCTCCGTCGTCAGGGGGTGGCGGCGGACCCTGAGTAAGCGCTTACATGCTGACGGGACAAGGAAAAGACTGTCAACGATTCACGGTTCTGAACGCGCGCGCCTCAGCGCATCCTGGTCAGCGAGACCAGGGGCACGCCCGTCGACTCGATGTGCTGGCGGCTGCGGTTGTCCGCGTCCTCGGTGAGCGCGGCGACGCCGACCACGTCCGCGGCCTCGTCCCGCAGCACCGAGATGAGACTGCCGATCGCGTGGCAGTGGGTCAGCGCGGAGTCCACCACCAGCACCCGGCGGCCCTGCAGCCTGCCGTAGGTGAAGATCTCCGCGCTGCGCCTGCGCGGCACGCCGTGGCGTTCGGTGTCCAGCTTCCAGGCCAGGTGGTACGGCAGCCCGGAGGCCATCGCCACCGCGAGCGTGGGCACGATGCCGCTGGTGTCGAAGCCGAGCAGCACGTCCGGCCGCTCGTGGTGCGGGTTGTTCAGCCAGCTCGACCAGAGCGCGTGGCCGACCGCGAGCAGCCGGGACGGCTCGACCGGGTGGGCCACGCCGTCGAGCTCGTGCACCACTCTGGCCGGTGGCACGTCAGAGGGCAGGTCGAGGCACAGGATCCGGCACGCCTGGAAGTCGACACTCGGCGCGGGAACGTCCTCCAGGGTGGTCATGGCGGTCCGACCTCCTCCTGCCTCGCGACGAGGCGCCTGCACACTGGCCGAACTGTAGGGAAACGGCGGGAGACCCGGATTGGGCACCGAGCACACCTGGAGTGGTCGAGACTGTGCGCTCCGCTAGTCATGGGATGTTTGCGCCGATCAGCCTCTCCTATTCCCGCATATGCAGCCTGCACTGCCCGGCCACCTCTGCCTGGTCCAAGTGCACAGCGTCGGAGAACGCGCTCTCACTATGGTCAGCGCCATGGGTCGTCTCCGGGTCTCCATGGACATCGGCGGCACGTTCACCGACGTAGTCGCCTACGACGAGCAGACCGGGGGGTACCGGGTCGGCAAGCGCCCGACCACCCCTGGTGACCTGGCCACGGGGGTGCTGGACGCGCTGGGGGCGGTGGTCGATCCGCTGTCCGGGATCGACTTCCTGGTGCACGGCACCACCCAGGGACTCAACGCCCTCCTGCAGCGCCGCGGCATTCGGGTGATGTTGCTGGCGAGTGCCGGCGCGGCCGACGTCTACCACATCGCGCGCGGTCCCCGGTTCCGTATGTACGACCTCCAGTACCGCAAACCCGAGCCCCTGGTCCCCCGGCGGGACATCGTCGGCGTGCCCGGCCGGATCGACCAGGCCGGCGCGGAGCTGACCCCACTGGACGAGCAGGCGGTGCGCGCGGCCGCGGCCAGGGCGCGCGCGGAGGGCTTCGGCGCGATCGCGGTGTCCTTCCTGTTCAGCTACGCCAACCCGGCGCACGAGCTGCGCGCGGCGGAGATCCTGCGGGCGGAGCTGGGCGCGGACTTCGCCCTCTCGCTGTCCCACCAGTGCGCGAACGAGTGGCGGGAGTACGAGCGCACCTCCTCCGCGGTGGTGGAGGCCTACATCGGCCCGGTGGTGCGCGACTACCTCGGCGGCCTCACCCGCGACCTGGCCGACCAGGGCGTGCCCGCGCCGCTGCACGTGATGCAGTCCTCTGGCGGCATCATCTCCGCCGAGTCCGCCCGCGAGCGCCCGCTGCAGACCCTGCTCTCCGGCCCGGTCGGCGGCACCATGGGCGGGGTCGCGCTGGCCAAGGCGCTGGGCCGGGACAACCTGATCTACATCGACATGGGCGGCACCTCCTTCGACGTCTCGCTGGTCATCGATGGCGAACCGGATATCACCCCGGAGATCAAGCTGGACGGGCTGCCGATGCTGCTCAGCGCGGTGGACATCCACACCGTGGGCGCGGGCGGCGGCTCGGTGGCCTGGACCGAGGCGGGTGGCCTGCGGGTCGGCCCGCACTCGGCGGGTGCCGCGCCCGGACCGGCTTGCTACGGCAACGGCGGCGTGGAGCCCACGGTCACCGACGCCAACCTGGTGCTCGGCCGGATCGAGCCGGGCGCCTTCGCCGCCGGGCTGACCCTGCGGCCGGAGCTGGCCGAGGCCGCGATCGCCAAGCTGGGCGCGGAGTTCGACCTGGGCACACCGGAGATGGCCGAGGGCGTGTGCGCGGTGGCCAACGCGACCATGGCCGGGGCGATCCGCACCATCACGGTGTCCCGTGGCATCGAGCCGCGCGAGTTCACCCTGGTCGCCTTCGGCGGCGCCGGGCCGATGCACGCGGTGTTCCTGGCCCGCGAGCTGGGCATCGGCGAGGTGGTGGTGCCGCGCTTCCCCGGCGCGTTCTCGGCCTGGGGCATGCTGCAGACCGAGATCCGCCGCGACCTGGTGGAGCCGCACTTCCGGCTGGACGCCGACCTGGACGGCGCGGCCATGTCCGCCCGGCTGACCGCGATGGCGGAGACCGGACTGGTCTGGCTGGCCACCGAGCGGGTGCCCGAGGCGGCCCGGCGCAGCTCGCACGCGGCCGACATCCGTTACGCGGCACAGGAGTACACCCTCACCGTGCCGCTGCTCAGTGCGGACGAACCCGCCTCGCCGGAGTTCCTGGACACCATCGCGGCCCGGTTCGCCCAGGTGCACCAGGCCCGCTATGGCCACGCCAACCCCGGCGCGCCGATCGAGTTCGTCGCGCTGCGCACCACCGTGCACGGCGACCTCGGCCGGGCCGCACCGCAACGGCTGGCCGAGGCCACCGAACCCCTTGCGCCGCAACAGCATCGGCCGGTCTTCTTCGACGGCGGCTGGCACCAGACGCCGATCCTGCAACGCGCCGGGCTGGCTCCTGGGCACCGGCTGGCCGGACCGGCGATCGTGCTGGAGGACACCGCGACCACCGTGGTGCCACCGGGATTCACCCTGTCCGTGGACTCGCTCGGCTCGCTCGTGGTGCGCAGGGAGGACCAGTCATGACCGTGGACCCGGTCACCGTGGAGATCATCCGCAACGCCCTGGCGGCGGCCGCGGAGGACATGAACGCCACCCTCATCCGCTCCGCCTACACCCCGGTGATCTACGAGTGCGGGGACTGCGTGGTCGCGCTGCTCGACGACGAGCACCAGGTGCTCGGCCAGTCCGCCGGGTTGCCGATTTTCTTGGGGAACTTGGAGATCTGCACCAGGGCCACCGAGGAGCGCTTCGGCCGGGAGGTCTGGCGGCCCGGCGATGTGTGGATCCTCAACGACTCCTACCTGGCGGGCACCCACCTCAACGACGTCACCCTGTTCGGCCCGGTGTTCGTCGGCGCGGAGCTGGCCGGGTTCACCGCCACCCGCGCGCACTGGATCGACGTCGGCTCCAAGGACCCCGGCGGCTCGATGGACTCGGTGAACATCTTCCAGGAGGGCCTGCGGCTGGGCCCGCAGAAGCTGCTCGACGGCGGCGCCGAGGTGCACGGCGTGGTGGACACCATCACCACCAACGTGCGCTTCCCCTACCCCACCTCCGGCGACCTGCGCGCGATGACCGCGACCATCGAGATGGGCCAGCGCCGCCTGGCCGAGATCGTCGAACGCTTCGGCCTGGACACCGTGCGCGCGGCCAGGGACGAGATCTTCGCCCAGACCGAACGGCTGGAGCGCGAGGTCATCAGGGCCATTCCGGACGGCGTGTACAAAGCGGAAGGCTTCCTGGACAACGACGGCATCGACCTGGCCACCCCGGTCCCGGTCCGGCTCACCGTCACCGTCTCCGGCGAGACCATCGACTTCGACGTGCGCGACTCCGCCGACCAGACCGTGGGCCCGATCAACTGCGGCGCGGCACAGACCGTCTCCGCCTGCCGGGTCGGCTACAAGCTGCTGGTCAGCCCGGACGTGCCGGGCAACGGCGGCTCGTTCCGGCCGCTGACCGTGCAGGTCCGGCCGGGCTCGGTCTTCGGCGCGCAGGCCCCGGCGGCCTGCCAGTGGTACTTCTCCCACCTCGGCCTGCTCATCGACCTGGTCGCGCGGGCGCTGGCCCCCGCGCTGCCGGACCGGGTGGCCGCGGCCAGCCACGGCGACTCGATGATCGTGATGTACGCCGGCGTCGACCCGCGCACCGGCCGCGAGTACGTCAGCCAGGAGGCCACCGTCGGCGGCTGGGGCGGCTGGCGGGGCAGCGACGGGGAAAGCGCGCTGATCAACAACGTGAACGGCTCGCTGCGGGACATGCCGGTGGAGGTGCTGGAGAGCCGGTTCCCGCTGCGGATCACCCGCTACGAGATCCGGCCGGACTCCGGCGGCGCGGGCCAGTGGCGGGGCGGCAACGGGGTGCTGCGCGAGTACGTGGTGCTCGCCGACTGCACGGTCTCGCTCTGGTTCGAGCGCTCGGTCACCCCGGCCTGGGGCCTCTTCGGCGGCGCTCCGGCGGCGCCGCCGGAGGTGACGATCAATCCGGGCCGGCCCGATGAACAGCGAATGTTGAAATGCAACGGTTTGCATTTACGCGCGGGCGATGTGGTCCGTTGTGTCACCGGTGGCGGCGGCGGATTCGGTGACCCGGGAAAACGCGCGCCGGAAGCGGTTCGAGCCGATGTGCTGGACGGTCATCTCAGCGCTGAGCACGCACAAGCGGTGTACGGCGTCCACTGAGGACCGGTATTCGACAACGCACCCATTCCGGGTGTACTGATCTGGAATGCGCATCGGAGTCCGCCTCGGGGTGAACCGTGCGCACGGTGCGCTCGCGCATGAGGGCCAGGTGCTGGCCGCCGGGACCGAAGCGGTCGCGGGCCGGGGCGGACGCCAGCTCAGCGCGCTGCTGAAGCGGCTGGCCGCCTCCTCGCCTTCCATCGTCGACTCGGTCACCTGGGACGTCTCCGCGCTGCTGGAGCGGGCGCTGCGGCGGGGCGCGGGAGTGCAGCCGGTGGGCGCGATCCGGGTGCTGCCGCGCGCGCCCCGGCAGTGCGGCCACCCGTTCGAGCTGATCCGCTCGCTGATCACCTGGTCGGCCACGGTCACCGGCGGGCACGACATCTTCGGCGCGGAGATGGCCCCGCTGGACCTCGACGACGCGCTGGCCAAGGTCGCCGCCGCCTACGCCGAGGGCATCCGCACGCTCACCGTCACCGCCACCGGCGCCTCCGGCAGCGCCGAGCACGAGCAGGCCATCGCGGGCCGGGTCGCCGAGGAGTTCCCCGACCTGCGGGTCTGCCTCTCGCACGAGGTGGGCGGGCTCGGCCTGGTGGAGCGCGAGGCGACCAACGTGGTCAACGCGGCGCTGCTGGACTTCTGCGAGGACCTGGTGGACCGCTGCGAGCGGATCACCGCCACCCTGGACGGCCCGCCCAGCTGCTGGTTCGCCACCGGCGACGGCGGCCGGGTCTCCGCGCGCCGGCTGCGCTCGGTGCCGGCCCGAGGGGTGGCCGCCACCGCCGCGGCCGCGCTGCGCGGGGCGGCGCTGCTGGCCGAGCGGCCGGACGGGCCGGTCGTGCTGACCGGGCCGAAGGAGATCCTGGTCGGTGAGGTCAGGGCCGGGTGGCCGAGGGTGGAAGGCGATCTGCTGGGCGCGCTCGGCGTGCGGCTGGTCGCCCCGCAGGCCGCGATCACGGTGCGCCCGGCGGCCACCGCGGACGCCTTCGCCGCGCAGCTGCGCGAGCAGGAGGGCGCGGGCGCGGTCGGCGTGCTGGACGAGGGCGGCGAGGAGCTGGCCGAGCGGCTGCACCGCAAGCTCCGCCCGGTGCTCTCCCCGGTGCGCGGCGCGGCCGACCTGTGCGCGGTGGGCGCGGCGGTCAGCGAGCCGAGCGCCTGGCTGGACCTGGTGGTCACCGCCGACTCCGCCGAGGACCTGCAGCGCAGGCAGACCATGCTGGAAGGCCAGGCGCTGTCCCTGGTCGCGGCCAGCGGCGGCAGGCCGGGCCGGGAACGGGTGATCCGGTCGGTGGCCACCCCGCTGGCCTTCCTCGGCCGGGACGTCTACCGGCTGTGGGTCTACGTGGGCAGCCGTCCCGAGCCGGAGCGGCCATGACCATCACCCAGCTCACCGCCGAGGACGTGCCAGTGCTGATGGCCGGCGCCCAGCTGCTGTCCTCCTCCGCGGGTTCGATCACCCTGGACGGCTACCGCGCCGCGATCGAGGACGTGGTGCGCCGCAACGGTCCGGTCCCCCTGGTGGCGCTGGACGACCTGCCCCCGGACGCGCTGTGCGTGTCCATCGGCGCGCTCGGCGGGTACGCCCCGATGATCGAGCTGCCGCCCAACGGCGACGAGGGCGTGCTCGCGGTCCGCGCGCTGGAGGAACGCCTGGGGCGCAAGGTGGACGCGATCGTCTCGCTCAACTCCGCCGGTCCCAACGCGGTCTTCCCGGTGGCCGCGGCCGCCGCGCTCGGCCTGCCGCTGGTGGACTGCGACGGCATGGGCCGGGTGCTGCCGCTGATGATCCAGACCACCTACGCGCTGGCCGGGTTGCCGATCGGCCCGCTGGCCGGGGTCGGGCTGGCCGGGGACGTGCTGGTGCTGGACAGCAGCATGCACCGGTCAGAACTGTTGCTGCGCGCGGCGATGAAGGCCGCGGGCGGCTGGCTGATGTGCGCCAGCTACCCGGCCACGGTGGCCGCGCTGCGCCCGGCCGCGCTGCGCGGGGCGACCAGCCGCGCGCTGACCGTCGGCCGGATGCTCACCTCGGCGCAGGACCGCGAGTCGCTGCTGGCCGGGCTGACCCGGATCATGGGTTCCCGGGTGCTGGGCAGCGGCCGGGTGATCGAGCTCGGGCATGCCACCCGCACCGTCGGACCGCGGATCTACCCCTCGGTGCCAACCAGCATCGTGGTCGCCGAGTACGGCAGCCCCAGCAGGCTGATCCGGTTGGAGGGCAACAGCGAGCTGCTGCTCGCGGTGATCGACGGCGCGCTGGCCGCGGCCGTGCCCGACGTGCTCTGCCTGCTGGACCGGCACGAGCGGAAGGTGGTCGGCATGGAGTCGGTGACCCTGGGCCACCACGTGGACGTGCTGATGCTGCCGGTGTCGCCGATGTGGCACACCCCGGCCGGGCTGGCCATGGCCGGTCCGCGCGCCTTCGGGTTCCCGGTCCGGCACCCGCGTGAGGAAGGCCCTTCGTGAGGATGGTGCGTCCGTGAGCCGAACCCGTGTGCCCGAGCCGCTGAGCGTGGCCGAGCTGGTCCACTTCGGCCCGCTGGCCCAGTCCCAGGTCTTCGCCGCCGACGACCTGGACCGCCAGGTGGCCGCGGTGGCCCTGGTGGGCGAGCTGGACCAGATCCACCAGTGCGAGCCGCACTCCGCGGTGGTGCTGCACGGCGCGGCCGCGCTGGGCGCCTGGGCGCTGGAGTCCGCGCTGCGGCTGGCCTGGGAGCGCAACGCGGCCTGCCTGGTCGCCCCGGCCGAGATCACCGTGACCACGCCGACCGCGCAGCTGGCCGAACGCCTGCGGGTGCCGCTGTTCGTGGTGGCCGACCCGGCCAAGAGCGCGCTGGAGCTGGCCGCCGCGATCTCCGACACCGAGGCCGCCCGCGCCCGGCTGACCGCCCGCTGCGCGGTGCTCTTCGGCGAGCGCAGCACGGCGAGGGACATCATCGGCGTGATCAACACCGAGGTGCCCGGCGTGATCACCGCCCTGGTCACCGAGGACGGCCACGTGCTGGCAGGCCGCTCCGCCGCGGACCGCTCCCAGGGCAGCCACCGGGTCGAGGTCGCGGTGCCCGGCCCGGACGGCAGGCCGTGGGCGACCCTGGTGGCCCAGCTCGCCGCCTGGTCCCCGTCCTGGGTGGAGACGGTGCGCACCATCCTGCGCCTGGCCCGCGCCCCGCTCGCGGCCACCGTCGGCCGCAGCTGGCTGACCCCGGTTTTCCAAGCAGCGAAAGACAAACTCCTGCTGCACACGCTGCTCACCGCGCCGGATGCCACCGCCGAGCGTCAGGCCACCGACATCGGCTGGCGCCTGGCGGGCGAGCACATCGCGGTCTTCCTCAAGCCGTCCGAACGCGTGCCCGGCCCCGCCGAGGTGGCCACCCCCGGCGTCGTGGTGGCCTGGCGCGAGTCCTTCGGCGACCTGCCGCTGATCCCGCGCGAGGACGGCTGGCTGAGCTGGTGGACCGCGGTCCCCGGCGGCCCCCAGGAGATCGCCGACCGGGTCCGCGCCCACCTCGCCGCCGCGGCCCTGCCCATCCCCCTGGTCGCCGGCATCGGCGTGGCAGGCAAGGACCTGCCCGGCCTGACCCGCTCGGTCAGCGAGTCCATCCTGGCCGCCGCCGTGGCCAGCCGCCCCGGCGGCAACCCGGTGGAACAGTTCGGCGACCTGGGCCCCCGAGCCGTCCTGGCCTGCCTCCCGGTGGACGACATCGCCGCCGCCGCCAGGGTCGCCCTGGCCGAGCTGATCAACGCCCCCGACGCCGAGGTCCTGCTCTCCGCCCTCACCGCGTTGCTGGACTGCGCGGGCTCCACCGGCCAGGCCGCCACCCGCCTCGGCGTCCACCGCAACACAGTCCTGGGCCGCCTGGAACGCATCCGAGCCCGAGGCATCGACCTGGACTCCCCAGACCAGCGCCTGGCCCTGCACCTGGCCTGCTACGCCCTGCTCAGCGCGGACACCCCGACATGAGGAAACGCCCCCTGGCGGGAGGCCAAGGGGCGCAAGCTCCAACACCACAGAACGGACCGGAACAGAACCACGCTGGTTCAGCACCACCCGCACCGTGGGGGTCCGGGGGCTCGGGCCCCCGGGTCAACTCGAGGAGCGACCCGGTCCGCGCTTTCCGCGGGCAAGGTCCACCCAGAGCGACTCGTGGCAACCGAGGGAGTCGAACCCTGTGCGGCTTATGAAGGCGGCACTCATGACCGGCCCTAACCCTTCGGCGGGCGACGGTTGCCTTGCTGTTCTGCTTTGTACAACGGGGTAGACGCACCAGGTATTCGCCGCTTACGCGGTTTTCAGTGGTGACCTCTGCCACTTCGCGCGGAGGAGCCTACCAACCAGTACTACCCGCGTTCCCACGGGGTCGAACTTTTCGATTATCAAGAACTTGTGATCCTCAACCTGGGCCACCGCGACCTCACCGCGGTCCCCCCGCTGCCCCCGGCCCTCATCGAGCTCTACCTGCACGAGAACGCCCTGGAGCACATCCCGGACACCCTGGGCGAGCAGTCCGCCCTGCGCATCCTGGACCTGGGGCACAACCGGCTCCGCACCCTGCCCGCCACCCTCGGCAAGTTGTCGAACCTGGAGTTCCTCTACGCCAGCGACGGCCGGCTGACCGAGGTCCCGGACACTCTCGGCGACCTCACCAACCTCCGCTACCTGAACCTGACGCACCAGCAGCTCACCCGGTTCCCGGACAGCCTGGGCAACCTCGCCAACCTGGTCGAGCTCCGCCTCTACAACAACCGGGCCGCCACCCTGCCGCCGACCTTCACCAACCTCCGCGCCCTGCGCGAGCTCCACCTCGACAACAACCGCCTCACCGAGCTCCCCCTGCTGCCCGGCCTCACCGACCTGCACACCCTGTTCCTGCGCAACAACAACCTCGGCGCCTTCCCCACCAACCTGCTGACCCTGCCCCGCCTCCGCCACCTCGACCTGCGCGCCAACGGCATCCGCACCCTCCCCGCGGAACTGCCACCGCCCCCGGCCCTGGAGAAACTCGACCTCCGCTGGAACCCGCTGGCGGCCGAGCCGTCCTGGATCGCCGAGCTGGAGGCGCGGGGCTGCCTGGTCTACCGCTCGGGCGCGGCCGACTGAGGGTTCCCGCTGGTCAACCCACACGATTGGGTGTCGTTTTCTGGCAGAACCGGTCTACGGCCCACTTTCTGCCGTCGGCCACCGGCTAGAGTGCCGCTTTGGCCCGCGCACAGGAGCTGGCCCAGACGCAGGAGGCAACACCGTGGTTCTCCACACCGGTGGCGAGAACGGCGACGAGTAAGACGCCACCCCACGCCTTCGCCTAGCCCGCTCCCGGCCCAGCCGGAGCGGGCTTCGCTACTTCTTCAGCTCCAACTGCACGCCGACCCTGCGGCTCACCGGCATCCGCTGCACGTCCACGGTGATCTGGGTGCGCTCGCCCTGCTCGTCCACGTCCACGGTGGCCACCCCGTCGCCGATGCGGAACCCGATCGGCTCCCAGTAGACCTTCGCGCCCAGCGGCAGGATCACCCGGTACACCGCCCGCTCGACCGGGTTGCCGAACCGGAAGGTGAAGTCGTCCGGGCTGCGCCGGATGGTCAGCGGAACGCTCTTGCCCGGCCAGAACCACTCCATTCGCAGCCGGACGTCGGTGCCCACCGCGGCCGGCGTGGTGAAGTGCGACATCACGCTGATCCGCCCGTCCGGCATCCAGTCCTTGGTCACCTTGAACCTGGTCCCCGGCCGCCCGTCCACCGCCACGCTGCGCACGTTGACCGAGACCTTGCGCTGGTACCGCTTGGGCTGCGGCCACCCCGGCCCGAACCGCAGCCGGAGGAACCGCGCGTCCTGCCCCTCGATCACCGCGTGGATCACGATGAACTCGCGGGTGTCGCCGTTGCCCTCGATGTAGGCGGTCTGCTCCCAGCTCAGCACCCGGAAGTTGCGGGTGTGCTGCTCCCACAGCGCGTCGCCGTAGGCCCGGACCAGGTGTTTCTGCTCTTCCAGCTCGCCGGCCAGCCGCCGCCGGTCGCTGGTCAGCGCCACCATCAGCGCCAGTACCACCAGGATCGAGGCGATCATGACCCCGGCGCGCACCGCGGTGTTGCCGAAGAGCACCCCGAGCACCGCGCCGAAGGACATCAGCCCCAGCGCGGCCCGCACGATGCCACGCGCGCCTTCGTCGACGAGGAAGCCGTCCAGCCAGTCCATGAACTTCGGAAACACGACCGCCCCCTCCCCGCACCCGGCCTCGGGCCAGTGTGACGGAAGCGCGCGGCGGAACCGGCGAAAAGCACCTGGTCGGCGCAGTTCACCCGGCCCAGGGCGGGGCCAGTCGCCAGGTGCTGTCCCGGTTGAACAGTCCGGGGTTGTTGCCCGGCACGGCGTCGCCGCTGTTGTCCGCCAACCAGATCAGCGCCCCGTAGTGCCGCAGGAACCGCCCCGGCCGGTCCCACGACTCGAACGACACCCCGTCCCCGGCCAGCCCCGGCCGCGCGCACCAGGTCGCCGCGCCCCGGAACCCCGCTGACCCGTCATCACCTTCCCGGTGCACCCGATCCCCGCGATGCCGCAGGAACTCGCCGGGGAAGTTCACCGACTCCAGCGACCGGCACCCCGGATCCGCCAGCCCCGGCACCACCCGCCAGGTGGCGTCCGCCTTGAGCCCCGGATCCCCTTCTCCGGTAACGACATCCGTCCGCGCCGCACCCCCGGCGTGCCGCAGGTACCGGTCGCGCAACCCCTCCGTGGTCACCTGCAACGACACCGGCCCCAACGGCACCTCCACCGCCCCGAACACCGGTTTCCCGCTCAACAGAGCCAGATTCGCCGCCCGGACTCGGTCCCGGTCCACCTTCCGCACCTTCCGGTCGTAGGTGTAGAGCCCGTTGACCTCAACCTCCACATCGGTCAGCTGGGTGAAGATCGCCGCCGAGTTTCCCCGTTCCCTGGCCAGTTTCTGCACCTGCGCGAGCATCCCCAGGTACCGCGCCTCCAGCGCGGCCCCGTCCGCCTTCATCTCCGCGCTGACCCCGCGCCCCGGTCCCCACTCGTGCCCGGGAACCATCACCCCGACGCTCCCGTACTCCCCCAGCACCGCGGCCTTCCCGTCCGCCGGCGGGCGCGGACTGCCCGGTCCCACGTAGATGTGGTCGTCCACAAAATCCCCGCCACAGCAAGGAGACCCCGAGTTCCCGTTCACCAGCCTGCTCGGGTCCCACCCGCGCACCAGCCCGGCCAGCCGCGCCGAGTCGTACTCACCCCAGCTCTCGTTGAACACCACCCACTGCACGATCGAGGTGACCGACCGCAGCTGCTCGTACACCTCCCGCAGCTCGGCCTCGAAGTTGCTCCGCGCTGCCGCCGTCGGACTGCCCAGGTGCAGCGGCATCGACGGCATGTCCTGCCACACCAGCAGTCCCAGCCGGTCCGCCCAGTAGTACCACCGCGCGGGCTCCACCTTGATGTGCTTGCGAATCGTGTTGAACCCCAGGTCCTTGTGCGCCTGGATGTCGAATCGCAACGCCTCGTCGGTCGGCGCGGTGTAGATCCCGTCCGGCCAGTACCCCTGGTCCAACGTGCCCATCTGGTACCCGAACCGCCCGTTCAACAGCGGCCGCGTCACCCCGTCCACCACCCCCAGCCCCACCGACCGCATGCCGAAGTAGCTGCCCACCACGTCCTGCCCGCCGTTGAGCCGAACCTCCACCCCGTACAGGAACGGATCATCCGGACTCCACAGCCGAGCCCCAGGCACCGCAACGGAAATCGCCGCCCCCGGTCGGCCGCTGCCCCGGCCGACCACCCGATCCCCGTCCCGCACCACAACTTCCACCCGGACCGCCGCCCGCCCCGAAGCCCGCGCTACGACCAAAACCCGACCATTGGCCACATCCGGCGTGATGTCCAGTTTGGACACATGAGCCTCGGCCACCGGCTCCAGCCACACCGTCTGCCAGATCCCGGATGCCGCCGTGTAGTACACCCCGCCCGGGTTGCGGCTCTGCTTCCCTACCGGAATCCCGGTCGCGTCCGAGGGATCGAACACCCCCACCACCACCTCGTTGCCGCCCGCCCGCAACAACCCGGTGATGTCAAAGGAAAACCCGGTGTACCCGCCCGTGTGCGCACCGGCCCTGACCCCGTTGACCCACACCTCGGCCCGCCAGTCCACCGCGCCGAAGTGCAGCTGGACCCGCCGCCCCCGCCACCCCTCCGGCACCAAGAACTCCCGCCGGTACCACATCCGCTCGTGTCGCTCCATCACCCCGGACAGCGCGGACTCCACCGCGAACGGCACCAGCACCGCCCGGTCCAGCCGACGCCCGATCGGCGGCGCCTCGCCCGCGCGCGCGGGCGCCCACTGCCACACCCCGTTGAGGTTCAGCCACTCGCTCCGGGTCAACTGCGGCCGCGGGTACTCCGGCAACGCGTTGCCCGGCCCCACCTGCCCGGTCCACGGCGTGCTGATCGGCGGCTTCCCGGGCCGCCACTCCGCGCGCCCCGCCGCCCCGGCCGCACCCGGCAGCAAGGCCACCAGCGTCGTCAGGACCACACCCAGCACCAGCACCGCACGCCGCATCCGCGCCTCCAGCCCAGAGACCACAAGAGCGCTCTCACAAGAACATGCGCGAACAAACTCCCACAAGAACCACCAGGCTGAACCTGCCCGAACTGGTGGCCGACCCCGGACACACCCGGCCCGGCCGGGATACACCGCACGTGCCGGTCACCGCCGCATCCTGGGATCGTGCGAAGGGTCGGCATACATGGGCGGACAGCCGCCATCGACGGCTTCCGGGCGCAGCTCGAAGTGCCAGGGCTCGTTGCGGTAGATCTGGCACAACCCGTACCCGGCGCCGTGCTCGGACAGCCACGCCCTGGCCGCGGGCGGCCCGATGTCCACCGCGTCCCCCGACACGTGCGCGGACGTCTCGGGCGTGGCCACCCATCGAGCGGCCTCCTCCGCCGAGCCGTACTTCAGGACCGCCTTGCGCAGCAGTTCCTCCTGGTACTCCGGGGAACGCCAGCCACCATTGACGAAGATCGTGATCCCGTCGGCCGCGGCATCGGTCGCGGCCCGGCGCAGGGCGGCGAGCAGCCCGGGATCGAGGTTGGCCACGGCAGGCACCTCGTCGGCAAAAACCGGCACCGGGTCGGGGACCGCGCCGTGCGCCTTGCCGAGGACGCGCGGCAGGACTGTTCGTGCTGGTTCGCGGTAAGTCATACCGCCAATCAAGTTCGCGGCGCGTTGCCAGCGCGTACGCGGTTTTTGATATGCCGGCGATATGCCCGGGCTCGTAGCTTCGGAGCATGCGCGTGTTGATCGTCGAGGACGAGCCCTTCATGGCAGAGGCCATCCGCGACGGGCTGCGCCACGAGGCGATCGCGGGTGACATCGCCGGTGACGGCGACACCGCGCTGGAACTGTTGCGCCTCAACACCTATGACATCGCCGTCCTCGACCGCGACATTCCAGGGCCCTCCGGTGACGAGATCGCCGAACGCATCATCGCCTCCGGCAGCGGCATGCCGATCCTGATGCTCACCGCCGCCGACCGCATTGACGACAAGGCCTCCGGGTTCGAGCTCGGCGCCGACGACTACCTCACCAAGCCGTTCGAGCTGCGCGAGCTCGTGCTCCGCCTGCGCGCCCTTGACCGCAGGCGGGCGCGTTTCCGCCCACCGGTGCGGGAGATCGCAGGCCTGCGGCTGGACCCGTTCCGCCGCGAGGTCTACCGGGACGGCCGGTACGTCGGGCTGACCAGGAAGCAGTTCGCCGTGCTGGAAGTCCTGGTCGCGGCCGAAGGCGGGGTGGTCAGCGCCGAGGAGCTGCTGGAGCGGGCCTGGGACGAGAACGCCGACCCGTTCACCAACGCCGTGCGCATCACCGTCTCGGCCCTGCGCAAGCGGCTCGGCGAGCCCTGGATCATCGCCACCGTGCCCGGAGTCGGCTACCGCATCGACACTCACCCAGACACCGAACGCGCGGGAGCAGACCGTGGATAGAACGCCTGGGTTGAGCGTCCGCCTCAAACTCACTCTCAGCTACGCCGGGTTCCTCATGTTCGCCGGCGCCTTGCTGCTCGCGGCCGTGTGGGTGTTCCTGCTGCGTTACGTGCCCGAGGTGATCCGGCTGCCCGAGATGACCAGGGGACCGGCCCCAGGGTCAGGGCCAGGCGGGATGGGGTCGCACATCCCCGACCGCGCCGCCCTCCAGCGCGCCTTCACCCCCAAGGCGGAGGCGGCGATGGCGTTCCTGCTGGTGTTCGGCCTGCTCGGCGGCTGGTTCCTGGCCGGCCACATGCTCGCCCCGCTGACCCGGATCACCAATGCCACCCGCCTGGCCTCGACCGGGTCGCTCTCGCACCGGATCCAGCTGGAGGGCCGCAACGACGAGTTCCGCGAGCTCGCCGACGCCTTCGACACCATGCTGGCCCGGCTGGAAGCGCAGGTCGCCGAACAGCAGCGGTTCGCCGCCAACGCCTCCCACGAACTGCGCACCCCGCTGGCGATCACGCAGACCCTGCTCGACGTGGCCCGCAACGATCCGAGCCCCGACACCAGAGAGCTCGTCGAGCGCCTGCACTTCGTCAACACCAGGGCGATCGACCTCACCGAAGCGCTGCTCATGCTCAGCCGCGCCGACCGGCGGTCCTTCACCAGGGAAGCCGTCGACCTGTCGCTGGTCGCGGAGGAAGCCACCGAAACGCTGCTCCCGCTGGCGGAAAAACGCGGCCTCACCATCGAGACCTCCGGCGACATCGCCCCTACCAACGGCTCACACGCGCTGCTGCTGCAGCTGGCCACGAACCTGGTGCACAACGCGATCGTGCACAACCTGCCCGACCAGGGCACCGTGTGGGTCAGCACCAGCGCCGGCGCCAAGACCGTGGTGCTCACCGTGGAGAACACCGGCCCGAAGCTGGCCACCCAACTGGTGTCCACGCTGGTCGAGCCGTTCCAGCGCGGCACCCAGCGCATTCGCGCCGACCACGCCGGAGTCGGCCTCGGCCTGGCGATCGTCAAGAGCATCACCCAGGCGCACGACGGAACCCTGACCCTCGCCCCTCGCCCCGAAGGCGGGCTCCGCGTCACGGTGCGGCTACCCGCCCAGGGCTGACGTCCTGGAGATCGCGCAGGAACCGGGACGACCTCCCGGTCTGGTCGAGGTAGCCGCGGCGCCGGTAGAACTCGTGCGCTTCCACGCGGCGGTCCGCACTGGTGACCTCCATCCGCACGCAGCCCCGGCCGGCCGCGAACAACTCCGCCGCCGCGACCAGCCGACTGCCCACGCCCCGGCGGCGAGCCCGATCGGAGACGACCAGCGCCACGATGCGGCCCCAGGAGCCGGGGCGTTCGAAGAACGGGCAGGTGTGCACCGCGACCAGGCCGAGCAGGTCGCCGTCCGCTTCCGCCACGTAGGCCGCGCCCGCGGGGTCCGCACCCCAGCTCTTGATCCGGTCCGCGGTGGCGGCGGCGTCACTTTGCGGGTAGCCCAGCTGGTGGAGCAGCTCGTTGACGGCCGCGGCGTCGGTGCTGTGGGCCAGCCGTATCCGCATGTCTTCCCCTGTGCGTGACTCGACTAGACGATGGGGAAATCAAAATAGGTGTCCGGATAAGGCTCGTCCTCCAGCGAGTAGTGCCACCACTCGCATTCGTAGGAGCTGAACCCACAAGCCTCCATGATGGATCGAAGGCATTGCCGGTTCCTCGCTTCGGCCGGGGTGACTCCCGGCGCGCCATGGTGCGAGATCGGATCCATCAGGTCATACCCACCACCCATGGCGGCAAGTTCACCGGTGTCCAGGTGGTAGAGCGTCAGGTCGACCGTGCTGCCGCGGCTGTGGCCCGACTTCGCGGCCACGTATCCCTTCTTGAACATCTCGGCTCGTTCGATGTTCGGATAGTGCCGCAACTTCGTCCGCCCGTCCTCCGGCTGCTGCGACCAGCGCAAAAAGCAGTCCACGGCCCGTTGCGGGCGGTAGCCGTCCCACAGGAGCAGGCCGAAGCCATGGGAGGCCGCCTTCTCCTGCGCACTCTCCAGGGCCGCACACAGAGCCTTGGTGCCGACAATGCGATTTGCCGTGTAGCCGTCGACGGGTTTGCCGGTGAAGTTGTCCCAGGTGGCGTACTTGGCGTCCCAGCGAATTCCGGGCACCAGCTCGTCCACGAACACGAAGCCGTCTTTCACTGCACCTTCCCGGTCAGAGTCACCGACACCATCCGGTCGATCATCTCGCCGAACGACAGCCCGGCGGCCGCCATCATCCTCGGATAACGGCTGTAGGAGGTCAGCCCAGGGAAAGTGTTGACCTCGTTGAGGACCACCGTCCCGTCCGGCTTCAGGAACATGTCCACTCGCGACAGCCCCCGGCAGCCCAGGGCGCGATAGATGTCCTTCGCCGTCTCCTGGACGAGCAACCGAGTCTCCGCCGGAATATCGGCGGGCACGGTGATCGTCGAGTTCTCGGACCCGCTTTCCGGATCAACCTCCTGATGGATCTTGAAAAAGCCATGGGTCAGCGAGATCTGGTCAACCTCGCCAACGATCAGGTCCAGCTCGTTCCCCAGGATGGCGCAGCCGACCTCGCTGCCGACGACAGCCTCTTCGATCAACACCTTCGAGTCGTACTCCCGCGCGGTCTCCACCGCACTCAGCATTTCTTCCTTGCTGGACACCTTGCTGACACCGAAAGACGACCCCGAACGCGCCGGCTTGACGAAGACGGGATAGCTGATCCGATCCGGATCAACGCTCTCCTCCGCCCCGAGAATCCGGAAGTACGGCGTCGGGATGCCCGCGTTCCTGGCCACGAGGTAGGCGAGGGACTTGTCCATGCACAGCGCGGAGGCTTGGACGTCGCAGCCGACGTAGGGGATGCCGGAGAGCTCCAGCAGGCCCTGCATCGCACCGTCCTCGCCAAGCTTGCCGTGCAGCACCGGCAGCACGAGGTCCAGCCTGATCAAGTCGAACCGCCCCTCCTCCAGGACGACCAGCCCGTGCACGCTGCGGTCCGGCGACAGCATGACCGGACGGCCGTCGGCGCTGTCCCAGCCTTCGTCAGGCCCGTCGCAGAGCTGCCAGTCCCCGCGCTGCGTGATCCCGATCCAGAACGGTTCGTACTTGTCGGGGTCGAGGTGCTTGGCAACCTCTTGCGCAGACTTGACGGAAACGGGATGTTCTTCGGAACTTCCCCCGAAAATAATTCCGATCTTCATATCCAGTGCCGCTTTCTGCTCTCGAAGTTCAGACAGTTGACAATAGAGTTCTCAACGGTGTCACCCAGCGCGTGGTCCGTGTAGTAAGCGGTGTGCGGACTGATGATCACATTCGACAGTTCCTGTAACCGAACCAACAGATCGCTCTCAATGGGCTTGTCCCGGTGGTCCGCGTAGAAGATCCCATCCTCCCCCTCAAGCACATCCAGCGCCGCACCCCCCAGCCGACCACTTTCCAACGCGACAAGGAGTGCCTCGGTATCGAGAAGCGGACCGCGCCCAGTGTTGATGACATAAGCGCCACGCTTCATCGCCCCGATACGTTGACGATTGAGGAGGTGGTGGGTGTCGGCGGTGAGCGGCGTATGGAGCGTCACCATGTCACTCCGCCGCAACAACTCATCAAGCGGAACGTAATCGGCATCGATATTGGGCCGACTGTCGCAGGCCAGCATCCGGCAGCCAAAACCCCGCAACCGGTCCATGACCGCCGCACCGATGCGCCCCGTGCCAACAATGCCCACCGTCAGGTCGCGCAACTCTTTCCCGCGCACATCGTTCAGCCGGTAGTCGTGAACATCGGCCCGCCTGATGATGGACTTGGCATGCCGCACCGCCATCAGCATCAACATCACCGTGTAGTCGGCCACGCTGTCCGGCGAGTAGGAGACGTTCTCCACGGAGATGCCCATGGTCTCCGCGTACTTCACGTTGATGTGGTTGTACCCGATGCTCCTGGTGGAGATGTACTCCACACCGGCCTGACTGAGCGCGAGCAGGGTGTCATCGGTGATCCGCGTCTTATGACCCACGCTGATGCACCGGTTCCCATAAGCCAGCGCGATGGTGGCTTCAGACACCGCATCCTCGGTGATGGTCAGCCGCACACCGAAGCGGGGCGCCATCTCCCGGAACAGCGCGGCCTCGTCCGGCCCGCACCCATAAATCGTGATGCCCGTGCCAGGGACAGCGGAGAAGGACCCGGCCGCCAGCGATCGGGTGCGGCGGGCCGCTGTTCGCGCCGGTTCGCGGTAGGACATGCCCACAGTCAAGACAGCGCGGTGTTGCCGGCCCGTATGTGCTTTTCAATATCCCGACGATATGCTACCGATCAGTAACATGGCGGAGCACGCGATCCTGAACAGCAAAAACCCCCTCGCTCGTGTTGCGAGCGAGGGGGTTGCGCTATGTGGAGCTGAGGGGAATCGAACCCCTGACCTTCTCGATGCGAACGAGACGCGCTACCAACTGCGCTACAGCCCCTCATCCGTGCTCGCAGAGCATAGCAGTCGATCTGGAGGGGGCTGTGCAGCGGGGGGTCTACTCGCCCGCGGCGCGTCGGTAGGACACCGGCCCTGGCGGGTCGAGCTCGTCGAAGGAGGGGTCCTCGTCGTCGATCTCCACCATGACCGTGCCGGGCCGGGAGGTGCAGCTGGTCTTGGGCGTGGGCTTCACGCCGGCCGCGGGCTTGGGCGCGGGGTACTCGGACTCGGTCTCGGCGTCCTGGTCGTGGTCCTCGTCCTCGGCCACCGCGCGCCTGCCGCCGAGCCGGGCGAGGCGGCGTTCGCGCACCTCGGCCTCGATCCGGACTTGCCTGCGCAGGTACGTGAGATAGCCCACAAGGAACAGGTCGATGGCGCCGTGGCCCCACCACAGCATCGGCCAGACGAACCCGGCGGCGAGGCCGGTGCCCAGCGCGAGCACCAGCATGGCGAGCACCACGCGCTGCCGGAAGGCGTACTTGGCCTCGGCGACCAGGGCCGCCTGTTCCGGGTCGAATCCGCCTCTACCTGGGCGGTAGCGGCGCGGCGCGGCTTCTTCGCCGTCGACTGGGGTGAACTTGGCCCGGCGTGGGCGTTCCGGCGCTGCCTCGACGGGATCGTCGTGGTGGCCGTCCTCGGGTTCTGGCATGGCGAGCACCTCTTCCACCGTGCCCGTCGAACCGCCGCGGCGCACGACCCTGGCGGCCAGCGCCGAGTCGGCGGTGCGGGCCACCGGGCCCCTGCGACGGGCGACCATGGGCACGAGGACGATCAGCCAAGCGGCTGCGAGCGCCGCGAAAATCAGTGAACTTGGCATCCCGCGCCACCTCCCCCGCGGTCCGAGCGGCCATTACCTCCTGCCACGCTAGTCACAGCAGTCACATCCGTGTCGGAGGCACGCCGACTTAGTGGCTTTAGTCAAGCTGTGTCTGTCCCCCGTTGGGGTTAACGACCGCCGCCGGACAGGCGTGCGCCGGGCGGCCAGGCCAGTCCTTCGTGCACAAGGTGGTTGACCAGCCCGCCGGGCGTGTCCTCGGTGGTCAGGGCGAGGCAGAGGTGGTCCCGCCAGGATCCGGCCACGTCCAGGTAGCGGCGGTACACGCCCTCCTGGCGGAAGCCGAGCTTGGCCAGTACCCGCAGGCTAGCGGTGTTCTCCGGCCGCACGGTGGCCTCGATCCGGTGCAGCCCGGCCGGGCCGAAGGCGTGGTCCACGACCAGCGCGGCGGCCGCGGTGGCGATCCCGCCCCTGGTCAGCGAGCTGCTCACCCAATAGCCGAGCCAGGCCGAGCGGAGCGCGCCGCGGACCACGTTGCCGATGGTGATCTGCCCGGCGAACTGGTCGTTCACCGTGATCACGAACGGCAGCGCCTGGCCCCGCCGCCCGAGCGTGCGCAGCGCGTACCACTGGGCGGGCCAGGCGAAGGTGGCGTTGCGGTCGGACCAGTCGCCGAACGCGCTGGGCTCCCAGTCCTCCAGGTGCGGGCGGTCGCGCAGCCGGATCGAGCTCCACACGCCCGCATCCCGCAGCCGGGGCGGGCGCAGCGCCACGTGCCCGGCCGGGGTCACGATCGGGCCCAGCCGCGCCGGCCAGCCGGGATGCCTGCCGTGCTCGGCCGGCTCTGGCCCGGACATCGCCGGCTACCCGCGCTGCGCGAGGAAGCTCACCCGGACCGGCTCGCCGATCGGCACGTCCGCGGTGTCCTCGTCGATGACGATCAGGCAGTTCGCCTCGGCCAGTGAGGACAGCAGGTGCGCGCCCGCGGTGCCCAGCGGCTGCACCAGGTAGTCGTCGGTCTCGGTGTCCCGCAACAGGGTGCCGCGCAGGTAGCCGCGGCGGCCCTTGGTGGAGCTGACCGGCGAGACCAGCCGGGCGGTGACGGTGCGCCGATGCGGGTTGTTCTTGCCGAGCGAGGCCCTGATCAGCGGCCGGACCAGCACCTCGAAGACGACCAGCGCGCTGATCGGGTTGCCGGGCAGCAGGAAGGTGGGCACCGCGTCCGGGCCGAGCCGGCCGAAGCCCTGCACCGAGCCGGGGTGCATGGCCACCCGGCAGGTGTCCAGGTCGCCGAGGTCGGCCAGGGCCGCGCAGATCTCGGTGCCCGCCGAGCCGCCGACCGCGCCCGCCACCACCACGATCTCGGAGAGCAACAGCCTGCCCTCGATCACCTCGCGCAGCCTGCGCAGGTCGCTGGAGACGATGCCGACCCTGCTGACCTCGGCGCCGGCGTCCCTGGCCGCCGCGGCCAGCGCGTAGGAGTTGACGTCGTAGACCTGGCCGGGGCCTGGCGAGCGGTCCACGTCGACGAGCTCGTCGCCGATGGACACGATCGACACCCTCGGCCGGGGGTGCACCAGCACCTTGTCCTTGCCGACCGCGGCCAGCAGCCCGACCTGGGCGGCGCCGATGGCCGCCCCGCGCCGGACCGCGACGTCGCCGGTCTGCACGTCCTCGCCGGTGCGCCGCACGTAGGCGGCCGAGGGCACCGGTTGTTGCACGGACACCCGCGCGAGGTGGCCGTCGGTGTAGCCCAGCGGCACCACCGCGTCGGCGAGGGTGGGCAGCGGGGCTCCGGTGGCCACCCGCACCGCCTGACCGGGCTGGAGCCTGCTGGGCTGCCGGGAGCCGGCCGCGATCTCGCCGACCACCGGCAGCACCACCGGTTCGGTGGCCGCGCCCTGGACGTCCACGCTGCGTACCGCGTAGCCGTCCACGGCGGCCTGGTCAAAGCCGGGCAGCGCCCGCTCGGCGACGACCTCCTCGGCGCAGAGCAGACCCTGCGCCTCGGAGATGGCCACCCGCACCGGTGACGGTTGCACCGCGGCGGCGAGGACGCGGGCGAGCTGCTCGTCTACTGACCTCATGACATTTAGGATGCGGCAACCCGACCCTGAAGCCACTGCAACAGGCCGGGGCCGTACTCCGGATCTTTGAGAGCGAAATCGACGGCGGCCCGCAGGAAGCCACCGGGGTTGCCCAGGTCGTGCCGGTTGCCGCGGTGCACGACGACGTGCACCGGGTGGCCCTCGGCGATGAGCAGCGCGATCGCGTCGGTGAGCTGCAGCTCGCCGCCGGCGCCAGGGGTGATCCGCTTCAGCGCGTCGAAGATCGCCCGATCGAGGAGGTAGCGACCGGCCGCGGCGAAGGTGGACGGGGCATCCTCGGCCTTCGGCTTCTCGACCATGCCGCGGACCTGCTTGACGTCGTCCTCGTCGGTGTCGGCCACGTCGAAGACGCCGTAGGCGGAGATCTCCGCGCGCGGGATGTCGAAGGCGCACAGCACGCTGCCGCCGTGGCGGGCGCGCACCTCGGCCATGGTCTTCAGCACGCCGGTGGGCAGCACCAGGTCGTCCGGCAGCAGCACGGCGACCGCGTCGTCGGAGCCGTCCAGGTTGCCCTCGGCGCAGCCGACCGCGTGCCCGAGGCCCTTGGCCTCCTCCTGGATCGCGGTCTCGACCTTGATCAGTTCGTGGGCCCTGCGGACCTTGGCGAGCAGGGCGTCCTTGCCCCTGGCGGCCAGCGTGGCCTCCAGTTCCGGCTGGGACTCGAAGTGCTTGACCACGGCGTCCTTGCCGGGCGAGGTGACGATCACCAGCCGGGTGGCGCCGGCCTCGGCGGCCTCGGCGGCCACCATTTCGATGCCGGGAGTGTCCACCACCGGCAGCAGTTCCTTGGGAACCGTCTTGGTGGTCGGCAGGAATCGGGTGCCCAGCCCCGCGGCAGGCACGATGGCGGTACGGAAGGCGCTCGACGAGCTCATGGGAAGCGAGCCTAACGGGGGCCGGAAATCACGTTTCGTGACGCCTCAAATACGGGTTGGCCCGGCGCTATTGTCAGCGGCTGTGAGCACGGTGACCTCGAAGAACGACTGGCGCGCCCGGCTGGCGGCGGCCCGGCAGGCGGTGCCAGGCCCGGTCAGGGCGGCCGAGGCGGCGGCGCTGACCACGGCCGCGGTGGCCTGGGCGGCGGCGCTGGACGGGCCGGTCGCCGCCTACGTCCCGGTCGGCGCCGAACCGGGTTCGCCCGCCATGGTCGACGCGCTGCGCGCGAGCGGAGTCCGGGTGCTGCTGCCGGTGGTCACCGGGGCCGCGCCGCTGGACTGGGCCGAGTACACCGGACCGGACTCGCTGTCCCCCGCCCGCTTCGGACTGCTCGAACCGAACGGGCCCCGGCTGGGCGTGGCCGCGCTGGCCGAGGTGGCCGGGCTGCTGGTGCCCGCGCTCGCGGTGGACCGGGCCGGCACCAGGCTCGGCAGGGGGGCCGGGCACTACGACCGGTCGTTGCCGCAGGTCAGGGCCGGGGTACCGGTGGTGGCGGTGGTGCGGGACGAGGAGCTGGTGGCCGCGCTGCCCGCCGAGCCGCACGACGTGCGGATGACCGGCGCGCTGACCCCGGATGGCGGACTGGTGGTATTACCCGAACGGGTGTGAGCGACGCCTGTTTGCGCTCGCCCCCTCGGCTGGCGCATCATGTTTGTTGGCACTCTCACAACCTGAGTGCTAGCCGGAGTTGTTCGCGGAGGGACTGTCGTGCCGACCTACCAGTACGCATGCACCGAGTGCGGGCACCGCTTCGAGGCGGTGCAGGCCTTCACCGACGCATCCCTCACCGAGTGCCCTAGCTGCACCGGCAAGCTGCGCAAGCTCTTCGGCGCGGTCGGCATCGTGTTCAAGGGCAGCGGTTTCTACCGCACCGACAGCCGCAGCGGCTCGTCCACGGTGGCCGCCACACCGGCGAAGTCGGAGTCGAGCAGCTCCCCGGCCAAGTCCGAGTCGAGCAGCCCGGCATCTTCCTCCACCAGCACCACCTCCACAAGCTCCGCCGCCAGCTGACCCCGGAGTTATCCACAGCAACCGGGTTGTCCACAGCTCCCCCGGCGGCCACCCCCACCCCGCTCCCAGCAGCCCTAACGTCGAGCCATGCCCCTCGACCGCACCCCCTGGGACCGCCTCCGCACCCTGCTGACCCGTTTGCCCTGGGCCAAGCCACCGGCCCTGCGCAAGCTGGCCGCCGCCTGCCTCACCCTGCTCGCCCTGGTCCTGCTGCTGCGCCCAGGCGGCCCAGGCCCACGCACCATGCCGATCCTGCTCGCCGCCAAGGACCTCTCCCCCGGCACCCAGCTGACCCCGGCTGACCTCCGCCAGTCCCAGCACCCGGCCGACGCCGTCCCCGACGGCGCCCTCACCGAGCCCGCCGCCGCCCAGGGCCGCCTGCTGGCCCGCGCCGCCCGCCGCGGCGAACCGCTCACCGACCTGAGCCTCACCGGCCCGCACCTGACCGCCGTGGCCGCGGGCAAGGACGCCATTGCGGTCCCGGTCCGCCTGTCCGACCCCGCCGTCACCGAGCTGCTCACCCCCGGCGCCAAGGTGGACGTCTTCTCCGCCGATCCGCCCGAGTTACTCACCGAGGCCGCCACCGTCCTGACCGTGCTCAGCCCCAAGACTGAGGGCGCCGACGGCCACCGGATGGCCCTGATCGCGGTACCCAGGCAGGACGCGGCCAAGGTGGCCACCTCGTCACTCACCCGATCGGTGGCGATTACGCTGCGCTAATGCTCAAGGGTTTCAAGGACTTCCTGATGCGCGGCAACGTGGTCGAGCTGGCCGTGGCCGTGGTCATCGGCACCGCCTTCACCGCCATCGTCACCTCGGTCACCAAGTACCTCATCCAGCCGCTGGTGAACTCCGTCGGCGGCTCCGACCCGGCCAAGGGACTCGGCTTCCGCGTCATCCCGGGCAAGGACGCCACGTTCATCAACCTGGGCGAGATCATCAACGCCGCGATCAACTTCGTCATCGTGGCGGCGGTGGTCTACTTCCTCCTGGTCCTGCCCCTGCAGAAGATCCAGGAACGCCGCAAGCGCGGCCAGGAACCCGGCCCGGCCGAGCCCACCGACGTCGAACTGCTCACTGAGATCCGCGACCTGCTCCGCAACCAGAACAAGACCCCCTGACCACCTCCCCTGCCCGGTCCTGGCCACCCCAGCCCCGGCCAGGACCGGCACCCACCCCACCATCCAGCCGCCCAGCCACCGCCCGGCTATCGGCAGTCACCACCCCGCCAACCGGCCGCCCGGCACCCAGCGCATCGAGCCCGAGTCGCGCGAGGACGAGGCCCCCGCCCCGGCCGAGCACTGGTCCGCCCAGCCCCCGGCCGACGAGCCCGCCCCGGCCCAGCAGCCCGCCGACCAACTGCCCGCCTACCATCCGCCGCCGGGCCACCCCGCCGACCAGCTGCCCAGCCACCACCCGCCGCCCGGCCGGCCACGACGCTGCCAGCCACCGCGCCGAGAAACCATCCCCACCCCGGCTGCCCACCCCCAGTCGCACCGCCCGGTCACCCCGGTGCGGTGATCGACCACCCGCGCCCGGAACCCAACCGCCCGTCTCGCGGCCCACCACGATCGAGCACCGGCCAAGCCCATTTCCAGCCGCCAAGCCCCCGCCGAGCCACCAGCCCCGCCCGCCCACTCACCGCCGAGCCACCAACCCGACCCGCCGACTCACCGCCGGGCCACCACCCCGGCCCGCCGACTCACCGCCGGGCCACCACCCCGGCCCGCCGACTCACCGCCGGGCCACCAGCCCCGCCCGCCCCACTCACCGCACCGCCCCACTCACCGCACCGCCCCACTCACCGCACCGCCCCTCCCCACACAACAGAACGGCCAGCCCAACAGCTGTGGGCTGGCCGAGCTCCTCCGCTTACCGGTGTCCCGGGTCAGCGGTCGTGGTGCGGTGGGCGGTTCTCCAGGAACCAGTCGTCGTCGTGGCGGTTGGGGCGGTGGTGGTCGCGTTCGTCGGAGGTGGTGTCCGGGAGGACCTCACCGAAGACTTCCGCCACGTCGGGGCGGGGGCGTTCCGCCTCGGGTTCTGGGGTGGTCAGCTCTCCTCCAGGCCGCTGATCTGCTCGATCACGAACTGGACCAGCGGGGTGAGGGTGGCCATGCCGTCGCGGACGGCGGAGCGGGAGCCTGCCAGGTTGACCACCAGGGTGCTGCCGGAGACGCCGACCACGCCGCGGGAGATGCCCGCGTCGGTGGCGCCTGCGGCAAGGCCGGAGGCGCGGAGGGCCTCGGCGATGCCCGGGATCGGCCGGTCCAGCAGGCCGAGGGTGGCGTCCGGGGTGACGTCGCGGGGTGAGACGCCGGTGCCGCCGACGGTGACCACCAGGTCGACGCCGCCGATGACCGCGGTGTTGAGCGCGTTGCGGATGTCGGTGACCTCACCGGCCACCGCCACCGTGCCGTCGACGATGAAACCGGCCTCTTCGAGCAGTTCGCCCACCAGCGGACCGGTGGTGTCGTCGTGCTCCCCCTGTGCCACCCGGTCGTCCACAAGCACGACCAATGCCCGTCCCAGGCGCTGCGCGGTGCGTTCCATGCCGATCACGTTAGCTGGCTCTCCTCGCCGGGTGTTGGTGGATATGCGTCCGCGGCGCCGAAGTTCCGCGAGAGGGGCTCGCGGGACTTCGACGCCGCGGATCAGCCCGGTCGGGTGGCTGTGACCGGGGGTCTTGGGGTCAGCGGCCGCCGTTGTCGAGGGTCTGGCTGCCCAGGGTCGCCTCGACCACGCGGTCACCGCCGCCGGTGTTGATGGTCAGCTTGACCTTGGTGCCGGGGGCGTAGGAGCGGACCGCGGCGATCAGCGAGTCGGCGTCGCTGATCCGGCGGTTGTCAATCTTGGTGATCACGTCGCCGACCTTGATCCCGGCCTGGTCGGCCGCGCCGCCCGGAGTGACCTGGGAGACCGTGGCGCCCGCGACCTGCTGCTGTTGCTGCTGCTGGCCGCCGCCGGGCTGCTGCTGGCCGAGGCCGACACCGAGCAGCGAGTGGGTGGCCTTGCCGTTCTTGATCAGCTCGTCCGCGATCCGGCGGGCCTGGTCCACCGGGATGGCGAAGCCGAGGCCGATCGAGCCGCCCTGCTGCTGCGAGCCGGTGGCGGTGCGGATGGCCGAGTTGATGCCGATGACCTTGCCCTGCATGTCCACCAGCGCGCCGCCGGAGTTGCCGGGGTTGATCGCGGCGTCGGTCTGCACCGCGTCCATCACAGTGCTCTGGTCCGGGGTGTCGCCGGTGCGCACCGGGCGCTGCAGCGCGCTGACGATGCCGCTGGTGACCGTGCTGGACAGGCCGAACGGCGCGCCGATGGCGACCACCTGCTGGCCGACCCGCAGGTCGTCGGAGCGGCCGAGCTCGGCGGCGGTCAGGCCGGAGACGCCGTCGGCCTTGAGCACGGCCAGGTCGGAGGTGGCGTCCCTGCCGACGATCTTGGCCGTCGCGGTCCGGCCGTCGTTGAACTGCACGGTGATCTGGCCGCCGTTGGCCGCGGCCTCGACCACGTGGTTGTTGGTCAGGATCATGCCGTCACTGCTGAGCACGACGCCCGAGCCGGAGCCCGCGCCGCCGGGGGCGATGACCTTGATCTGCACCACGCTCGGCAGCACCTTCTGCGCCACCTGCTCGATCGAACCCTGCGGCGCCGGGCTGTTGATGTCCCTGGCCGGCGGACGGGGGTCGTTGAGCGAGTTGCTGGAGGACGGGGCCGAGGAACCCGCGAGGTTGTAGGCGACCGCGCCGCCGATGCCGCCACCGATCGCGCCGCCGAGCAGCACCAGCGCGAGCGCACCGGCGACGAGCTTGCCCCGCCCGCCCGCCTTGCGCTGCGGCTGCACGGTCTGCACCGGGACGCCGAGGGGGTTGGTCAGGGGGGCGCCGTAGTCGGGGCCGCCGGGCGGCGGGTAGCCGCCGGGACCGCCGGGGGTGTGGCCGCCGAGGCTTGGCTGGGGGCCGGTGGTGGACTGGCCGCCGAAGCCGGACCCGGGCTGGTGGCCCGCTGCGCCGAAACCGGGCTGGCTCCCGGGGGCGGGCTGGCTGCCGGGGGTGGGCTGGCTGCCGGGCGCGGTGCCGGAGTCGGGCTGCGCGCCGAAGCTGGGCTGGCCGCCCGGGGTCGGCTGCGCGCCGGAGTCGGACTGGGCTGCCGAGGGGGCCTCGCCGAAACCGGAGTCCAGGCCGCGCTGTTGCGGGGCGGCCCATGGCGAGTCCGGGGTGTGCTCCGCGGGGGTGGTGCCCTCGGCTGACTGCTGCGGGCGCTCTGGCTTGGGGCCCGGAGCGCCGGGGGTGTTCTCGGTCATGCACTTACTGTGGGGCCCGGACCTGAGAACGTGCTGAGACCCAGCTTTGGCTCTCTTGTGTTTCCGCCGAGAGTTCCGCTCAGGTTCCGGCGGCGCGCAGGCGCTCGGCGATCTGTTCCGGGGTGGCGTCGTTGATCCACACCGCCATGCCGGACTCCGAACCCGCCAGGTACTTCAGCTTGTCCGCGGTCCGCAGCACCGAGAACACCTGCAGGTGCAGCCAGGACAGCTCCCTCGGCGCGTGCACCGGGGCCTGGTTCCAGGCCGCGATGTAGGGCAGGGGGCGGTCGTAGAGGTGGTCCAGGCGGCGCAGGACGTCCAGGTACAGGGTGGCGAAGTCGTCGCGTTCGGGCTCGGTCAGGTCTGGGATGTCGGCTGCCTGGCGGCGGGGGGCCAGGATGACCTCGACCGGCCAGCGGGCGGCCGGCGGGACCAGGGCGACCCAGTGTTCGCTGGTGGCCACGACGCGGGTCTGCTGGGCCAGTTCGGCCTCGATCAGGTCGCCGAGGACGTGGGTTCCGTGCTCTTCGCGGTAGGCCTTGGCGGTGGCCAGCATGCGCTCGGTGCGCGGGGTGACGAACGGGTAGGCGTAGATCTGCCCGTGCGGGTGGTGCAGGGTGACGCCGATCTCCTCGCCGCGGTTCTCGAAGCAGAACACCTGCTCGACCCCGGGCAGCGCGCCCAGCTCGGCGCTGCGGTCGGCCCAGGCGTCCACCACGGTGCGCACCCTGGCCGGGGTGAGCGCGGCGAAGGCCGAGTTGTGGTCGGAGGTGAAGCAGACCACCTCGCAGCGGCCGGTGCCCGGACGGCGCTCCGCCATCGGCACACCGTCCACAGTGGACGGAACCTCCGGCACGTGCTGGGACAGCGACGGGAAGCGGTTCTCGAACACCGCGACGTCGTAACCGGCCTCCGGGATCTCGGTCGGGCGGCCCGGCGTGGTCGGACACAGTGGACAGAGGTCGGCCGGTGGCTTGTAGGTCCGGGTCTGCCGATGCGAGGCCATGGCCACCCACTCGCCGGTGAGCGGGTCCCGGCGGATCTCCGAGCTCGGCTTCTGCTCCGGCAGGTCCCTGGTGTCCACCGCGGTGCGCGCGGGGGCCTCCGGGGAGTCGTCGAAGTAGATGATCTCGCGGCCGTCGGCCAGCTTGGCCGTGGTGCGCCTCACGCCAGCTCCTCGTCCCCGGACCGGGCGGACACCGGCGCCAGCACCAGCTCGCCGACCTGCTCGGCCAGCACCTGCCGGGCCTCCGCGCCCAGTCCCTCGTCAGTGATCAGCACATCCGCCTCGTCAAGGCCGGCGATCGTGGAGATGCCCACCGTTCCCCATTTGGTGTTGTCCGCGAGCACGACCAGCCTGCTGGCCGCGTCGACCAGCGCGCGGTCGGTCTCGCTCTCGTTCAGGTTCGGCGTGGTGAACCCGGCCTGCGGGGCCATCCCGTGCACGCCCAGGTAGACCACGTCCAGGTGCAGCGCGCGCAGCGCCTGCACGGCCACCGGGCCGACCAGCGCGTCCGACGGCGTGCGCACCCCGCCGGTGAGCACCACGGTCCGGTCGGTGCGCCCGCGCTGCTGCAGCACGTCGGCCACCCGGATCGAGTTGGTCACCACGGTCAGGTCCGGCACGTCGTCCAGGAACCGGGCCATGGTCCAGGTGGTGGTGCCCGCGGACAGGCCGATCGCGGTGCCCGGCCGGACCATGCCGGCGGCCAGCGCGGCGATCGACTCCTTCTCCGGCAGCTGGCGCACCGACTTGGCCTCGAAACCGGGCTCGTCGGTGCTGCGCCCGACCACCGAGGTGGCGCCGCCGTAGACCTTCTCCACCAAACCTGTGCGGGCCAGCACGTCCAGGTCCCTGCGGACCGTCATGTCCGAGACCCCGAGCCTGGTCACCAGGTCGGAGACCCGGACCGCGCCGGTGCGGCGGATCTCCTCCAGGATCACCGCCTGCCGCTGCCGAGCGAGCACCTCTACCCCACTTCCCGCGCCGCGGCGACACCGCCCGCCGGGGCGTCGCGATGGTTGATCGCGACCAGTCACGATACGGGCTCGCCTGGTCGCGACCCGTGCCGACGCACCACCCCGAACCGGCTCGTGACCTGAGTAACGGGTGGGCGGCTGGCGGCATCCAGGGTGACCTACGAGAACCGCACACGTCAAACACAGTCGAACATCGGAGGTTGTTGATACCTGTTTGACTTGTTCACCTATCTGAACCTGCTAACGAACCGGCATCTTCTTGCTCCACTTGGCCTGATCCGGGGCTTCTCGGCCTTGACAGCGGCCTGTGGCGGCTACCACATTGTGCGCAACTTTGTTGGAAATAGTTCGATAAGTCTTGGTAGCCGCGACAGGAGTCACCATGGCCAACTCACCGTTACCGCCCAACCCGCTGCTCGGCCGTCGCACCGTGCTCAAGGGCCTGCTCGGCGCGTCCGCGCTGGCCGCCGTGCCCGGCCTGGCCGCCTGCGGTTCCGGGGGTTCCGCCAGTGACGGCAAGACCGTGTCCTTCGGCTCCAACTACTCCGACGCCGTGCCGCGCGAGGGCATCGCCGCGGTGCTGGAGACCTTCAAGCAGCAGAACGGCCTCGAAGTCAAGATCAACACCAAGGACCACGAGACCTACCAGCAGCAGATCAACAACTACCTGCAGGGCAGGCCGGACGACGTCTGGTCCTGGTTCGCCGGCTACCGGATGCGCTTCTTCGCGGCCAAGAACCTGGCCGGGGACCTGTCCGACCTCTGGCAGACCATTGGCGACAACTTCACCCCGGCGCAGAAGGAAGCGGCCACCGGCAGTGACGGCAAGCAGTACTTCGTGCCGTTCTACTCCTACCCGTGGGCGGTGTTCTACCGGCCGAGCATCTGGCAGCAGCGCGGCTACCAGGTGCCCAAGACCTTCGACGAGCTGATCGCACTCGGCGGCAAGATGAAGAGCGACGGCCTGGCGCCGATGGCGGTGGGGCAGAAGAACGGCTGGCCGCAGCTGGGCACCTTCGACCAGCTGAACCTGCGCACCAACGGCTACGAGTTCCACGTCAGCCTGATGGCCGGCAAGGAGGACTGGCAGGGCAAGAAGGTCCGCGACGTCTTCGACAACTGGAAGCGGATGCTGCCGCTGTACCAGGAGAACCCACTGGGCCGGGAGTGGCAGGAAGCCGCGCAGACCATCCAGCAGGGCAAGGGCGGCATGATGATCGTCGGCGCCCAGCAGATCGGTCAGCAGATGAAGAACGAGCTGAACGACCTGGACTTCTTCGCCTTCCCGGAGATCAACCCGACCTTCGGCACCGACACCGTCGAGGCCCCGATCGACGGGTTCATGCTGGCCAAGAAGCCCGGCAACGAGGAAGGCGCGCGCAAGCTGCTGACCTACCTGGCCGGACCGGCCGCGCAGCTGGCCTACCTCAAGACCGACCCGGTGACCATCGCGGCCAGCGGCAAGGCCGACACCAGCGGCTACAACGAGCTGCAGAAGAAGTGCGTGAAGTTCGTCGCCGAGGCCAAGCACATCACCCAGTTCCTGGACCGCGACACCGACCCGCGCTTCGCCAACGACGCGGCCATCAACGGGATCAACGCCTTCCTCACCAACCCCAATGACGTGGACTCGGTGCTCAAGGGCATGGCCGACCAGGCCAAGAACATCTTCACGGGCTGAGGCCGATGACTGTTCTGGACAAGGCGCCCGCCGCCACGAGCGCGCCACCGCACAAACGCAGGCGGCGCAGGGCCAGCGCGTTCACCGCCACCGACAAGGTGGTGCTCGCGGTGATGCTCGGCATCCCCTCGCTGCTGCACCTGGGCCTGGTGTGGTTCCCCGCGCTGGGCTCGATCCTGTTGTCCTTCACCGAATGGGACGGCATCGGCGGGGTTGAGGACATCAGGTTCGTCGGGCTGCAGAACTACACCGACATCCTCACCACCTACCCCCGGTTCTGGCCCGCGCTGTGGAACAACCTGATCTGGCTGGTGTTCCTGCTGGTGCTGCCGACCCTGTTCGGGTTGTTCATGGCGGTGCTGCTGGACCGCAAGCTGGCGCTGGGCCGGGTCTACCAGAGCGTGCTGTACCTGCCGATGATGTTGTCGCTGGCCCTGATCGGGTTCATCTGGCAGCTGATCTACCAGCCGGACCAGGGGCTGCTGAACAACCTGCTGGGCACCGCGAACGACCACCCGGTCAACTGGCTGGGCGATCCGGACATCAACCTGTACGCGGTGCTGGTCGCGGCGGGCTGGCGGCACGCCGGGTACGTGATGCTGCTGTTCCTGGCCGGGCTCAAGGCGGTGGACCCCTCGCTGAAGGAGGCGGCCGCGCTGGACGGCGCGAGCGCCTGGCAGACCTTCTGGCAGGTCACCTTCCCCGCGCTCAAGCCGGTGAACATCGTGGTGCTGGTGATCACCGTGATCGAGGCGCTGCGGGCCTTCGACATCGTCTACATCATCAACAAGGGCCGTCAGGGGCTGGAGCTGCTGTCCATCCTGGTCACCGACAACATCATCGGCGAGGCCAGCCGGATCGGCTGGGGCTCGGCGCTGGCCGTGGTGCTGCTGCTGATCTCGATGGGCTTCATCATCACCTACCTGATGCAGACCTTCCGCAAGGAGGATCGGCCGTGACCGGCACGACGAACACGGCCACCGGGCGCGCCGGGCGGATCGCGCTGCACACCTTCCTGGTGGCGACCTGCCTGGTGTGGCTGGCGCCGGTGCTGTGGGCGGCCTTCGCCTCGCTGCGCACCATCGACGACACCAACAAGAACGGCTACTTCTCCTGGCCGGCCGAGCTGACGCTGGACAACTTCGGCAAGGCCTGGGAGCAGGCGGAGCTGCCGCACTACTACCTGAACACGCTGATCATCACCATCCCGGCGCTGGTGATCACGCTGTTCTTCAGCTCGATGGTCGCGTTTGTGGTGTCCCGCTTCAGCTTCCGGTTCAACCTGGCGCTGCTGATGCTGTTCACCGCGGGCAACCTGTTCCCGCAGCAGGTGATCGTCACCCCGCTGTACCGGCTGTACCGGCTGATCGAGCTGCCGGAGTGGCTCAGCGAGTCCGGTTCGCTGCTGGACTCGCAGCTGGGCGTGATCCTGATCCACGTGGCGTTCCAGACCGGGTTCTGCGTCTTCGTGCTGAGCAACTACATGAAGACCATCCCGATGGAGCTGACCGAGGCGGCCAGGGTGGACGGCGCCGGGGTGTTCCGGCAGTACTGGCAGGTGATCCTGCCGCTGTGCCGTCCGGTGCTGGCCGCGCTGGCCACGCTGGAGTTCACCTGGATCTACAACGACTTCCTGTGGGCGCTGGTGCTGATCCAGACCGGGGACAAGATGCCGATCACCTCGGCGCTGAACAACCTCGGCGGCCAGTTCTTCAAGGACAACAACCTGATCGCGGCCGGCTCGCTGCTGGTCGCGGTGCCCACGCTGGTCGTCTTCTTCACCCTGCAACGCCACTTCGTCGCCGGGCTCACACTCGGCTCGACCAAGGGCTAGCTGGTGCCAGGGGCTGCCGGGTACTCGTCGGTGTGGAAGGTCTCCGACGGGTTTCCCGGCAGCCACAACGACATCAGCGCGCCGCCCTCGGCCGCGCGGCCCGCGGTGACGGTGCCGCCGTGCCGCTCGGCCACCTGCTTCACGATGGCCAGCCCGAGCCCGGAGCCGGGCAGGGTGCGGGCCTCGGTGGAGCGGTAGAAGCGCTCGAACACGTGCGGCAGGTCGTCCTCGGCGATGCCCGGCCCGCTGTCGGCGACCTCCAGCACCGCGGCCTGCGCCCCGGCCTGGCGCAGCTCGACCCGCACCCGGCCATCCGGCGGCGACCACTTGACCGCGTTGTCCAGCAGGTTCATCACCGCCCGCTCCAGCGCGTTGGCATCGCCGACCAGGGTCCACGGGCGCAGCCGGATGTCCAGGCTGACGCCCGGCGCGCGGCGGCGGGCCCGGTCGAGGGCGCGCTCCACCACGTCGACCAGCTCGACCGACTCGTGCACCACGAACGGCGCGTCGTCGCGGGCCAGCTCGACCAGGTCGCCGATCAGCGTGGTCAGCTCCTCGATCTGGGCCCGCACGTCGGCGTAGATCTCAGCCCGGTCCTCATCGGAGAGCCGGTACTTGGCGCCGGCCTGCTGCGAGGCGACCAGCAGTTCCAGGTTGGTGCGCAAGGAGGTCAGCGGGGTGCGCAGCTCGTGCCCGGCGTCGGCGACCAGCCTGCGCTGGCGTTCCTGGGAGTCGGCCAGCGCGGCCAGCATCGCGTTGAAGCTGTTGGTCAGCCTGGCCAGCTCGTCGTCCTCGCTGGTGACCGGGATCGGTTGCAGGTCACCGGTCCTGGCCACGTGCTCGGCGGCCTTGGTCAGCCGCTCCACCGGCCGCAGCGCGGTGCGCGCCACGCCGAGGCCACCGGCGGCGGCCAGCACGATGCCCGCGCCGCCGACGGCGAAGAGCACCCAGGCCAGCCGGGCCAGGGTGTCCCTGGTCGGGTGCAGCGGCTGGGCGATCACCAGGGCGAACCCCGGGTCGATGGGCACCGCGACCACCCGCTGGTCGGTGCGGTTGTCAGTGCGCGTGTTGTCCGGCTTCAGCCCGGCCGCCACGTCGATCTCGGCCGGGCCGTAGGGCACCCCTGGCGCGTTCGGCGGGATGAACAGCTGGGTCCGGCCGTCGGAGAGCAGCTGGACCACGCCCAGCCGCAGGTCGATGGCCTCGAACACGGCCGGGGACTGCCGTTGCAGCTCGATCACCTGGGACAGCGAGCTCTCCGCGGCCACCTTGGCCCGGTTGAGCAGCTGCTCGTCCAGCTCGTTGTACAGGCTGGTGCGCACGGTGAAGTAGGCGGCCAGGGAGACCAGCGCGACGGCGGTGCCCACGCCGACCGCGGCGAAGAGGGTGAGCCGGTTCCGCAGGGTGACCCGCTGCATGCGGGGGTGGTGCGAGTCGCGGTCCCGGCCGACCCGCACGGTGGGCACCTCGGTCACGGAGGGGTCTCCCTGAGCACGTAGCCCACGCCGCGGACCGTGTGCAGCAGGCGCGGTTCGCCGTTAGCCTCGGTCTTGCGGCGCAGGTAGCCGACGTAGACCTCGAGCGCGTTGCCCGAGGTGGGGAAGTCATAGCCCCACACCTCCTCGAGGATGCGGCCCCTGGTCAGGACCTGCCTCGGGTGGTGCAGGAGCAGCTCGAGCAGGGAGAACTCGGTGCGGGTCAGGCTGATCGGCCGCCCGCCCCTGGTCACGTCCCTGGTGCCGGGGTCGAGCTCGAGGTCGGCGAAGCGCAGCGCGGCCATCGCGGCCGGTGCGGTGTCCTGGTCGGGGCCGACCCTGCGCAGCAGCGCGCGCAGCCTGGCCAGCAGCTCCTCCAGCGCGAACGGCTTGGGCAGGTAGTCATCGGCGCCGGCGTCCAGCCCGGCCACCCGGTCGGAGACCGCGTCCCGCGCGGTGAGCACCAGGATCGGCAGGTCGTCGCCGGTGCCGCGCAGCCGTCTGCACACCTCGAGGCCGTCCACCCTGGGCATCATCACGTCCAGCACCATCGCGTCCGGCCGGTTGTGCCCCAGCACCTCCAGCGCCTGCTGGCCGTCGTTGGCCAGCTCGACCTGGTAGCCGTTGAACTGCAGGGACCGCCGCAACGACTCCCGAACGGCTCGGTCGTCGTCCACAACGAGGATGCGCATATCGGTAGTGTGACCGGTTTCCCTAAGAGCCGCCTGAGAGCACGCTGAACCCCGACCAGCAATAACTATCGTTCGCGTGGCCTTGGGGCGTCCCAGCGCCGCCAGAGCGCGATCACCCGGAGCCCGCAGATCATGGCCGCGGCGATGATCGCGGTCGGCCCGGTGGGCAGGTTCAGCCGGTAGCCGATGGCCACCACGACCGCGCCGGCCAGCGCGGCCACCGCGTAGATCTCCTGGCGCAGCACGGTGGGGATCTCGCGCAGCAGCAGGTCGCGCAGGGCGCCGCCGCCGATGCCGGTGGTCATGCCGATCAGGCAGGCGGTGTAGACCGGGGCGCCGAGGGCCAGCGCGGTGGTGGTGCCGCCGGTGGTGAACAGGCCGAGGCCGACCGCGTCGGCCAGCAGCACGGCCCGGCGCAGCTTGGCCACCTGCGGGTGGAAGAAGAACACCAGCAGGCCGGTGAGCGCGGAAACCAGCAGGTAGGGCCAGGTGCGCAGGGAGGTCGGCGGGTGCAGGCCGAGCAGCACGTCGCGGATGATGCCGCCGCCCAGCGCGGTGGTCATGCCGAGCACGACCACGCCGAAGACGTCCAGCCGGGCCCGCACCGCGGCCAGCGCGCCGGAGGCCGCGAACACCGCGATGCCGACGAGTTCCAGGACGGTCAGCATCAACACCCGCGGATCTTAGGCAGGTCGGTCAGAAATAGTCGGCCATCCGGGCCGTTCCCGGTGCGCCTACCAGCAGGTCCAGCAGCCGGGTGTGTTCGGGATCGCCCGTGAGCAGCCCGGCCCTGCGCAGTCCGGCGGTGGTGTTCGAGCCGGAGAACCAGGCGCCGAGGCCGCGGGCGGTGATCCGGACCGCGCCGGTGCCGCCGGGCTCCAGCACGACCTCGCCGTCCTTGACCACCAGCCGGTGCCGCCCGGCCTGCCAGGGCGCGTGCCGGTCCTCGATCTCCAGGTCGGTCACCGCGTCGGCGATGTGGCTCGCGCCGGGCCAGCCGCGGGCGGCCACCGCGGCGGCCAGGTCCACGATCCGGAGCAGCCAGGGCTGGGTCCGCTTGCGACCGTCCAAACCGGACCACTCCAGGACGCCGAGCAGGGTCTCGTCCAGGATGTGCAGCTTCACCCGGTCCAGCAGGCCGGTCCAGGAGCCGATCGAGTCGAGCAGGCCGAGCGCGACCTCCGGGGTGTCCGCGAGAAGCTCGGGCACCTCCAGCACCCGGTTCTTGCGGTCCGGCTGGGCCAGCAGGTAGCCGCCGTCGGTGACCAGCGAGGCGTCGCACTCCAGCAGCTCCGCGGTCCGGTAGGACTTGGTGCGCCGGTCCAGCATGCCGTCCACGGTCTGCGCCATCCGGTGGTAGCAGTCCCGCATGGCCGGGATGTCCGCCTCGGTGGCCGCGCGCAGCTCGATCTTCGAGCGGCGGCCCTGGAAGGCGTGCACGGGCAGGTCGATGGACTCCAGCACGCCGCCGCGTTCCCAGCCGCGGCCGCGGTAGAGCGCGGGCACGGTCGGGTAGAGCGCGCTGATCGGCTGCCCGTCGGCGCGCATCTCGGTCAGCATCCGCTCCAGCAGCGCGCTGCCCACGCCCCGGCCGCGGGCCTGCGGGGCCACCGCCACGCTGGCGATGCCGCCCATCGGCACCGCGCGCCCGCCGAAGAACTGCCGGTAGGGCCGGACCATGGCGAACCCGGTGCGCTCGCCGCCGGTCTCGGCGATGAACCCGCGCCAGGTGGTCTCCCCGCGCCACAGCTCGGGTGTCTCCTTGGGCCCGCCGAAGGGCACCCCGCGCAGCCGCCAGGCTGCGTCCGCGTCGCTGGACCGGTAGTCCCGAACCGTCACGTCTCCCACACGGCAGAGCCTAAGCGGGCGGCCAAGTGAAAAAGCCCTGGCCGGTCTTGCGGCCCAGCTCGCCCCTGGCCACCTTGGCCCGCAGCAGCCGCGGCGGCTCGAACCGGGGGCCGAGCTCGGCGGCCAGGTGCTCGGCGATGGCCAGCCGGACGTCCAGGCCGACCAGGTCGGTGAGCTTGAGCGGGCCCATCGGCCAGCGGTAGCCCAGGGTCATGCCGGTGTCGATGTCCTCGGCGCTGGCCACGCCCTCCTCGAGCATCCGGATGGCCTCCAGGCCGACCGCGACGCCGAGCCGGGAGGTGGCGAAGCCGGGCGAGTCCCTGACCACGATCACCGTCTTGCCCAGCGCCTCGGCCCAGTCCTTGGCCTGCGCCAGGTGCCGCTCGGCCAGCCCGTCGTGGGTGACCAGCTCGACCAGCTGCTGGGCAGGCACCGGGTTGAAGAAGTGCATGCCCAGGGTGCGGTCGGCGGCCGGTCCGGCGGCGATCGCGGCGATGGACAGCGAGGAGGTGTTGGAGGCCAGCACGGCGCGCGGGCAGGCGGCCGCGGCGGCGGCGAAGACCTGGCGCTTGAGGTCCACCCGCTCGGGCACGGCCTCCACGATCAGCTCGGTCTCCGGGGAGAGCAGGCTGAGGTCGTCGGCGGTGTCCAGCAGCCGGGCACAGGCCTCGGCGTCCACGCCGGCCGGCAGCTTGCCGCGTTCCTCGGCCTTGAGCAGCGAGGTGGTCACGGTGTTGCGGGCGGCGGCGCACCGGTCGGCGTCGGCCTCGACCACGGTGACCTTGGCGCCCGCGGCCAGCAGCACGTGCGCGATGCCCGCGCCCATGGTGCCGCCGCCGACCACCGCCGCGCGAGCGGGCGCGCTGAAACTCATGTGACACTCCCGTCCGAGATATCGATCGGACTGTAACAGCGGGCATCCGTTGGGGTGCGGGCCGATCGGGTGCTTAGCCGGATCAACAGCCAAGATTCCTGATATTCGACCGGTTGGAGTAGTGCGGACCGGGCACGATGGTGTTGTGCGGATCATTCTGTTGCGGCACGGCGAGAGCCTCGGCAACGTCGACGAGATGGCGTACTGCCGGGTGCCCGACCATGCCCTCCCGCTGACCAAGCGCGGCCAGGAGCAGGCGCGGGCCGCGCGGGCCGCCGTGCGCGCCGCGCTGGGCCCCGGCCCGGTCGCGGTGTACGTCAGCCCGTACCTGCGTACCCAGCAGACGCTGCGCAACCTGGACCTGGACGAGCTGTTCGAGCGGGTGGTGCACGAGCCGCGGCTGCGCGAGCAGGACTGGGGCAACCTGCAGGACCCGATCGAGCAGGAGCGCCAGAAACAGGCGCGGCACGCCTTCGGGCATTTCTTCTTCCGGCTGGCGCACGGCGAGTCCGGCGCGGACGTGGACGACCGGGTGGCCGGGTTCATGTCCGACCTGGAACGCCGGATGGAGACCGAGCCCTCGCACCCGCGCACGGTGCTGATCGTCTCGCACGGGCTGACCCTGCGGCTGCTGGTGCGGCGGCTGTGCATGTGGAGCATCGAGCTGTTCGAGTCGCTGTCCAACCCCCGGCACTGCGAGCACCGCACCATGCACAAGGGCCCGGACGGCCGGTGGACCCTGGACCAGCCGTTCGAGCAGTGGCGGGACTCCCCCGACGGCGCGGTCCAGGTGGACGGCAACGGCGAGGTCGCCCGCCCCGCGTGAGCGAGGCGGGCGAGCCGCTCAGTCGTTCTGCTGGTGCGCCCAGCGGACCAGCCGCCGCGGCACCAGGATCTTCTTGCCCTTCACCACCACCGGCACCAGATCGGGCGCCTCGGCCTTCCACTGCGCCCGGCGGCTGCGGGTGTTGCTGCGGGACATCCGCCGCTTCGGGACTGCCATCAGTTGCCCGCCTTCCGGTCCGCGCGGTCGCCGTAGCGGCGGCGGAACTTCTCCACCCGGCCCTGGGTGTCCATCACCCGGCTGGCGCCGGTCCAGAACGGGTGCGAGTCGGAGGTGACGTCGACGAGCAACAGCGGGTAGGTGTTGCCGTCGGTCCACTCGATGGTCTTGGTCGAGGTGGCCGTGGACCGGGTCAGGAAGGTCATCCCGGTCGAGGAGTCCTGGAAGACCACCGGGTGGTAGTCGGGGTGGATGCCCTTTTTCACGCTTCGTCCTTCTGGTTGCTGATGATCACATCGGTGGGCGCGCGGTCGTCGTCGCACGGGTCCTCGTGCCAGGAGCCGAACGGGTCCTCATAGGCCAGCCAGGCCTCCTGGCCCTCGGCCAGCTCCTCGTCGGTGAGCAGCGCGGACTCCAGGGCCTCGACGATCTCGCCGGGGACCGCGGTGTGCGAGAGCACGAACAGGTCCTGGCTGCGGTCGCCGTAGTAGGGGTCCCAGCTCAGGTCGGCCATGGCGCGGCGGTCCGGGTCGATGCCGGACCAGTCCTCGATCGCGGCCAGCCACGGACCGGCGTGGCCGATCCGCAGGCCGCCGCCCGCGGTCTCCAGCCACAGCGCGACATCGGGCTGGCTGGCCACCCAGACCCGGCCGCGGGCCCTGACCACGCCGTCGAGCAGGAAGTCCAGCGCCTCGTGCAGGCGCTCCGGGTGGAACGGCCTGCGCTGGCTGAACACGGTGACCTGCACGCCCGACTCGGCCGACAGCGGCGGCTGGCCGCGCAGCAGCGGGGCGTGCGCGTCGTCGATCTCGCCACGCCGGGCGTTGGCCGGCACCAGGTTCAGGCAGCGGACCGGGTCCAGGTCGCCGAGCCGGATCCGGGGCGCCAGCGGGGCCAGCCGGTCCAGCACCGCGTCGGTGCGGGCCGCGGTCCAGGCGTCCGGGGCGCTGCCCGCGAGCACCAGCAGGTCGGCGAACTCGACCTGGCTCACCGCGACCTGGGCGATGGTGCGCTCGTCGTCGGCGCTGGCGCCGAGGCCGCGCTCGCTCAGCTCCAGGTCGCCGGTGGCGTCGGCGAACCAGGTCTCCGCGTCCACCACGGTGAGCACGGCGTCGAGGTAGACCACCTCGTCCACGGTGCGGCCGTCGATGACCACGTGCTGGAGCGCCCAGCAGACCGCCTCCGGCTCCAGCGCGCGGTCGCAGTGCAGCACGATCCGGCGCACGTCCGGGGCCTGCGTGAGGCGGAGCACCAGCGGCAGCAGGTCCTCGCGCAGCGTGCAGGACACGCAGCCGTGGGCCAGCTCCAGGGTCTCGGTGGCGTCCAGGGCGCCGTGCCGCAGCCGCCGGACCACCACGCCGTGGCTCACCTCACGCAGGTCGTGGTGCAGCACCACGGTGCCTGGCTCGGCCGCGAATCGGTCGGCCACGGCCGTGGCGTGCTCGGCCGCCAGGCCCGCGACCAGCACCAACGAGGTGCGGGGTGGCGTCACGTCAGCCTCCAGTTGGGAATGATTTCCATCGTCGTCTCCGTCAGGCTACTCTCGCATCCGGTTAAACGAAAATGGATGTCGTTAGCAACTGCGTCGTCCCCCAGCTTCGTGAAGGAGTCGCGCATGTCCGCCCGCTGCCAGGTGACCGGCCGAGAGCCGGGCTTCGGCAAACAGGTCTCGCACTCGCACGCGCGCAGCTCGCGCCGGTGGCTGCCCAACATCCAGCGCCGCCGTTACTGGCTGGCCAGCGAGGGCCGGTGGGTCAGCCTCCGGGTCTCCGCGAAGGGGATCAAGACGATCGACAAGCGCGGCATCGAGTCCGTGGTGGCCGAGATCCGCCGCCGAGGGGAGAAGGTCTGATGGCCCGCAACGAGCTCCGCCCGATCATCAAGCTCCGGTCCACCGCCGGCACCGGCTACACCTACGTGACCCGCAAGAACCGCCGCAACAACCCGGACCGCCTGGTGATCCGCAAGTTCGACCCGGTCATCCGCAGGCACGTCGAGTTCAAGGAAGAGCGCTGATGGCCAAGAAGTCCAAGATCGCCCGCGACCTGCAGCGGCGCGAGATCGTCGCCAGGTACGCCGAGCAGCGGGCCGAACTCAAGGAGACCATCCGCTCGCCGAAGTCCACGCCGGCACAGCAGGCCGCCGCGCTCTCGGCGTTGCAGCGGCTGCCGCGCAACGCCAGCCCCACCCGGCTGCGCAACCGGGATGTGGCCGACGGCCGCCCGCGCGGCTTCTTCCGCGCCTTCGGCATCTCCCGGCTGCGGCTGCGCGAGATGGCACACCGCGGCGAACTGCCCGGCGTCCGCAAGTCCAGCTGGTGAGGAGCTAGAGCGATGGCCCGATTCGAGCGCCGCCCCGGCCTGAAGCGCAAGCCGAACCTGCTGCTGCGCGAGGGTGTGTTCCACGTGGACTGGAAGGACGTCGCGCTGCTGCGCAAGTTCCTCTCCGACCGCGGCAAGATCCGTTCCCGCCGGGTGACCGGCCTGACCCCGAGCCAGCAGCGCGAGGTGGCCACCGCGATCAAGAACGCGCGGGAGATGGCCCTGCTGCCCTACCCGGGGCCGGCGAAGCCCGCGCGCTGAGTCCAGGGGCGGTGCGCGCCATCCGCAGCACCGCCCCGGCCGCGCTGGCCAGCACCGCCACCGCGAGCAGCAGCGCGCCTGCCCACTGGGCGTGCTCGTCGAAGGCGAGCTCGCCGAAATGACCGGTCACGAAACCGATGTGCAGCCCCCAGCCCTGCGCCGCGACCAGCAGCGCGCCCGGCACCGTGGTCACCGCGGAGACCGCCGCGACCACCAGCACCGCCAAGACCAGGGACAGCACCGGATCGGCCGCGGTGAGCACCACGACCCCGGTGAGCACAACACCCGCGCCGAACCCCAGCCCCGAGCCCTGACCACAGGCCAGCCGGGGCAGCCGCGCGGCGCGCTGGGAAGCCGGAACGAACAGCACGCCCCAGCTCACCGCGTCCCCGGCCCCGCCACGACCACCGCCAACACGATCTTGACGGTGAGTAGCCGCTCATTTACGCACCATTAACACCGAGACCGCCCGGGGTCCCAGCAGGGCGGTCAGGCAGGATCGGCCGGATGGACACCCCCTTTTACGAGGTCCTGCACCGGCGCCGCGATGTGCGCGCGGAGTTCACCGGCGAGCTGGTCGACGAACCGACCCTGCGCCGGATCCTCGCCGCCGCGCACGCCGCGCCCAGCGTCGGCCTGAGCCAGCCATGGGACTTCGTGGTGGTGCGCGATCGGGCGCTGCGCCGGTCCTTCCAGGAGCACGTGCAGGCCGAACGCCAGGTCTTCGCGGCCGACCTTTCGGGCGAGCGCGCGGAGACCTTCGCCCGGATCAAGGTGGAGGGCGTGCTGGAGTCCAGCCTCGGCGTGGTGGTCGCCTACGACCCCGACCGCGGCTCACCGGCGGTGCTCGGACGGCACGCGATCGCCGACGCCGGCTTGTACTCGGTATGTCTGGCCATCCAGAACCTCTGGCTGGCGGCCACCGCCGAGGGCTGGGGCGTGGGCTGGGTCAGCTTCTACCGGGAGGACTTCCTGCGCAGGCTGCTCAGCATTCCCAGCCGGGTGCGGCCGGTGGCCTGGCTGTGCCTGGGTCCCGTGCAAGGACTCGCCGAGACGCCGGACCTGGAGCGGCACGGCTGGCGCAAGAGGCTTCCGCTTGATGACGTTGTGCACCATGAGCGGTACGGGCAGCGACGATGACGGTAGCCTGTCGAGAAGTCGGGCCAGCTGGTGGAGGCCGAGGGCACGGTGAGGCAGGACGATCCGGTGACGGGGGTCGATCTCCCGCGGCAGGAAAGCGACATCCCGCGGCAGGACCGCGAGGTGCGGATACTGCTGGACTCAGGCCGGGTCGTGGAAGCCAACACCCTCTTCGACGACGTGGTGGTGCGCACCCCGCCCGCTGAGGACGGTGACCGCTGGCGCCGGGCGACCGTGCTGGTCTACCGGGCCGTGGTGGCCTGGCGGCTGGGCCGGTTGCCGCTGGCGCTGGAGCTGGCCGCGGACGGCTGGACCGAGCTGGACGCCGAGACGCCCAAGGGCCCGGCCGCCGCGCAGACCATCGGCATGCTGGCCTACCTGCTCGAAGGCATCGGCCACCGCAGGGCAAGCCTGGACATGATGCGGCTGTCCGTCCAGGTGGCCAGGGAGGCCGACGAGCCGCACACCCTGGCGCACTGCCTGCAACGGCTGGGCGCGGCGCTGAACTTCCGCGCGGTGGACGCCCCGCCGGAGGCATCCGGCCGGATCTTCGCCGAGGCCAGCGAGCTGCTGCGGGAGGGCTTGCAGCTGGCCGGCTCCGGGTACGTGCACCGGGCGCTGCTGGGTTCCTACGCCCGCGCGCTGGCCGGGATCAACGAGATCGCCGCGGCGGAGCGCACCGCCCGCGCGGCCGAGCGGCTGGCCGCCGCGCACGAGGACCGCTGGGGCCTGGCCATGTGCAACTGGGTGCTGGCCACCGTGCGCCGCGCGCAGAACCGGCTCACCGACGCCCGCACCATGGCCAGCCGCGCGGTGGCCGAGGCGGAGAAGATCAACGACACCACGCTGCTGCTGCGGTTCTCCCTCGACCTGGCCAACATCTGCGCCGAGCTGGGCGACTACGTGGGCGAGTCCGAGGCGCTGCGCCGCAGCGTGGCCTCCGGCCGCAAGGCGGTGGAGACCCTGCAGGAGGGCCTCGGCCAGGCGTTGCAGCAGCGGCGGCTGGCGGTGGAGGCCCAGCGGCTGGCGATGGCCGCGCAGGAGGCCGCCGCCCGCGACCCGCTGACCGGCCTGTCCAACCGGCTCGGCCTGGAGCGCGCCGCGCCGCTGCTGCTGGAGAGCACCGCGGCCAAGGGCAGGGTGCCCTGGCTGGTGCTGGTGGACGTGGACTGGTTCAAGGGCCTCAACGACGACGCCGGGCACGCCGCGGGCGATGTCGCGCTGCGCGAGATCGCCCAGCTGCTGCGCGCGGAGTGCCGGGCCGACGACGTGGTCGCCCGCTGGGCGGGTGATGAGTTCGTGGTGCTGCTGGTGGACGCCACCGACGAGTGGCAGGACGCCGGTCCCGCGGTGGCCGAGCGGATCCGCTCCGCGGTGGACGGGCACGACTGGTCGATGGTGTTGGGCAGCACCAAGCGGCCGACCGTGAGCATCGGCGTGGCGGCCGGACCGGCCAACCTGGACGAGTTGTTCGACGCCGCGGACGAGGCCCTGTACCGGGCCAAGCGGCACGGGCGGAACCGGGTGGAGGTCCACCCGCCGCTGCTGCCGTCGAAGTGAGGGTGGCGAGACCCGCCACCCTCCTCACCTCAGGCGATCAGGCCACCGCGGTAGGCGACCAGCGCCGCCTGCACCCGGTTCACCGCGCCGATCTTGCCGAGCACCGAGGACACATAGCCCTTCACGGTGGCCTCGGACAGGTGCAGCGCGCTGCCGATCTCCGCGTTCGACATGCCCTGGCCGATCAGCGCGAGCACCTCGCGCTCGCGTTCGGACAGGTTGCCGAGCAGGCTGCGGGCCGGTTCGGCGGCCCGCTCACCGTGCGCGACCGCGGCCAGCACCCTGGCGGCGACGCCGGGGTCCAGCACCGCGCCGCCGCGGGCCACATCGCGCACCGCCTTGACCAGCTGGGTCGGCTCGGTGTCCTTCAGTAAGAACCCGCTGGCGCCCAGCCGGAGCGCCTCGCTGACGTACTCGTCCATGTCGAACGTGGTCAGCATGGCCACCTTGGGCGGCTCGGGCAGCGAGCGGAGCCTGCGCAGCGCGGACAGGCCGTCGGTCGTGCGCATGCGGATGTCGAGCAGCACGACGTGCGGCCGCAGTTGGCGAACCCGGTCGACGACGAGCGAGCCGTCGTCACATTCACCGACGACTTCAATGTCGCCGGCCCGGGACAGAATCATGCGAAGTCCGGAGCGCACCAGGTCTTCGTCATCGACCAGAAGCACCTTGATCACGGACGCCTCCCCGATTGGGCGTGACGTGGTCACGAGTAAGCGTGGGCGTGCAGTATTGCCTATCCATGTCACTTTGTGGTTATCCCATCACGTTCGGGACGTTTGCGCAGCATCCAGTTAGGGAACCGGACGTCTACGCAGAGTCACCGAACCGGTGAGTAGAGCGCTCTCGCACGCGATTCCGGATCATCCGAACGCACGAACGTGAAACACTTTCGCAAGAAGCTACTCGCCCGTAACGTCCATCACAACCCATGAGGAGTGATGGCGATGCGACGACCGCTGACTCTGCTGCTCACTGCCGCGACTACCGCCGCACTCCTAGGCAGTCCCCCTGCCGTTGCCCAGCCCACGGAAACCAGGGCTGTCGCGCCAATTCCTGACTATTGCATCAGTCAGTGCGACGACATCCTGCCACCCGGCCAGAACGGCAACGCCACCTTCGCCGAACTGCTGCTGTTCAAGTCCCTCGGCATCCGGCCGCCGCATTCCAGCGACCAGAAGTCGCGCTACGAGAAGCTGGTCTGGGGCTACAGCGGGCTGACCGACGAGCAGCTCAACACCTACTTCAACGACGCCTCCTTCGGCGTGCCCGCCGACCAGGTGGCCAGCACCAGCTCACCGCGCCCCGACGTGACCATCGTGCGGGACAAGGCCACCGGCACCCCGCACATCACCGGCAGCACCAGGGCCGGCGCGATGTTCGGCTCCGGCTTCGCCTCCGCGCAGGACCGGCTGTTCCTGATGGACGTGCTCCGGCACGTCGGCCGCGGCGAGGTCTCCTCCTTCGCCGGTGGCGCGATCGGCAACCGCGAGTTCGAGCAGCAGCAGTGGTCCATCGCGCCCTACACCGAGGCCGACCTGCAGGCCCAGTTCGACCGGCTGGAGCAGCTCGGGCCGCGCGGCAAGCAGATGAAGCAGGACGTGCTCGACTACGTGGCCGGGATCAACCTCTACATCGCGCAGAGCAAGGCGGGCCGGTACTTCCCCGGCGAGTACGTGGCCATCGGCAAGGCGGACGCGATCACCAACGAGGGCGGGCCGGAACCCTGGAAGCCCACCGACATCGGCGCGATCGCCTCGCTGGTCGGCGGCATCTTCGGCGCGGGTGGCGGCCAGGAAGTGGTCTCCGCGGTCGCGCTGGTGGAGGCGAGGGCGCGTTACGGCAAGGCACAGGGCGACGCGTTGTGGCGGGCCTTCCGCGCGCAGAACGACCCGGAAGCCCCGGTGACCGTGCACAACGGCACCTCTTTCCCTTACGGCACAGACAATCCGGACGCCGCCGGGGTGACCCTGCCGGACCGCGGCTCGGTGGTGCCGCAGCCGATCGTGCGCGATGCCGTCGGACCGGCCAGCAAGGACGCGCTTGCCCCGGTGCCCCCGGCCCAGCGCGGGATGTCCAACGCGCTGCTGGTCTCCGGCGCGCACACCGAGAGCGGGCACCCGGTCGCCGTGTTCGGCCCGCAGACCGGCTACTTCGCCCCGCAGCTGCTGACCGTGCAGGAGATCCAGGCGCCGGGCATCAGCTCCAGGGGCGCCTCCTTCGCCGGGCTCGGCCTGTACGTGCTGCTCGGCCGCGGCCAGGACTACGCGTGGAGCGCGACCACCGCGGCCCAGGACATCACCGACTCCTACGCGGTGGAGCTGTGCGAGCCCGGCGGCGGCGCGCCCACGCTGAAGTCGGCGCACTACCGATTCCGCGGCGAGTGCCTGCCGATCGAGGAGCTGACCAAGAAGAACGCCTGGAAGCCCAGCCTGGCCGACGCCACGCCGGCGGGCTCGTACACCCTGGTCGCCCAGCGCACCAAGCTCGGCCTGATCTCCCACCGCGGCACGGTGGCAGGCAAGCCGGTGGCCTTCACCAAGCTGCGCTCGACCTACCTGCGCGAGGTGGAGTCCACCCTGGGCTTCCAGCTGTTCAACGACCCGGAGGCGATCCGCTCGGCGGCGGACTTCCAGCGCGCGGCCAACCAGATCGGCTACGGCTTCAACTGGTTCTACGCCGACAGCAAGGACATCGCCTACTTCAACTCTGGCTTCAACCCGGTGCGCAAGTCCGGCCACGACCCGAACCTGCCGGTGCGCGGTGACGCCGCCTACGAGTGGCAGGACTGGCGGCCCGGCGACAACCTGGCCCGCTACACCCCGTTCGAGCAGCACCCGCAGGTGGTCAACCAGGACTACCTGACCAGCTGGAACAACAAGCAGGCTCCCGGCTACTCGGCCGCGGACGGCAACTTCAGCTTCGGCCCGGTGCACCGCTCCCAGCCGCTGGACGACCGGATCAAGCCGCTGTTGCAGCGCGGCGAGAAGTTCACCAGGGCCAAGCTGACCAAGGCGATGGCCGACGCGTCCACAGTGGACCTGCGCGCGGACAAGGTGCTGCCGCTGCTGTTGCGGGTGCTGGACCGGGCCCCGGTCACCGAGCCCGCGCTGGCCACCGCGATCGAGCAGCTGCGCGCCTGGCAGCGCGCGGGCGGGCATCGCACCACCGACGGCGATCCCAGCGCCAGCGGCAAGTTCGTCTACCTGCACAGCGAGGCGATCAGGGTGCTGGACGCCTGGTTCCCGCTGCTGGCCAAGGCCATGTTCGAGCCGGGGCTGCAACCCGCGCTGCACAAGGCTTTTCTGGCCGCGCTGCGGGTGGACGAGCAGCCCGGCCACACCGGGTCGGCCTTCCAGTACGGCTGGTACGGCTACGTGCACAAGGACCTGCGCAAGGTGCTCGGCGATCCGGTGCAGGCCTGGGTGCCGACCGCCTTCTGCGGCAACGGCAACGCCGCGGACTGCCGCACCGCGCTGCTGGACTCGCTGCGCGCCGCGGTGAACACCCCGGCCACCACCACCTACCCCGGCGACGCCGACTGCAAGCCGGGCGACCAGTTCTGCCGGGACCAGATCATCCACCGGCCCACCGGCGGCATCACCCAGGACAAGACGCAGTGGCAGAACCGGCCGACCTACCAGCAGGTGGTCGAGTTCCCGGCGCGCAGGGGCGAGGACGTGACCAACCTGGCGCTGGCCAAGGCGGCCAGCGCGTCCAGCCAGGAGACCGGCGCGTACCCCTCGCCGCCCGGCAAGGCGGTGGACGGCGACCGGCGCACCCGCTGGGCCAGTGACTGGTCCGACGAGCAGTCGCTCACTGTGGACCTCGGCTCGGTGCGCCAGGTCGGCCGGACCGTGCTGCGCTGGGAGTCCGCCTACGGCAAGGCCTACCGGATCGAGGTCTCCACCGACGGGCAGCGGTGGCGGCAGGCGGCCGCGGTGGCCGACGGGGACGGCGGCGAGGACAACATCCCGTTCGCCGCCACCCAGGCCCGTTTCGTCCGGCTCACCGGGATCAGCCGGGCCACCCGCTACGGCTACTCTTTATTCGAAATTGAAGTTTACGCACACTGAAAACAGAAATGTTCCGGAAAGCCGGCGTCTGCCACTATCGGTGGTGTGCGGAAATCCGAGATGGTGGCCGGCGGTCTGCATGAGGCACTGCGCACCGGTCCGTTCGAGCACGCGCTGCGCCTGGCCATCCAGGCCAGCGGCCTGACCCTGGCCCGGATCAGGGCCAGGATGGCCGAGCGCGGGGTGGCGGTGGGCCTGGCCACGCTGAGCTACTGGCAGCGCGGCCGCAGCCGCCCCAGGTCAGCCGAGCTGGTGCTGGCGCTGGAAGAGGTGCTGGAGCTGCCCCGCGGCGCGCTGCGCGACCTGCTCAGCCCGGCCAGGCGGGAACCGGCGCCGGAGCGGGCCTGGTACTCGGTGACGCCCCGGCAGGTGTGCGCGAACGCCGAGGCGGTGCAGAAGCTGTTGGTGGAGCTGAACAACCCGTTCGACGGCCAACTGACCGCGCAGAGCGTGCACGAGCACCTGGTGCTGGCCCCGCGACGGGGCATCGAGCGGCTGGACTTGCAGATCCTGCGGCAGGCCCGCATCGACGGGGTGGACCGGGACACGGTGATCGCGGCCTGCGAGCCGGGCGAGCTGCCGGTGCGCTGGCGCAGCGAGGGCACCAGGCTGGGCCGGGTGGCCACCGACCACGACTCCGGCGTGATGGCGGTGGAGGCGCGCTTCCCGCACCCGCTGCGGCGCGGGGAGAACCTGCTGGTGGACACGGTGTTCGAGTTCACCGGCAGCGGCCAGACCTGCCTGGCCTGGGGCGGCGGGTTCCGGGCCGGGTGCCAGACCTACTGCCTGACCGTGCGCTTCCCCGCAGGCGACCCGCCGGCCAGGGTGTGGCGGGTGTTCCGGCCGGACAACAGTTCGCCGACCATCGACGTCGGCGACATTCAGGTTGACGGCAACTTTGTTGCCCATTTCATCGACTTCGACCTGCCACCTGGCTATTACGGGATGCGCTGGTGCTGGAAGTGACCGCCAGTGCGAGCACAAAAGCCCAACAGGGCCAACTGAATAGAGACTGAAACTGAAAATATTGTGAAATCGACACACCCATGGTGGGGTGCTGGTCTCGACACCAGTTTTCAACAATGGCCCACATCGTGCAGGCAGCGAACGGGGGTAGGCATGACAGCGGCGACAGTGCCCGACGAGCTGGGTGCGGCACTGCGCTCCGGCCCGTTCCACCACGCGCTGTACCTGGGCATCCAGGCCAGCGGCCTGACCCTGCAACGGATCCAGGTCCGGCTGGCCGACCGGGGCCACCGGGTGAGCCTGGCCAGCCTGAGCTACTGGCAGCGCGGGCAGAGCCGCCCGCACCGGCACGCCTCGCTGCGCGTGGTGCGCGAGCTGGAGGAGGTGCTGGAGCTGCCACCCCGGTCGCTGCTGGCCCTGCTCGACCGCCCGGCGGAAGAACCGCCCGCGCCCGCGCACCCGCTGGTGCTGCGCGGCCGTCGCGGCGCGCCGATCGCCCCCCGGCGGCTGCCGCACCCCGCCGACGCGATCGTGCCGCTGAGCGTGCACGAGCACTGGACCATCGGGCCGGACCGGGCGGTGCGCGCGATGCGGGTGCGCGCGGTGCTGCAGGCCATGGTGGACGGGGTGGACCGGCACCTGGTCCGGCTGGCCGCACCGGCGGGCGCGCTGCCCAATCGATGGCAGAGCGAGTCCTGCCGGCTGGGCCGGATGCACACCGATCCGGACGGCGGCGGGGTGCTCGCCGAGCTGCGCTTCGACCGCCCGCTGCGGCAGACCGAGACCGTGCTGGCCGACTACGAGCTGGGCTACCGGCCGGAGGAGGCGCTGGTGACCAGCTGCGAGCGGCGGTTCCTGCTGGGCTGCCGGGAGTACCGGCTGACCGTGGCCTTCGACCCGCGGGCCACCCCGGCCAAGGTGTGGCGGGTGCACCGCGCCGCCGCGCACCCGGCGGGGCGGGACGGGCAGCGGGAGGCGACCGAGCTGCGCCTGAGCGCTCGCAACGAGGCGCAGCTGGTCGGCTTCGATCTGGGTCCCGGTGGTCACGGCATCAGCTGGATGTGGCGCTGACCAGCTCGTCGGCCGGGGTGACCACCAGGAACCCTTGTCCCGCAGCGGGTTTCCAGCTCAGCTCACGCCGGTAGAAGCGTTCCAGGAAGGCCACCCGCTGGTGGTAGACGAACACCGAGCCGCGGCGGCCGACGATGCTGGTGGTCGAGGCGAACAGCGGTAGCTCGGCGAGGAAGTAGCGCACCGCCTTGGCCAGCTGCTCGGGGTTCGGCCGCACGCCGTCCGGCAACTTGCGGTCGAGCACCCAGTGGCTGGCCGAGAGGCAGTCCGCGCGGAAGCCCTCGTCGGTCCGGTAGAGCTGCTCGCCGTGGGCTAAGAGCTGCTGGTAGTCCGGGTTGTGGTCGAGGGCGGCCGAGTCCAGGATCAGCGCGCCGGGGTCCGGCACGCCGAGCTCGGCCAGCGCCCGGTGGATCTTGTTGTAGACGTAGCAGCCCTGCCGCCGCGCCTTGGAGCGCGCCTTGCTCGGGGAGTAGCCGAGGGCTTCCAGGGTGTACACCGATGGCCCGTCGGGCACGAAAAAGTGACAACTGGGGAAAGTGCGCACTGCCCATGCGGCAAGTTCGCTGATACGTTCCGGAGTGAAATATCCGTTAAACGGACTGATACCGATACAGGCGTGCTCGGCCTCGATCACCGAAGCCGGACAGCTTTCCACCAGTGGGCGCACAGCGTACATCACAGACTCCGCTCGTTTGAGTTTCACCGACGTGCTCAACCTCTTCGTACGTCTAGGCAAACCCGCACGTCAACGCGTTGTGAACGGCTGAAATTCAGTTCAAGTCACCTCGAAAACCACCCCCCAGAAGAGGGGGTGCAATCGAATGGGCCAGTGCACAGACTTCGGTTATGAGCGGAACAGCGAACGCGGTGGGCCGCGATGACTTCTCCCTCTCCCGGGTCCCGGAGTCAGCCCGCCGCCCGTGGTTTTCCATCGCGGTGCAGCGATTTGGCCAGATTGCCTCTTTCCACCAGTTCCTACTGGGTGCCGTGCTCGGTTTCGGCATGACGTTCTGGAACGCGGTGCTGGCGATCACCCTGGGTGCGGCGATCATGGAGGTGATCACCGTCCTGCTCGGCGTGGCCGGCATGCGGGAGGGCCTGTCCACCTCGGTGCTGACCCGCTGGTCCGGCTTCGGTCACCGCGGCTCGGCACTGGTCGGGCTGCTGATGACGATCAGCCTGGCTGGCTGGTTCGGCGTGCAGAACGGCGCGTTCGCGCAGGGCCTGAGCAACCTGCTCGGCGGGCCGCCGCTGTGGGCCTGGTCGCTGATCGGCGGCATGCTGGTGACCGGCATCGTGGTCTTCGGCATCCACGGCATGGCCTGGACCGCCTACCTGACCGTGCCGGCGTTCCTGCTGCTCAGCGGCTACGCGATCTGGGACGGGCTGCGGATGCACTCGCTGAGCGAGCTGATGAGCTCGGCGCCGCCCGGACCGGCGCTGTCGCTGGCCGCGGGGACCACGCTGGTCTCCGGCGCGTTCATCATGGGCGCGATCATGACCCCGGACCTGACCAGGTTCAACCGCAGCACCGGTGACGTGGTCAAGCAGACCGTGCTCAGCGTGACCCTGGGCGAGTTCGTGATCGGGCTGATCGGGGTGCTGCTGGCGCACGCGGCCAAGACCTCGGACGTGGTCAACATCATCACCTCGTCCTCCGGCTTCCTCGGCACGCTGATCCTGGTCGCGGCCATCCTCAAGGTCAACGACTGGAACCTGTACTGCGCCTCGCTCGGCCTGGTGAACACCATCGACGTGCTGCTGGGCAAGCGCACCAACCGGATCGCGGCCACCCTGGGTCTCGGCCTGCTCGGCTCGGTGCTCTCCGCACTGGGGATTCTCGGGCAGTTCCAGGGGTTCCTGACCTGGATCGGGGTGATCAGCCCGCCGATCGCCGGAATCATCATCGCCGAGTACTTCCTGGTCCGCTCCTGGCGTCCGGTCCTGGAGGAGTCCCGCGCCAGGGGTGAACTGCCCGCCACCGCGCCCACCTGGGTGCCGGCCGCAGTGGCCTGCTGGGTGTTCGGCGCGGTGGCGGGCGCCTTCCTGCCCTTCGGCATTCCCACTCTGACCTCGGTGCTGGCGGCTTTCCTCGGCTACCTGCTGCTGGGCCGCTTCGGTCTCACCCGCGGGATCGGCAGCACGCCGACCGCCGCACCCACCGCACCGTCCACAAAGGAGGAAGAGCACCGTGTTGCCTCTCATCACCCGCACTGAGCTGGAAGCGGAGTTGGCGCAGGGCAAGGTCGTCGTGGTCGACACCATGCCGGTCGCCTACTACGAGCGGGAGCACCTGCCCGGCGCGGTGAACATCCCCGGCTTCCCGTACGAGCAGGCCGCCGACTTCACCGACGAGTACGCGCCGAAGGTGTTGCCGGACAAGGACGTCGCGGTGGTCGTCTACTGCGCGAACGTGCCCTGCCGCAACAGCGAGTTCGTCGGCCAGCGCCTGCGCCAGCTCGGCTACACCAACGTGCGCAAGTACCGCGAGGGCATCGAGGACTGGGCCGGAGCCGGCCTGGCGACTGAGAAGGCGGTGGCCTGATGCGCAAGATCGGACTCGCGCTCGGCGCGGTGGCCACCACCCTGGCCCTGGGCGCGGGCACCGCGCTGGCCGCGCCGGAACCCGGCAAGGACGGCGTCGGCGACCCGTACTACCCCACCGACGGCAACGGCGGCTACGACGTCAGCAAGTACGACCTGAACCTGTCCTACAACCCGGGCAGCAAGCTGCTGGACGCCACCGCGAAGATCACCGCGAAGACCACCCAGGAGCTCAGCCAGTTCAACCTGGACCTGCGCGGCCTGACCGTCCGCTCGGTGAAGGTCAACGGCCAGGCGGCCAAGTTCACCCGCACCGGCGAGCACGAGCTGGTGATCACCCCGGCCGCGCCGCTGGCCAAGGACGCCGAGATCACCGTAGAGGTCAGCTACTGCGGCCGCCCAGGGCCGGTCCGGCACCCGGTCACCGGCCTCGGCGGCTGGCGCGGCACCCCTTCCGGCGGCGTGATCGCCGCGGGCGCCCCGCACTCGGCGAGCACCTGGTTCCCGGTCAACGACACCCCGATGGACAAGGCCGAGCTCAGCATCACCACCTCGGTGCCCGAGGGCTGGCAGAGCGTGGCCAATGGCACCAGGTCCAAGCCGGTCACCCACAACGGCCGGACCACCACCACCTGGACCGCCGACCCGGTGGCCCCGCACCTGATCGCGCTGGGCATCGACAGGTACACCTTCCAGGAGTCCACTGTGGACAGCACGTCGGTGCTCTCCGCGTTCGCCCCCGGCAGCAACGGGAAACCGTTGGCGGACAAGCTGCCCGAGGTGCTGAGGTTCCTGAACTCCAAGCTCGGCGACTACCACTTCGGCACCGTCGGCACCATTCACCTGGCCGACAGCCAGCCCTACCAGGTCGGCGCGCAGACCCGACCGGTGCTGGGCCGCAACGCCGACCTGAAGGCGCTGGTGCGCACTTTGGCCGCGCAGTGGTGGGGCGCGTCGATGTCGGTGGAGAACTGGTCGGACACCTGCACACACGAGTGCTTCGCCAACTACCTGGGCTGGATGTGGGCCGAGGCCAAGGAGGGCAAGGACCTCGACGCCGAGTACCGCAAGGCCGTGGACGCGGTGCGCGGCAACGCCGCCTTCTGGGCCCGCAAGCTGGCCGATCCGGGCAAGGGCAAGGAGTTCAGCGCGATCTACGACAAGGGCGCGCTGTTCACGCACGCCCTGCGCCGCAAGATCGGCGAACGCGCGTTCAACACCGTCCTGTCGAACTTCCCGACCATAAACCAGGGCTGGAACCAGGGCTGGCACGACCTGGAGCTGTACCTGGAGGCCGAGGCGCAGATGGACCTCAAGGAGTTCCTGGACGCCTGGAGCCACAGCACCACCATCCCCGCGGACAAGCACCTCTTCCCCGCCTGATGTCCCACCATTGATCGAAAGGAAACACCATGCGCAAGACCCGTTTCGCCGCCGCGCTGGCCGCGGCCGCCCTGGCCACGGCCGCCCTCGCCGGCACCGCCTCCGCCGCGCCCAGCAGCCTGGAATCCTCCAGCGTCCGCGCGGAGGAGAACATCGTCCACGTCACCGACGCCAACTACAACCAGGTCATGGAGACCTCCAAGCAGAAGCTGGTCATCATGGACTTCGGCGCCACCTGGTGTCCGCCGTGCCAGAAGATGAAGCCGGTCATCGAGAAGATGGCCAGGGAGAGCGGTGGCAAGTGGCTGCTGGCCGAGGTCGACGCGGATGAGTCCAAGGCGATCCTGACCAAGCACAACGTCAAGTACCTGCCCACCCTCCAGGGCATCCGCAACGCCGCGGACCTGCCCGACTCCCGCAGGATCGGCTACGGCGGCGCCAACGCCGAGCGCGACCTGAAGAACTGGATCAACGCCCAGCTCGCCAAGGGCTGAGCCCAGGCCGCCCGGAGGGGAACGTGGGTGCGATCTCCACCACCCCCTCCGGGCAAGGCCCGTGCCGCCGAGGACAAGCAGCCGCGCACCCGCTAGGCTGACGGTGCTTGTCCCGGCCTCGTAGCTCAGGGGATAGAGCACCGCTCTCCTAAAGCGGGTGTCGCAGGTTCGAATCCTGCCGGGGCCACCATCTCTCACCAGCGGAAACGCTGGCCAGCAAGATCACAGTCCGGTCTGCGTGACACGGCCTGTGACACGAGCCGCTCGTATCGTGGCCTTCGGCGCCGGCCGCGGCTTGGACGAGTGTGACCAGGTTCGCGCCAGCTGCGGAGGTGGTCCGCGGAAACTCAGGCTAGCCCGCGATCGCCTTGACCAGCTCGGCGCGCCCGTCGGCCCCGGTCTTGCGGCACAACGCTTTCACGTGGTCGTACACCGTGTGCACGGACAGCCCGCGCCACCGGGCGATGTGCTTGGGCATGGCCCCGTCGTAGAGGTCGGCCAGCACTTCGCGTTCCCGGGCCGTGATCCCGTACCAGTCGCAGAACACCGGTAGTAGCTGGGTGCCCGACGCGGCCCGCACCGTCACCGCCACCTCACCTGGCCCCAGCCGCTGCCCCTCGAACACCACCCACCGCCCGTGGCTGGCCGAGGGCGCGTGGGCCACCACCGTCGACGCGCTGCGGTGTGCAAGGCGGGACATGTCCGCGAGGAAGGACTCCGCGACCGGTGAGGTGGTCGGCCAGCTGGCGCGCAGCTGTTCCCGCCAGAGCAGCGCCTGCCCGGTCGCCGCGCGTACCCGGTGGTTCTCGCCCAGCACCAGCACGCCCGCCGCGGGTGCGGGCACCTCTGCCACCAGGGGGCCCGCGCGCACGTAGGCGCGCAGCACCTCCGGCAGCTCCTCGCCCAGACCGGCCAGCCACCGCAGCTCCGCCGTCGTGAACGGCCAGCCGCGCAACAACCCCAGCACACCCCACACCCCGCGGGCGTCCCGCAGCCGTACCCGCGCCTCGGCCATCCCGTGCCGGGCCAGCAACCTCTCGTCCGCGTGGTGCCACAGCGCCTGCGCCCACAGCGCCTGCATGAACGGCGGCGGATAGCCGTGCCAGAAGCTGAACGAGCCCAGCGTCGGCCCGCACGCCGGGGCCCCGGCGACCAGCCGCACCCCGTTGTGCGGCAACCAGGGCGCGAGGGCGGCCGAGACGAGCGCGCCCAGCTCGCGCACGTCCAGGCATTGCCCGGCCACAGCCACAAGCTCCGCCCGCAGCCGCTCCCCCCACGGTGTCATGACCTCGAGTGTCGCCGACATCGACCGCCGTGGCACCGGGCTGCCCGTTCGTCCGCCCTCGAGTCCCGGTGTTACGCACCCAAGTTCCGGGATACCAGCCTCGCCGGCGGCAGGACACCGTGGATCCGGGTCAGCCGGACCCGAATGAAAGGGGATTCCCGTGAGCATCTCGAAACGAGCCGTCACCGCGTTGCTGGTGGTCGGCCTCGGCAGCGCGGCCCTGACGGCGGTGGCCACTGCCGGGCCGCAGGCGGAGCGGTTCACCCGGACCATCTGCTACGACGCGGCGAACGGCGTGCGCCCGATCACCTGGCACGGCGCACCGGTGTCGGCCAGCCAGCCGGTCGCGGTGTCCATCAGTGAGGGCTACCTCAACGCCGAAGGACTCGGCGAGGCGCGGATGATGGTGGAGAACGTGACCGTCGTCAACAACGCGATCCTCACCCGGGTCAACATCATGTGGCCGCGGCCGGTGCCGTTCTGCCTGCACTACGTGGGCTAGTGCCCTGAGCCGTTGGTTCGCGCGGTGGCTTGGGGTTCGGTATGCCGGACCCCAAGCTGTCCGCACCGTCACTCTCCGATGACGAGATAGGCGCGTTGAAGGGCTGGGCGGCAGCGCGGTCAGCTCCGCGTGCTCGGCTTCGGCCCTGGCGATGTGCACCGGGTGGCTCAGCTCGGGCGAGGTCCCCAGGTTGGTGGCGGCGCACAGCTGCCGGAAGTCCGCGAACGACGTCAGCCTGGCCACCAGCTCGGTGACCGGGACGTCGTCGAGGGCGGTTATGTCCTTGGTGGCGCGGCCAGTTCGCCGGCCAGCCGGAGCACGGGCACTGGCCGGTCGCCTGGTCCTCGGCCATCGGTGCACCGTACTCGGCCGTCGAGCCGCCCGGCACCGGTTCCGGTCAACCAGCCTAGGTCAAGAATGTTTGACATCGTGTCGAGTCTTCTTTACATTGGCCCATGTCAAGTTTTCTTTACATGGGGGCTGGCATGGCGATTGAAGAGAAGCGGGCGTGGATCTTGCTGGTGGTCGCGATCTGCGGCTACGGCACCTATCTCGTGCTCGTGTTCGGCAGGGCGGCGCCCTACGTGCCCACGATGTTGTGGACGATCGGCGGCGGGATCGTGGCGGGGATGGTGCTGCACATCGTGGCCTCGGTCCTGACGCCGGGGGCGGACGGCCGGGTGGACCAGCGGGACCGGGAGATCGGGCGGTTCGGGGAGCACGTCGGGCAGTCGTTCGTGGTTCTCGGCGGGGTGGGCGCGCTGGGGCTGGCGCTGGCGGGGGCGGCGCACTTCTGGATCGCCAACGCGATCTACCTGGCGTTCGTGCTCTCCGCGGTGCTCGGCTCGACGGCCAAGGTGGTCGCGTACCGGCGGGGGTTCCAGCCGTGGTGAAGCCGACCAGGGTGACCAACTCGATCCGGGCGCTGCGGTTCGAGCACGGGCAGCTGACGCAGGCGGAGCTGGCCGAGCGGATCGGGGTGACGCGGCAGACGGTCATCGCCATCGAGGCTGGGCGGTACTCGCCATCGTTGGAGATGGCGTTCCAGATCGCACGGGTGTTCAACGTGCCGCTCGAGCAGGTTTTCCAGTACCCGGGAGATGCGGAGGAGCGGCCGTGAAGGCGATCACTCAGGACCGGTACGGCTCGACGGATGTGTTGGCGCTCAAGGACATTCCCACTCCGGAGCCGGGTGCGGGCGAGGTGTTGCTGCGGGTGCGCGCGGCCGGGGTGGGGCCGGATGTGTGGCACCTGATGACCGGGTTGCCGTACCTGGTGCGGCTGGCCGGGTTCGGCCTGCGCAGGCCGAAGGTGGCGGTGCGCGGGCGGGATGTGGCGGGGGTGGTGGAGTCGGTCGGGGCCGGGGTGACCGGGTTCCGGGCCGGGGACGCGGTGTTCGGGACCGGCGCCGGGTCCTTCGCCGAGTACACGTGTGCCAGGGCAGATCAGCTGGCGGTCAAACCGGCGAACCTCAGCTTCGAGCAGGCGGCGGCGATGCCCATCTCCGGTGGGACCGCGTTGCAGGGGTTGCGGGACCTCGGGCAGGTGCGGGCGGGGCAGCAGGTGTTGGTCACCGGGGCCGGCGGGGGTGTGGGCAGCTTCGCGGTGCAGCTGGCCAAGGAGTTCGGCGCGCGGGTGACCGGGGTGTGCGGGCCGAGCCGGACGGAGCTGGTGCGCTCGCTCGGCGCGGATCGGGTGGTGGACCGGAGCAAGGCCGATTTCGTGGACGGCACCCGGTACGACCTGGTCCTGGACACCGCGGGCCGTCGGCCGCTGGCCCAGCTGCGGCGGGCGCTGACGCCGGGCGGCACGCTGGTGATCGTCGGCGGGGAGGGGGCCGGGCGCTGGTTCGGGGGCACTGACCGGGTGCTGCGGGCGGCGCTGCTGTCGCCGCTGATCGGCCAGCGCCTGCGCGGGCTGTTCAGCAGCGAGCGCGGGGCGGACTTCGCGTTCCTGGGCGGACTGGCCGGGGAGGGGAAGCTCACACCAGTGCTCGACCGGGTGTTTCCGCTGGCCGAGGCGGCGAAGGCGATCCGGCACGTGCACGAGGGCCATCCGCTCGGAAAGGTGGTCATTTCCATCTGACCAGATCAGTGGACTCAGCTACACTGGAGACGCGGCCCGCTCAGTTCTGCCTCGGGCTGCCCTCTAGGTCGATCCACCTTTGCGCTGCGGATCATCCGCGCCGGGCAGGACGACCCCTCAGACGTTCGGAGACTGCATGGCGGCCCGCCGCCCCAACACCACGCTTTCCTTCGCCGAGCTCGGCGTTCCCCAGGCCCTCACCGCGGTGCTCGCGGACCAGGGCATCAGCACCCCGTTCCCCATCCAGACGGCGACCCTGCCGGACTCGCTGGCCGGGCGGGACGTGCTCGGCCGTGGCCGCACCGGCTCCGGCAAGACCTACGCCTTCCTGCTGCCGGTGCTGTCCAGGCTGGCCGCCAGCGGCACGCCCCGGCGGCCGGGCAGGCCGCGCGCGCTCATCCTCGCGCCGACCCGCGAGCTCGCGGGTCAGATCACCGAGTCCCTCGCCCCGCTGGCCAAGGCGTTGCGGCTGCGCACGCTGACCGTCTTCGGCGGGGTGGCCGCGCGCCCGCAGATCAACGCGCTGCGCACCGGCGTGGACATCCTGGTGGCCTGCCCCGGCAGGCTCGCCGACCACATGGGCGAGGGCCACGCCAACCTGGACGCGGTGGAGGTCACCGTGCTGGACGAGGCCGACCACATGGCCGACCTCGGCTTCCTGCCGGTGGTGCGCAAGCTGCTGGACACCACGCCCAAGGGCGGCCAGCGGCTGCTGTTCTCGGCCACGCTGGACAGCGGGGTGGACACCCTGGTCCGCCGCTACCTCAGCAACCCGGTCACGCACAGCGTCGACTCGGCGCAGTCGCCGGTGGACGCGATGACCCACCACGTGCTGCAGGTCCGCGCCGAGCACCGGCTGCCGGTGCTGGCCGACCTGACCGCGGCTCCCGGCCGCACCGTGGTGTTCACCCGCACCAAGCGCGGGGCGACCAAGCTGACCAAGCAGCTCATCGCCTCGGGCGTGCCCGCGGTCGAGCTGCACGGCAACCTGGGTCAGTCCGCCCGCACCCGCAACCTGGGCGCTTTCGCCGAGGGCCGGGTGCGCACGCTGGTGGCCACCGACATCGCCGCCCGCGGCATCCACGTGGACGACGTCACGCTGGTCGTGCACGCCGATCCGCCCATGGAGCACAAGGCATACCTGCACCGCTCGGGCCGCACCGCCCGCGCGGGCGCCGCGGGCACGGTGGTCACGCTGATGACCGCCGACCAGGCCGCCGACGTGCGCGACCTGACCCGCAAGGCCGGCATCAAGCCGCGGCTGACCCACGTGACGCCGGAGCATTCGCTGCTGGCTGAGCTGGCCGTCGGCGAGCGCAGCTACGTCACGCCACCGGTGCCGTCCGCGGTCGCCGACACGGCGCGGAACCCCGGGCGCCGCAACGGTTCCGGCCAGCGTGCCGGCGCCGGCCGCGGTGGCTCGGGTTCGCGCGCCGGTTCCGGTGAGCGCGGGGTTTCCGGTGAGCGCACCGGTGCCGAGCGTGGCGGTTCCCGGCGCGGTGGTTCCGGCCAGCGCTCCGGTGCGGCGGCCAAACCGCGCACGCGAGCCGGCAAGGAAGCCGACACCGCCGCGCGGCCGCCCGCACCTACTGGGAGCGCGGCGACGTTCTCCTCGCGCAGCAGGGCAGGCAGCCGCCGCGGTGGCCGCTGAGTCCTTTGTGGACAGCTAGATCCGGTTGAGGACGTCCAGGATGCCCTGGACGACCTCCTCCGGCTGGTCCATGGTCAGCCAGCTGTGGCCGGCCTTGGCCAGGACGCGGTGCTCGCCGCGCGGTGCGGCGGCGGCCAGCGCCTGGTACATCGCCAGTTTGCGCTCGCCCTGCACCCGCAGCAGCTCCTCGGACAGGAACAGCCGCTGACCGGGGTCGATGCCGTTGGCGGTGAACAGCAGGTACGGCACGTCCGGGATGGGCCCGCCGCGGCGCAGCTCGGCGAACACCGCTGCCAGGTTGGACCGCTCGGCCGCGCCGATCCGCATCCAGTCCAGGCTCAGCTGCGCTTCGATCATCGGCTCGCGGACCGCCTCGGGCCAGCCGGCCAGCTTCGCGGTGATCAGCTCGCGGAACCGCTGAACGGTCCCCGCGGGCAACTCGGGCATGGGCGCGTCCGCGGCCCCGTGCTGGATACGCAGCTCGGGCGGCATGTAGTCGTCCCAGTCCTCGTGCGCGCCCTCCAGCGACACCAGCGCGGCCACCTGGTCCGGGTAGCGCTGGGCGAACCGGCGGGCGTAGACCCCGCCGAGGGAGTGCGCGACCAGCACGTACGGCCCGCGCACGTCGGTGGCCCACAACAGCCCGCGCAGCTCGTCGGCGACCTCGGCCGCGCTGCGCGGCAACGGGATCCGCTCGCTGTAGCCGGTGCCCGCCCGGTCGTAGAGCACGCTGGTGGTGTGCTCGGCGATCCGGTCGTGGATGTTGAGGTAGTGCAGGCCGACCATGCTCGCGCCGGGCAGGAACACCACCGGCGGACCGCCTTGGCCGGACCGGTGCGTGTACAGCGTCCGCTCGCCCACCCGCACGTGCTCGCCCAGCGGCGGCGCGACTGCCTGGGTCATCTCGATCCCCTCTCCCGTGTGCTTGATGCGCTTGGTCAGCTGAACTGCTCGGCCAGCGTCTCCAGGTCCAGCGGCGCCGGCTTCAGGCGGTAACCGGCCGGTGGCCGGCGGCCGAGCAGGTGCCGGACGAAGTGGTCCCACAGCCGCCGGGCCAGGTAGTGCTCGTAGCCGAGGAACATGTGCTCGGCGCCCGGCACGATCACCAGCTCGAAGTCCTTGTCCTCGGCGATCAGCCGGTCGACCAGGCGCAGGGTGTGGTGCGGGTGCACGTTGTCGTCGGAACCGCCGTGGATCAGCAGCAGCTCGCCGGTCAGCCGGCCGGCGAGCTCCACGTTTGAGCTGCGGGCGTAGGTCTGCTCGTCGTAGGGCCCGTCGAAGGTCTCGCCCCAGACCTGCGTGTAGTAGCGGTTGTCCTGCATGCCGTTGATCGCCACCCCGGCCCGGTAGAACTCGGGGTGCGCGCACATCGCCCGGACCGTGGCGTACCCGCCGCCGGAGATGCCGCAGACCCCGACCCGGTCCAGGTCCAGCCACGGCCGGGTCGCCGCCAGCTCGCGGATCGCGGCCAGGTGGTCGGCCAGCCCGCCCGCGTCGCCGAGCCTGCCGTAGGAGTGGTCGTGGAAAGCCCGGCCCCGGCCCGGGGTGCCCCGCCCGTCCACCGCGACCACCACAAAGCCGAGCGCGGTCAGCGAGGCCACGTGCATGTCCAGGCCCATCGGCCCGAAGGACGGCTCGACCCTGGTGACCTGCGGCCCCGGGTACACGCTGTCGATCACCGGGTACCGCTTGGCCGGATCGAAGTCACGCGGCCGGTACAGCACGCCGTAGATCGGGGTGTGCCCGTCCGCGGCCGTGGTCCGGAACCGCTCCGGCGGCGTCCACCCGGCCGCCCAGGACGAGGCGGTGTCGCCCCGCTCCAGCTCGACGAGCACCCGCCCGGACCAGTCCCGCACGGTGGCCACCGGCGGCAGCTCCACCGTGGAGGCCGAGTCGAGGAAGTAGCCGCCGTGCTCGGGCACGGTGACCACGTGGTCCAGCTCGTCCTCGGTGACCAGGGCGAACCCGGTCCCGTCCAGCCCGGCCCGGCACACCGACCGCCGGTACGGATCGGCCTCGATGAGCCCCGCGGCGAAGAAGTACACCACCGCGGCGTCCTCGTCGACGTGCAGGATCCGCCGCACCTCCCAGTCCCCCGAGGTCACCCGGCCCAGCAACCGGCCGGCCCGGTCGTAGCGGTACAGGTGTCCCCTGCCATCCCGCTCGGAGTACCAGAGCAGCTCCGCTCCGTCCCGGACCAGCCGGACCAGCGGCGGGTCGAAGGGCAGCGGCGCGACCTGCACCCGGGTCTCCCCCGTCTCGCTGACCACGGTCTGCACCGCCCCGGTCGCCGGGTCGAGCCGGTGCAGTGCCAAGGCCCGCAGGTCCCTCGGCTGGCTGAGGTAGTAGACCGCCCCGTCCGCCGCCCACCAGGCCGCCCCGGAGGCCACCGGCGAGATCAACGGCATCGGCAGCGGCTCGCCCCGCCCCCGCATCACCTCGCCGGTGGCCACCTCCAGCACCACCAGCTCGGCCATCGGGATGTGCTCGTCCCCCGGGTAGGCGGAACGCTGGCTGAACAGCCGCGGCGCGCCGCCGTCGGCAGGCATCGCCTGGACCAGGTGGGTCTGCCGGACCTCGCGCACGTCGACCCGGTTGGTCAGCACCCTGGCCGAGTCCGGCGACCAGGCCACCGTGGGCGGCGGGGTCACCCCGAACCTGGCCAGCAGCGTGCCGGGCCCGAACCCGGCGCTGCCGTAGTCGTAGTCGGCCATCCCGTCGGTGGTCAGCGGCCACTCCCGGCCGTCGGCCACTGACCGGGCCCACAGGTCGTGCCCACGCCGGAACACGGCGAGCTTGCCGTCCGGCGACGGCACCGCGGGCTCGGCGGCGGCTCCGGGCTCGGCGGCGGCCTCGGTGTCGGTAGCGGCCCCGGTGTCGGCGGCGGTCGCGGGTTCGGCCGCCGCCCCGAGCGCCGGGGCGGGTTCGGGCAGGCAGGTGTAGTCCCCCAGGTCGCAGCGCCAGCGCTGGCCGAAGGCCGCGAACGCCACCGTGCCCGCGCCCGGCTCGATCGCCCGGAACGGCAGCTCCCCGGCGTCAACCCGCCGCCCGGCCGCCTCGGCGAGCGCCGCCGCCAGCCGGGCGTGGTCGAAGGCCGGTTCGCTGGTGCCGGCCACCGGGTCGACGAGCACGAACCGCCCGTCGACCCGGTACCAGAACCGGGCCCCGCCATCGAGCCAGCGCGGCCGGATCCTGGCCTCGCCCATCAGCGCGGATCTGGTGTGCCACAACAGGTTCTCCGCCGCCGCGTACACGGTGACAGGAAGCCGGTCAGCCATGTGCGATCCCCCAGTCGTGGCGTTGTACGTATGACTATACGCATACGCCGAGACCGGGTTCAACCACGGCTAGCGGGGCTGGTGTCAGTTCCAGGTCTGGCCCGCGGGCTGGCGGATGGTGCCGTTGAGGCGGTTCCAGACGTTGATCAGGGCGATCGAGGTGATCAGCGCGGCCAGGGCGGGTTCGTCGTAGTGCTTGGCGGCCTCGTGCCAGACCTCGTCCGGGACCTGGTCGGCGCGGTCGCTGAAGCGGGTCATGCACTCGGCCAGGTCCAGGGCGGCGCGTTCGGCGTCGGTGAAGTACGGGGTGTCGCGCCAGGCGGCTACCGCGAAGAGGCGTTCGTCGGTCTCTCCTTCCTTCTTCATCATGCGGGAGTGCATGTCCACGCACACCCCGCAGCCGTTGATCTGGCTGGCGCGCAGCTGCACCAGCTGGTGGGTCTTGCTGGGCACTCCGTCGTGCTCGGTCGCCTTGCCCAGGGCCTGCAGGCCCTTCATCACCTCGGGCAGCAGGTAGACCGGGTGGGCCATGCGAGCGGACATGGTGTTCTCCTTGTTGTCACATCCAGGGGTGCTGCTCCGTCAGCGGTATGACGGACCCCGGCGAAGGAATGTGACCGATGGACGAACACGATCTGCTCGCGGCCCGGTTCGAGGAGAACCGGGGCCACCTGCTCGCGGTGGCCTTCCGCGTGCTCGGCTCGGGCGCCGAAGCCGAGGACGCGGTGCAGGAGACCTGGTTCCGGCTCAACCGGGCCGATGCCGGGCAGGTGGACAACCTCACCGGCTGGCTGACCACCGTGGTGGGCCGAGTGTGCCTGGACATGCTGCGGTCCAAGCGGTCCCGGCGCGAGGAGCTGCACGGGTCGTACGCGCCCGAGCAGCCCGACGGGACCGATGGGCCGGAGCAGGAAGCGGTGCTCGCGGACTCTGTCGGTGTTGCCCTCCTTGTCGTGTTGGAGACGCTCGCACCTGCCGAGCGGCTCGCCTTCGTGTTGCACGACCTCTTCGGTGTCGCCTTCGACGAGATCGCGCCCATCGTCGGTCGCTCGGTCGCGGCCACCCGGCAGCTGGCCAGCCGCGCCCGCCGCCGGGTGCGGGGCGCGCCGGCCGAGCCGGAACCGGACCAGCACCGGCAGCGCGCCGTGGTGGAGGCGTTCCTGGCCGCCTCCCGTGGCGGCGACCTGGCGGCACTGCTCGCGGTGCTCGATCCCGACGTCGAGCTCCGCGCCGACCAGCTGGCCGTCGCCGGGGCCGCGGCCAACGCGGGCATCGGCGCACCGCCACTGGCAGCCGAGCTGCGGGGCGCCGAGGTGATCGCGCGGACCTTCGCCGGACGGGCCACCGTGGTCCGGCCGGCACTGCTCGACGGCGTGGTGGGCGCGGTGCTGCCCAGGGGCGATCAGGCCCTGGTGGCGTTCGCGTTCACCGTTGTCGACGAACGGATCGTCGGCATCGACGTCGTGGCCGACCCGGAGCGACTCGGGCGGCTGGAAGTGACGCTACTCGGGTGATGGGGGTGCGGGAGGCCGCCAAGGGGGACCTGTTCGTCCCTGGGACGGGGAGGTCCTGGCTGGGGTGCGCGGGGCGGGCCGGGCGGCTGGGGGTGCGCTGGGCGGAGCTGACCGGCCCCCGGGTCTCGGGGCCGAGGGAAATCGGGGGCCGGTCGCGCGCGGTCCGGGCGACTCCCTGGTGAGGGGTTCCGGGCGCCCGGGGCAGCGGAGTCAACGCTAGTTCGCGCGCCAATACCGCCACTAACGCCGATCCGGGCTCGCTACCTGCGGCAACGACCCCCGCTCACCGCTGACCGGCAAGGCTGGGCGGCCGGGTCCGCGGGGGTCCGGATGGCTGCCCGTGCTTGACAGCGAATAGGTCTAGACCACAAGCTCGGGGCGCTCGCCGCCGCCACCGCACGAGCTGCTGGAGGACTTTCCGGTGTCCCATCCGCGTACCCGTCTGCTGGCCATGTCGTCCGGACTGCTCATGCTCTCCGGCCTCCTGATACCTCCCTCGGCGAGCGCGGCGGCGCAGCTGTCCGCGAGCTTCGCCACCACCGGGACCTGGGACTCCGGGTTCGGCGCGCAGTACACCATCCGCAACACCGGTGACGCCGCCGCCAGTGGCTGGGAGCTGGTGTTCGACCTGCCCGCCAACGTCCGGGTGACCAGTCTGTGGAACGGGCAGCATTCGGTGTCCGGCAACCGGAACACCGTGCGGGCGCTGTCCTGGAACGGCGCCATCGGGGCGGGCCAGAGTGTGACCGTGGGCTTCAATGGCAGCTTTACCGGCGCGTTCGGCGGGCCGGTCGGCTGCACCATCAACGGCGCGCCCTGCGCCGGTGGGGCGGTGGACACCCAGGCGCCGAGTGTGCCGGGTGGGGTGCGGGTGGCGTCTAGCAGTGCGAGCAGTCTGACGCTGGCCTGGGCGGCAGCCACGGACAACGTGGGGGTGACCGGGTACCGGGTGTACGAGGGCTCGGTCGTGGTCGCGACCAGCAGCAGCGCGGAGGCCGTGATTTCGGGGCTGGCACCGGAAAGCACGCACACCTACGCGGTGACCGCGGTGGACGCCGCAGGCAATGAGTCCGCGCGCAGCCAGGCGGTCACCGGCAGCACGCAGGCCGCCGGCAGTGCGCCCAAGGGCGGCATCATCGGCGCCTACTACGCGGGCTGGACCGGGTTCCCGGTGGCGCGGATCCCGGCGCAGAAGCTGACCCACCTCTACTACGCCTTCGGTTCGGTGCAGGGCGGGCGGTGCCAGGCGCCCAGCGCGGCGGCGCTGAACCACTTCGCCGAACTGCGCGCGTTGCGGCAGCGGCACCCGCACCTCAACGTGATCATCTCGCTGGGTGGCTGGGGCGCGGACGGGTTCTCCGACGGGGCGCTGACCGCGGCCTCCCGCGTCGCGTTCGTCAGCTCCTGCGTCGAGCTCTACCTCAAGCAGCACAAGGACGTCTTCGACGGCATCGACATCGACTGGGAGTTCCCGGTCTCCGGCGGCATCATCACCAAGCGGCCGGCGGACAAGCGCAACGCCACCCTGCTGTTCCAGGAGTTCCGCGGGCAGATCGACGCCACCGGGACCGCGCAGGGCCGCAGGCTCCAGCTGATCGCGGCCACGCCGGTCGGGCGGTTCCAGGACGACGGGCCCTACGACGTCGCGGAGAGCTTCGAGCTGGCCGAGGTGGCCTCCGCACTCGACTTCTACAACGTGATGACCTACGACATGGGCACCGGCTACTCGCCGATCTCGATGTTCAACGCGCCGATGCGGGCCGCCACCGAGGACCCGACCGCGCAGCCGATGAAGGGCGGCAACAACGTCGTCGGCGGCATCGAGCACTACCTGCGGCACGGGGTGCCCAAGGACAAGATGGTGCTGGGCACGCCGTTCTACTCGCGCGGCTTCACCAGCAGCGACCCGCAGGCCGATGCCAAGAAGGGGCTGTTCGTGCCCTACACCGGCACCATCAACGCGCCGCAGTGGAAGACGATCAAGGCCGAGTACCTGAACAACCCGGCCTGGCAACAGCTCCGGCACGCCACCGCGCAGGTGCCCTACCTGTACAACACCGCCACCAACACCTTCATCAGCTACGAGGACCCGGCCTCCATCGCGGTGAAGGCGGCCTACGCCAAGCAGACCGGGCTGCGCGGCACGTTCATGTGGGAGCTCTCCGACGACGACGCCCAGCACAGCCTGCTCAACGCGATGGCCGGTCCTTTTCTCGGCTAGGGCCGGTCCAGCACGCGGTAGTGGTAGCTGCTGACCGTGCTGAACCCGGCGCCGGCGTAGAGCCGCTGGGCGATGGTGTTGTCCACCATCACCTGGAGGAACGCGTGGGTCGCTCCCCGGTCCGCTGCCCAGTGCAGCAGGCCGGCGAGCACCGCGCGGGCCAGGCCCTTGCCGCGGGCGGCCGGATCGACCCACATGCCGAAGATGCCCACCCAGTCCCGCACCAGCGCGCCCCTGACCAGGGCCTGGCCGTCCAGCTCGGCGTACCCGCCCGGCACCGCGGCCAGGATCTGCTGGGTGATGAACCGGCTCGCCGGGTCCCTCCGGCCGTCCTGCGCCCAGTACAGGTCCAGCCAGGTCTCGGTGGGCTGCTCGGTGACCACCGGGCGGCGGGCCTGCTCGCCGAGGGCGGCCAGCGCCTCGGGGATGGCCGCGGTCTGGCCGTAGACCGGCGTGACCACCCGGTAGCCGCGGGCGGCGAGCAGCTCGTCCAGGTTGGTGGGCCTGCTGTCCGGGCCGACCTGGAACACGCTGGGCTGGCCGAGCCGGGCGTAGTGCCGTTCGACCTCGGTCAGCGCGGCCTCGACATCGGCCGGTTCGCTCTCGGCCAGCACCGAGTTGGCCCGGTTGGTCACCCCGCCCGCGCTGCGCAGCAGCCAGCCGTCCACCTCACGGACGTGCAGGCCCGGCCAGGCTGCCGAAGCGAGCTGCCCGAATGAGATCGACTGAGTATGCATAGTGACGTATCTTTATTCATTGACAACTCGGATGCAACCGACTTTCCCCGGCCTTCCGTCCTTGCGGTTGGGACGAGGAGAAGAGGAGTTCGGATGGGTTCGCTCTGCCGAGTCGGCGCCGGGGTGTTCGCGGTCACGGCCGCCCTGGTTCTCGGCTCATGCGGCGCGCGGCCCCAGGCCGGCTCCCCGCCCTCGGCCACGCCAAGTGGTTCACCCAGTACGCAGGTCAGTAGCGAGTCGCCAGTGCGCAAGCTCGATGAGGCGCAACGCCAGCAGGTGGCCAAGGCCCGTCAGGAGGGCCGGAAGACCATGCTGCTCATGGTGTTCACCGAACCCGGGGCGACCGACAAGGTCACCAAGGGGCTACGCGAACTCGGAGCGACTGTGGAGGTCAGTGACGGTGCGGTCGGATATCTGCGGGTCGATGTGCCCCTCGACGCCGTGGAACGAGCCGCCGCGCTGCCCTCCGTCACCTCAGTGGAACTGGATCGGCTGATCCCGCGAGACGACCCCACACCGGGAGTGCAGCCCGGTGTGGGGCCGTCGTGATCAGCCGGTTCACCCGCTGACGGCGCGCACCTCCACGCCGCCGACCGCGGCCACGCCCTCGGCGGTGGTGCGCACCCGCAGCTCCCCGCGCAGCTCGCGCCCCTCGGTGAGGCCGCTGCGCGCGATCACCTGTCCCGACACCGTCCACTGGCTGCCGGTCTCCCGCAGCCGGTCCTCGTCGGTCACCTCGACCACACCCAGCGAGGGCGCGGCGTACCGGTCCAGGTAGTCGTACTCCGTGCTGCCGCTGGGAATCGCGTAGCCGTCCACCACGGCCCGCCAGCGCCCGGCCCTGGGGTTGTCGATGGTCACCTCCTCCGCCGCGCTGGATCCGGCGCTGGCCCCGGCCTGCACGCAGTCGCCGCTGGAGCAGTCGAAGACCACCAGGTCCAGGTCCGCGCCGGGATCCGCCGGATTGCCGGTGCGCACGGTCAGCGAGGTGGCGCCCTCGGGCACGGTGAGCTCGTGGCTCTGCTGGGCTCCGGTGGCGATGGTGGGGCGCAGCGGGCGGGCGCTGCCCATCGGCCCGCCGGTCAGCCGACCGGTGAACGGCGCCATCGTGCTGTGCAGCCGGTACTCTCTGGCCTGCGGTTCGCCGCGGGTCACCGAGGTCAGCACGTCCGGATCCGGCTGGACCTTGATCGACAACGCGGCCGCGGTCACGGTGAACGGCGCGGTCAGCGCGTCGGAGGTGCGCCGGGCGTCCACCACGATCTCCCAGACCCCTGGCATCGGCGAGAGCACGGTGCGGCTGGCCGGTGCGCCGGTGGGGCAGCCGCCACCGGCGTCGGGCTGGTAGCAGAGCACGGAACCGGTCTTCTCGTACGGCAGGCCGGAGGGGGTGAACGGCTGGAAGCGCAACTGTCCCTGGCCGGGCGCGCCGCCACCGGCCAGGTCGATCTTCAGCCCGGTGGCGCCCTCGGGCACCCTGACGAATGTGGAGCGGGAGCCGTTGCGGCCGACCTCGCCGCTGCCGCTCGCGGTGAAACCGTTGGCAGCGCTCAGTTCCAGCGGCGCGAACACCGTGTTGAGGGTGACCAGGTCGACGCCGGGGGTGGCCGGGTTGTCGATGCGCAGCAAGGCCGAATGCGCGCCCGCGGTGCGCGGATTGATCGTCACGTCCAGCTTCACCGGCTCGTTCAGCGGCAACCGGACGCCACTGGCCGAGCTGAAGGTGCCGTCGTCACCGACCCATTCCACCCGGTGCCAAGCGCGGTTGGCCGTGCCGGTGGTGCGGGTCAGCGTGTAGGTGCGGGTGTAGGCCGTGCCGACGGAGACGCCCTCGCGGTCGTGGATGCCGGCGCCCACATGGGGTTTGGCCAGCTCGCCGGAGAGGACGGTCCGCACCGGCACCTCGGCCTTGATCGTCTCCGGGGCCGGGCCTCGTTGCAGGGCAAGGAAAGCGGCCGGCACGTTGAGCAGACCGGCACCCTGTTCGTACGCGCCCAGGTTCGGCAGGAACTTCGCGGTGGAGTAGATCGCGTTGCGCAGCGCCGCCGGATCGGGCCGGGAGCCGTGCCGCGCCTTGTGCGCGCCGATCAGCAGGGCCGCGCCACCGGTGGCCTGCGGGGCGGCCATCGAGGTGCCGTTGAGCATCGCGTACCCGGCGGGCAGCGGATAGGTGCCGGGGATCGACGAGGCCTCTTGCCATTGCGGCACCGTGGATATCGCCGCGCCGGGGGCGATGATGTTCGGCTTGAAGCCGCCGTCCTCGGCCGGACCGCGCGAGGAGTAGGAGTGCAGGCCCTGCCGGACCGGCGTCACCGAACCGTAGTTGCTCAGCCAGGTCTCGGCGGTGATCGAGGAGCCGACGGTCACCGCGTCCACGGTCGCCCCTGGCTCGCCGACGGTGTTCGCGCCCGCGCCGTCGTTGCCCGCCGCGATGACGAGCTGCATCTTGTACTCGGCGATGGTGCGGTTGTAGAGCGCGGCCGCGGCGTCGTCACCGTCGTTGAGCGCGGGCAGCCCGCCGATGGAGATGTTGACGATGTCCGCGCCGTTGCGCGCGGCGTAGAGCACTCCGTCCAGCAGGCCGCTGTTGGTGCAGCCGGGACTGGCCAGGCAGGCCTTGACCGACATCAGCTGCGCACCCGGCGCGGCACCGGCCATCGCCCCGCCGAAGAGCTTGTGCCCGGCCGCGATGCCCGCCACGTGCGAACCGTGCAGACCGCCTGCCACCCCGATGTTCACATGCGGCGTCGCCTTGCCGTCGTAGGTGGAGCGGTCGGTCTGCACCACGAAGGCGATCCGGTCCAGCACCGGGGTGTCCGGGCGGTCCACGCCGAAGTGGCCGACGTCGTAGCCGGCCTTGTAGTCGGTCATCGGCCGGTCGTTGGTGAAGTCGCGGTCGCCGTTGAGGTCCACCCGAACCTGTTTGCTCGCGGTGTCCTGCAGCACGCCCCAGGAGTCGACGCGGTCGCCGTCCCGGTTGAGGTCGCCGCCGACCTCGCTGTTCTTGGCGCCGAGGTCACCCGCGACCTCGGTGAGCAGGCCGAAGGAGAACGGGCCGCCCCCGGCGGGCGCCACCCAGTCCCGGTCCTGTTCGCGGAACCGTCCATTGTGGAACTTCGTGGTCATCTCGACCCAGCCGCCATCACCCGATCCGGGGGCGTTCGCGTTGTGCCAGTCCACGATCTTGCGCTCGCCGGTGCTGGTGGTGGCCAGCGCCGGGTGGTCCAGGTCCACGCCGGAGTCCAGGATCGCGACCAGCACGCCCCGGCCGTCGGCAGGGAAGTCCGCCGCGCCGATGTCCCTGGTGGGCAGGTACGGGTTGGCGCGCGGGGTCAGCGGGCCGGGCGGCGGCTGCGGCAGCGGCTGCTCCGCGCCCGCCGGCCTCGGGTCCTCCCGGTGCACCAGGTGCTCCACGTCCACAGCCTTCACCGAGGCCAGTGCCGCGGCCCGCTCCGCCTGCTCGGCAGGCAGCTCGACCTTGAGGTAGCCCACCGCGGGCTCGGCCGCGCGCACCACCCCGCCGAGCTCGCGCAGCTCGGTCTCGGCGGCCGCGGCTCGGTCCTGCTCGGCGGCGACCACCAGGGTCACCGTGGACTGCCCCGCGCCACGCGCCTCGGCGATCCGGCCCCGGTCGGCCTTGTCCAGCTGTTTGACCGGGCCCGGCGGCTCGGCGGCCGCGGGCAGCGCGGCGAGTCCGGTCGCGGCCAGGACCGCGCTGACGAGCAGGAGCACCAGGCGAGGCGGTGTGGTCACGCCGGCACGGTATCCACAATGGACACCTCCGGCGCTTCGAGACGAACGACCCCGCCCGGGAGTGCAGCCCAGGCGGGGTCGTCCGATCATTCAGTTGGTCAGCCGGTCACGGCCTGGATCCGCACGGCGCCACGGCCGACGGTCACCTTGTCCGCGGTCTGCACCAGCAGGTCGCCCCGCAGATGCCTGCCCTCCCCCGGCTGCCCGGCGACGGTGATGGTCGCCGGAGCGGTCCAGGTGGCCCCCGCGGCGCGGGTGGCGTCGGTGTCGGTCACCGCGATGCCGCCCAGCGCCGCCGAGACGAAGGAGTCCAGGTAGTCGTAGGCGGTGGTGCCTGCGGGCACCGAGTAGCCGTCGACCACCACGCGCCACTTGCCGGCGGCCGGGTTGGCGATGGTCACCGACTCCTCGGAGTCACCGTCCGCGCTGGAACCGGCGTCCACGCAGCTGCCGCTGGTGCAGTTCTGCACCACCAGGTCCAGGTCGGCCGCGGCGTCCGCGGTGCTGCCGATGGTCGCGGTGAAGCTGCTCGCGCCGGCGGGCACGGTGACGTCGTACTGCTGCATGGCCCCGTTGGCGATGCTCGGCCGGTCGGTCTTGGCGCTGGACAGGGTGCCGCCGACCAGCTTGCCGGTGAACCCGGCCAGCGAGTTGGCCACCGTGTACTGGCGCTGCACCGGGGTGCCCACCGCCGCGGCCGGGATCACGTCCGGGTTCGGGGTGATCTTGGTGCCCAGCACCTCGGCGCTGACCGAGAACGGGGCGACCTTCACATCCGAGGTCCGGCGGGCCTCGATGATGATCTCCCACACGCCCGGCAGCGGGTTGGTGATGGTGCGGCTGGCCGGCGTGCCGCCGGAGCAGCCCGCGCCCGCGTCCGGGTTGTAGCAGTTGGTGGTCGAGGTGACGTCCTTCGGCACCCCGGTCGGGTCGAAGCGCAGGAAGCGCACCTGGCCCTTGCCAGCCGGGCCGCCCGCGTTCAGGTCGATCTTGAGCGCGCTGGCGCCCTGCGGCACCCGCACGAACACCGACTTGGCCTGGTTGCGGCCGATCTCACCGGAGGCGGTCACCTTGTAACCGGCGGCCGCGGTGAACTCCTGCGCGGCGAAGACCGCGGCCAGGCCCTGGTGGTCGATGCCCGGCGTGGCCGGGTTGTCCAGCCGCAGCAGCGCCGAGTGCGCGCCCGCGGTCTTCGGGTTGACCTTGACCTCGAACTTCACCGGCGTGTTCAGCGGCAGCTGCACCGAGCGGGCCGAGGAGAAGGTGCCGTCGTTGCCCACCCAGTCCACCGAGTACCGGCGGTCGCCCGCCGCACCGGAGGTCCGGGTCAGGGTGTAGGTCCTGGTGTAGGCCTTGCCGACGGTCACGCCCTCGCGGTCGTGGATGCCGACGCCGAACCCGGGCTTGGCCAGCTGGCCCTCCAGCGAGGTGTCCACCTCGACCTCGGTGCGCACGGTGTCGGTGGCCGGTCCGCGCTGCAGGGCGAAGAACGCGCCCCACACGTCGAACTTGCCCGCGCCCTGCTCGTAGGCGCCCAGGTTCGGCAGGAACTTGGCGCTGGAGTAGATCGCGGTGCGCAGTTGCGCCGGGGTGGGGCGCTGGCCGCCGTGGGTGGCCTTGTACGCGCTGAGCAGCAGCGCGGCCGCACCGGTCGCCTGCGGGGCGGCCATCGAGGTGCCGTTGAACATCGAGTACCCGGCGGGCAGGGTGAAGGTGCCCGCGGTCGGGCCGGGCGGCTGCCAGAGCAGCGTGGTGGAGATCGCCGAACCGGGGGCGATGATGTTCGGCTTGAAGCCGCCGTCCTCGGCCGGTCCGCGCGAGGAGAACGGGTGCAGGCCCTCCTTGGCCGCGGCCTCCGAGCCGTAGTTGCTCAGCCAGGTCTCGGCGGTGATCGAGGAGCCCACGCTCACCGCGTCGGTGGCCACCGAGGGGTCGCCGACGGTGTTCGCGCCTGCGCCGCTGTTGCCGGCCGAGATGAAGATCTGCATCTTGTACTCGGCGATGGTGCGGTTGTAGAGCGCGGCCCGCGCGTTGTTGCCGTCGTTGAGACCGGGCAGCCCGCCGATGGAGATGTTGATGACGTCCGCGCCGTTGCGCGCGGCGTAGAGCACGCCGTCGATCAGCCCGCTGGAGGTGCAGCCGGGGCTGGACAGGCAGGCCTTGATCGAGATCAGCTTCGCGCCCGGCGCGCCACCGGCGATGTTGCCGCCGAAGAGCTTGTGGCCGGCCGCGATACCGGCCACGTGCGAACCGTGCGAGCCCGAGGCCATGCCCAGGTTGACGTACGGGGTGCCGCCGTTGTCGTAGATGGAGCGGTCGGTCTGCACCACGAAGGCCATCCGCTCGACCACGTCCTTGGTCGCCGGCTTGTCCGCGCCGAAGTGCTGGACGTCCTGCTTGACCTTGTAGTCGATCATCGACTTGTCGTTGGTGAAGTCACCGTCGCCGTTGAGGTCGACCCGGACCTCCTTGGTGGCGATGTCCTGCAGCACGCCCCAGGAGTCGGCGCGGTCGCCGTCCCGGTTGACGTCGCCGCCGATCTCGCTGCCCGCCGCGCCCAGGTCCTGCGCGGTCTCCTTGAACAGGCCGAAGGAGTACGGGCCACCGGTGGCAGGCGCGGTCCACTCGCGGCCGCCCTCGGTGAACTTGCCGGTGCGGCCGGTCTTGGTCATCGAGACCCAGGTGCCATCGCCGGAGGTGGGCGAGTTCGCGGTGTACCAGTCCACGATCTTGCGCTCGCCGGTGCTGGTGGTGGCCAGCGCCGGGTGGTCCAGGTCCACGCCGGAGTCCAGGATCGCCACGGTGGTGCCGCGGCCGTCCCAGAACGGCAGCGTCTGCCCGAACTGCGCGGCGCCGATGTCACCGGTCGGCAGGTAGGGGTTGACGCGAGGGGTCTTGGCGTCGGGGGCCTTCTGCGGCAACGGCTGCACGGCGCCGTTGGGCTGCGGGCGCGGGTCGTCGACCGGGATGACCGCGTCGATGTCGATGGCGTCCACCGACTTCAGCTTCGCGGCCTGCTCGGCTTTCTCCCTCGGCACCGACACCTTGACGTAGTCCACCGACTTCTCGGTCGACTCCACCTCGCCGCCGAGCGAGCGGAGCTCCTCGACGGCCTTGTCGGTGCGGCCCTTGGCCGCGGCCACCAGCAGGGTCACGCGCTGCTTGCCTTCGCGCGCGGCCTCGGCCAGCAGCTCACGGTCACGCTTGTCCAGTTGCTTGTCCGCCTGGGGCGGCTGCTGCGGCGCCGCGGCGGCCGGTGCGGCCAGGCCGAACGCGGCGGTGCCCAGCGCTGCGGCCAGTACGGCCGCGGCAGGCGCACGCCAGCGGCGGGTGTTCGGGTTGGTCACGGCTGGTCCCTTCCTGGGAACGATGCCCAAGAGCAGAACCTGCCGACCAGCGAAGTTCAATGCCGCAAATGGCTCAGTCAATACTGTTCAATACAATCCACTGTGGACGTTACCGGCGCCGGATAACGGTTGTGCGTCAAGACTTCCGCCGGAAACGGTTCAGAACTTGATTTCGCGCATCCGCTTGATCTCGTCGGTCTGGGTGGCGATGACGTCCTGGGCCATCTCCTCCACGAAGATGTCGTGCCCGGTGGCCAGCACGTCGTTGGCCATCTTCACCGCGCCCTCGTGGTGGGCGATCATCAGCCGCACGAACATCCGGTCGAACTCCTCGCCCCTGGCGTCCTTGAGCCGCACCATGTCCGCGAAGGAGGCCATACCCGGCATGGTGCTGCTGGCGTGCCCGCCGTGCGCGCTGGGCACCGGCTTGTTGTGCCGCTTCAGGTAACCCTCCATGGCCTGGATCTCCGGGGCCTGCGCGCCCTCGATCCGGCCGGCCAGCCCGCGCACGTCCTGATGCTTGGCGCGGTCGGCGACCAGCGCGGTCATCTCCAGCGCCTGCCGGTGATGCGGAATCATCATGGACACGTAGGTGAAATCAGCATCACCGGGCGGCCGCTCGGCGATCGGCGGCATGCTGGAGAGGGTCTTCGCGGACTCGCCCGGCTTGCCCGGCGCGATCACCGGCACCTGCTCGGTGGCCTCCGGCGGCGCACCCTGCGTGCCGTTGCCGGTACAGGCAGTGAGCGCCAGGGCGGCGAAGACGGCGAGGACCCCGGATTTCAGCGGCAGACGGCTCACGAGCGGCGACGCTACCTGGGATGTCCGCCTGGTAGGAACCTGGAAAAACTGTGTGCAGCCGACGGCAAAAGGCTGTTTCCTTACCCAAACCTGACAGAGATACTGCACAGATCCAGCCGTCACGCGATGGGAGCTTTGAGGGTGGCGTCTACCCAACGCACAACGCGCCGAGTTTTGATGGTGCTGTCCGGGGCCGCGCTTGTCGCCGCCTCCACGTTCGCCGCCGCGCCTGCCGTGGCCGCCGAGCCGACCGACGGCATTCCCGGCGTCGACCAGATCGTCAGCAGCAAGAACCTGCGGCAGGTCGCGAACCTGCCCAAGTCCGGCCCGTTCGCGCCGGAGAGCGCGCTCGGCACGGACATGGCCTTCCAGGGCGACTACGCCTTCGTGGGCAACTACAACGGCTTCGACATCTTCGACATCCGCCATCCGGCGAAGCCGAAGCGCGTCGCCCAGGTGCTCTGCCCCGGTGGGCAGAACGACGTCTCGGTGCACGGGAACCTGCTGTTCCTGTCCACCGACTCCTCCCGCAGCAACGACTCCTGCGAGAACGTGAGCCAGCCGGCCACGGTCAAGGAGTCCTGGGAGGGCGTGAAGATCTTCGACATCAGTGACGTGCGCAACCCGAAGTACGTCGCCTCGGTGGAGAACGACTGCGGGTCGCACACGCACACCCTGGTGCCCGAAAAGGGCAACAAGAACGTGTACCTGTACAGCTCCTCGTACGCCCCGTCGGCGTCCTTCCCGGACTGCCAGCCGCCGCACGACAAGATCTCCATCGTGAAGGTGCCGCTGCGCGACCCGGCCTCGGCCAAGGTCATCTCCGCGCCGGTGCTGTTCCCGGACGGCGGCAACCCCGGGCAGAACCCGACCAACCCGGACCTGTCCGCGACCTCGGGCTGCCACGACATCACCGTCTACCCCAAGCTCGACCTGGCGGCGGGCGCGTGCATGGGTGACGGCATCCTCTTCGACATCTCCAACCGGGAGAAGCCGAGGGTGATCGAGCGGGTGCGCGATGACGTGAACTTCGCGTTCTGGCACTCCGCGACCTTCAACAACCGCGGTGACAAGGTCATCTTCACCGACGAGCTCGGCGGTGGCGGCGGCGCGACCTGCAACGCCAAGATCGGCGACAAGCGCGGTGCGAACGGCATCTACGACATCGTGGGCAAGGGCGACAAGCGCAAGCTGGTCTTCCGCAGCTACTTCAAGATCCCGCGTCCGCAGAAGGACACCGAGAACTGCGTCGCGCACAACGGCTCGCTGATCCCGGTCCCCGGCAAGGACATCATGGTCCAGGCCTGGTACCAGGGCGGCGTGTCGGTGTTCGACTTCACCGACTCCAGCAAGCCCAAGGAGATCGGTTTCTGGGAGCGCGGCCCGCTCTCGGACACCGAGCTGAAGACCGGCGGCTCCTGGTCGGCCTACTGGTACAACGGTTACATCTACTCCTCGGACATCCAGAAGGGCTTCGACGTGCTCCGGCTCGACGACCGGCGCACCGACTGGGCCAAGCTCCAGCACTTCGACGAGCTGAACGTGCAGACCCAGGGTCGTTACTTCGGCTGATGTCCTAACTCGACACACCCGGCGGGGGTGTCGCTTTCTTGCCAGTCGGCGAGCAGGCGGCACCCCCGTTTTCACGTCCAGGAACAGAAACCGATTGCCTGCCACAGCTTCTCTAAACCATCACTGTTGCCGAATGTCGTCCCAGGAGCCTGTTCGGCGTAGCGTCCGGCATCCAGGAGTTCCAGCCGCGCCGGGCTTCCGGTCGTGTGCTGCGGCCGTTCGGGTGGGGATCACCGAGACACCTGGACAGCCCACGCTCAGCTGCCGTCAAACCCCCTAGAGTGACGGCTGTACCGGAGGGGGTTCAAGGGGGTTGGAGTGGTAACTCGGCCAGAGGCCGCTGGCTGGCGGCCAGTGGCAGTTTCGCCCGGCGCGTCCTTGTCCCTCACTCGAAGTCGGCGGCGTGATCGGCCGACCTTGCGCGAGGTGGCGGCGGCGGCCGGGGTGGATGTGTCGACAGCCTCCCGGCTGTTGCGGGGTCAGGACACCGCCTATCGGGCGGAGACACGGCAGCGGGTGCTCGACGCCGCCGAAGCGCTCGGCTACCGGCCGAACGCGCAGGCGCGCGCCCTGCGCCTGCAACGACAACAGGCCATCGGGCTGCTCGTGCCGGACCTGGACAACTTCGGTTTCACGCAGATAATGCGTGGCGTCCAGGAGGTGGCGACCGAGCAGGACTACACCCTGATGGTCGTCGAGGCGGGCAGTGGCGAGGGTGCGGGCAACTGCTACGACAAGCTCGGGCTCGAAGGCAAGGTGGACGGCGTGCTGGTGGCCTTCGCCAGCGTCGACGACCCGAACATCCAGGAGTGGGCCTCCCGCGAGCACCTGCCCATGGTGCTCGTGCAGCGCGGCACCCCCGGCTATCCGGCCGCGGTGGTGATGGACGAGGTGCACAACGTCTCGATCATGGTCGATCACCTGGTGGAACTGGGGCACCGGCGGATCGGTCACGTGAGCGGACCGTTGCGCACCGACACGGGTCTGCGGCGGCGCCAGGGTTTCGCCGCGGCCATGCGGTCGCACGGGCTCACCGTGCGCCCGGAATGGATCTGCGACGGCAACTTCCACTGGCGGGGCGGTCACCAGGCGGCCCTGCACATCCTGGACGCGCCGGCCGCGCAACGGCCGACCGCGTTGGTGGTGGCGAACCTGCTGAGCGCGCTGGGCACTCTCAGCGCGGCCCGCGAGCTGGGTCTTTCGGTCCCGCACGACCTCAGCGTGATCGCCATCGACGAGCACATCGTCGCCGCGCACACCGATCCTCCGCTGACCGCGGTGAAGACACCGCAGCGCGAGCTGGGCCGAGCCTCGGCCCACATGCTGCTGCAGGTGCTCCAGGGACACCGGCCGAGCAAGCTGGTGCTCCCGACACCGCCGGAGCTGGTGGTGCGGGCCTCGACCGCACCGGCGCCCTCGGCGTAAGCAAGGCCAAGCAGGACCAAGCAAGCGCGAACATTCGTGGGCGCCACCGGGTCAGGGTGGCGCCCACGTTTGTGTCGTCAGCCCGTCAGTCCAGGGCGCCGTCGTAGTCCGGCAGCTTGAAGGTGCGCTCGGCGTGGCCGCCGACCAGGTCCCAGGTGTTGTTGCCGACGTTGGCCACGATGGTGTAGCCGAGCTTCTCGATGGCGATCCTGGCCTCGGTCTTGACCTTCTCGGTCGGGTCGACGTTGAACCAGGGGCGCAGGTAGAGGCCGTCCACCGGATAGCCGACCCGCTTGAGGTTGTCCTCGGTGGGCAGGCCGAGCACGTACGGGCGGTTGGTCACGAAGAAGATCGCCGCGCCCTGTTCCTTGGCCCGCTTGGCCGCCTTGAGCACCGGCGGGATCGCCGGGGTGGGCACGCCGAAGTTGTAGGCGGTCTCCAGCGTGGTGTTGTCGATGTCGAAGACCACGGCCTTCTTGCCGCCGCCGGGCAGCCTGCCGTCCAGGTAGCCGGTGAGCTGGCCGGTCACCACGGTCACATCGCGGATCCAGGTCTCGTACGGGGGCTTGGCCGCCGCCACCTTCGCGGGGGCGGCGGGCGCGGCCAGCGCCGCGGGCGCGCCCAATCCCAGTGCCGCCACCGTGATCGCTCCGACCAGGGCACTCCGCAACCGCATGTCGCCTCCTCGGCAGTCCGCGCGCTGTCGTCACGCGCCCGTGAAGTGCACCGAAGGCGCGTGACGACAGCGTGACCGCGAGGTTTACCGGCCGGTAGCACCGAACGGCGGAAACGCGAACAATCTTCGTAAAATTTTTCGATCAGCCATTCGGCCGAAGGCGCACGGTGTAGCCGCCGTTCTTGGCCACCGGCACGGAGAGCGTGCTGTCCCGGTTCACCCGCTGGCTGGTGCGAACGATCTTGCCCTCGGGACCGTCGGCGTAGATGTCGGCGGTCCACTCACCGGCGGGCAGGAAGGACAGCGCGGCGTCCAGGTTCCGTCCCTCCCCGGCCAGTGCCGCGCCCACGTACCACTCGCCGCCGCCGCGCCGGGCGATCACCGCGTGCTTGCCGGGGTCGCCGGCGAGCAGCTTGGTCTCGTCCCAGACCGGGGGCACCGCGCGCAGCAGCTCCTCGGCCAGCGGCTGCTTGGCATAGCTCTCCGGGCTGTCCGCGAAGTGCTGCACCCCGGACTCGTAGAGCACCGACAGCGCCAGCTCACCGCTGTCGGAGTTGGGCCGCACCCCACTGAAGGTCACCGGGGTGAAGTCCATCGAGCCGGTCAGGTTCCTGGTGAACGGCAGGGTCAGGTAGTGCTCGATCGGGAACGGCTCCCGGCCCGGCCTCGGCCTGGTGCCCTCCGCGCCCTTGACCGCCTCCACCGTCATCACGTGCGGCCAGGTGCGCTCGGTGCCGCGCGGGATCGGCGCGCCGTGGAAGTTGAGCATCAGCTTGTACTTGGCCGCGGCCGCGAACACCAGGTCGTACCAGCGCATCCGGTCCTGGCCGTCGGACTCCACGAAGTCGATCTTCAGGCCGACCACGCCCCAGTCCTGGTACCGCTTGAACAGCCGCTCCAGCTCGCTGGGGGTGTCGATGGTCTGCCAGCGCAACCACAGCCAGGTGTCCACGTTGCGCGCCTTGGAGTAGGCGACCAGTTCGGGGATCCAGGAGTCCGCCCAGCCCGAGTCGACCAGGTTGTACTCCCAGCCCTGCTTGCTCGCGTAGTCCACGTAGCGCTTCTGCAGGGCCAGATCCCCGGTGCCCAGCGCCCACCAGGACCAGGCGGCGACCCCCGGCTTGATCCACGAGGTGTCGGCGATCTTGGACGGCGGCGCCAGATCGGTGATCAGGTCGCTCTCGGTCACCGTGGCCAGGTCGCCGATGACCATGGTGCGCCAGGGCGTGGCCAGCGGACCGGTGCTCACCTCCGCCGGATCCGGCAGCACCAGCTTGAACTTCTTGTCAGCCGGGTCCAGCCGCACCCGCGAGCCGCCGTAGCGACCGTCCACATCGGACTCAGCCAGCAGCAGCCAGCTGTCCTCGACCCGGAACAGCGCGGGATAGCCGTACTCGGCGGCCTCGGCCTGGGCCACCGTGCCGTGCTTGTGTGCCGACTCGTAGTCCCCGCGCCCGTTGTCGAAGGGCAGCAGCACCGAGTGCGCGGTGCCCGGGACGGCGAACTCCGACGCCTCGCCGACCACGGTCACCCACTTCGGCCCGGAGAGCAGGTAGCGGTAGGCCACGCCGTCCGCGGCGACCCGGACCACCAGGTCGATCCGGTGGCCGTCCTTGGTGAAGCGCAGGGTGGTCTCGGCCGCCTCGGTGCTGTGCTCGCGGCGCTTGCCCACGCTGGTGGTGTACTTCTCCTGGATCGCGCGCTGGCTGATCCCGCTGAACCGCAGGCCGCTGGTGAACTCGGCGTACGCGGTCTGCACGCCCAGCGCGGACGGCTCCAGCAGGGTGGTCCCGCCCCGGCGCACGGTCAGCTTCAGCCGCCCGTCCGGACCCAGGTCCACCTCGGCCGACGGGCTGGCGGCCGCACCCGGCACGGCGCGCGGGCCAGGGGCGGTGAGCTGCCAGTTCGTCGGAGTGCTCGCGCTGCCGACCGCTGGCAGGCTGAGCGCGACCGCGCTCGTGGCCAGCACACAGACCAGCGCGATCCGGCCGCCGCGCGGCCGCGGCATTCGTCGTCTCATCGTGCGTTCCTCCCGGGGTTACCTGGCGGGCGGCAGGTCCGAGTCAACCGGGTCGGATCAGGTACTCCTGTATACGTTTGCAGACTTCGCATGAAAAAAGGGCGGCCGACCGTGCCGACCGCCCGTCGCGCTACCCCTGAGCTAGACCAGGTCGAAGGACCCCGCCCGCAGCGTGGACTGGAACGTGCCCCACGCGTCCGGGGTGAACACCAGGGCGGGACCACTGGCGTTCTTGGAGTCCCGGACGCCGACGACGTCCGGGACGATGGCGACCTCCACGCACTGGCCGCCATTGCCGCTGCTGCGGCTGGACGTGCGCCAGGTGGCGTAGGAAAGGCCGGAGGACAACATATTGACCCCTATTTACTCGAATTCACTCACTGCCCGCTCCATGAGCGCGACGGACTCGGCCGGGCCGAGTGCCAGCGCTTGCAAGCGGTCGAAGGCGAGTTTATACACGTCCAAATCCGTGGCTTCATCGAGATAGGCGGCCGAGGTCAGGTCTTCCAGATAAACCAACGTCGGCGCGGGTTCATCCGGAAAACGGAGCATGGTGAAGGTGAATCCGATGGCGGCATGCGCCCCGGACCGCAAAGGCAACACCTGGATGGTCACGTTGGGCCGCCGCTGCACCTCGGCCAGAAATGTGAGTTGTTCTCGCATCACCGCCGGACCACCCACCATTCGCCGGACCGCGGCCTCGCTCATGATCAGGTTCAGTCGCTGAGGGTCACCACCGAGCAGCCGCGCCTGCCGCTCGGCGCGCACCCGGACCAGCCGGGCCACCCGGTCGGCGTCCAGCTCCGGACTGACCGCGGCGATCACCGCCCTGGTGTAGGCCTCGGTCTGCAGCACGCCGGTGATCAGCTCGGCCTCGTAGACCCGCATCTCGCAGGCGGCCGACTCCAGCCCGACGAAGGTGCGGAACCAGTCCGGCACCGCCTTGCCGTACTTGGACCACCAGCCGCGTTTCTTCGCCTCGGCCGCGATGACCAGCAAGGACGCCGAGAGGTCGGCGGGCGCGGCGTAGAAGTCGAGCAGCTTCTCCAGCTCGGCCCTCTTCACCGCGACGTTGCCCAGCTCGATCTTGGTGATCTTGGACAGCGAGCAGTCCAGCAGCTCGGCCGCGCTCTCCCTGTCCTGTCCCGCCGACTCGCGCAGCCTGCGCAGCTCCGCGCCGACGTGCCGCCGGCGCACCGTGGGGCTCTCGGCCACGCGGCCCTCCTAGTCAACCTCCGGCACGCACAGTTACACCATCGAGGGATGTGGAAAATGGAACATTCTGTTTTACTGTGCGACAAGTCTGGATGGCCACACGGTACAGGCCACCCCGTCTCACTCATTCGAGTGACCCCCCGGCGATCCACCGCGGAAAGGACGCACCCATGGCCACGCCGGCGACCTTTCCGTCGCCCACCTCGCATTCGGCCAGCACCCCCCGGCTTCGAGCCGACGGGCTGGATCCGATTGAGGAACGCATTGCCGAATACATGCACATGTCGCTACGTGACCAACGACTGCTGCTGGCCTCATTGCGCGAACGCAGCGTCGAATTCCGCGCCTTCGACCGCCGCTCCTCGCTGCTGGTCTACACCGCGCTGGTGGGATTCACGCTGGTCGCCGTCTCGGTGACGCTGCACAGTTTTCACGTGCCGCGCTTCCTGGCCAGCGGCTGCGCGGTCGGCGCGCTGCTCATGCTGGTGATCGTGCTGGTCGGCATCACCCGCCGCCGGGAGGCGCTGCTGTGGGCCGCGGTGGCCGCGCACAGCGCGGACCTGGAGCGCGGACCCGGCCCGCTGCCCGAGCCGCGAGCGGCCGAGCCGGACTAGTCCCAGAGCACTGTCTAGTCCCAGAGCACCGGGACTTCCGAGCAGCGCGGCGCCGGTATCGCCGTGCCCCTGGTGAACTGCGCGCACGGCGTGAACGAGAGCGCGGGCGCGGCCAGCAGCAGCAGGCTGACGAAGAACCGCTGCCCGGCCACGGTGATCACGAAGTCCACCCCGGTGCGCCGCGGCGGCGCCGGGTCCTCGGAGGCGTTCCTGCGCTCGTCCTCCGCGGCCATCAGCAGCAGGTGCCGGTAGGCGGCCTCGCCCCCGGCCGGGACCTCGGCGTCGAAGGCGGCCACGAAGGTGGTGCAGCCCGGGTCGAAGGACCCGGCCCCGCGCACCAGTCCGGCCAGGTCGGCCCAGGTCCGCGCGGCGTCCGCGGGATCGGCGAGGGTGCCGTAGGTGCGCTGCACCAAGCGCCGGTGGGCGCGTTGAGGCGTCGTCATCTCGTCCTCCCGGAAATCAGTCCCACTCAACCGGCAGGGTCCGCACGCCGTAAACCGCCATCTCGTGCCGGAATGTCACCTGTTCGGGGGCAATAGCCAGGCGCAGACCGGTAACCGGCAACAGAGCGCGCACGGCCTCGGTCAGTTCGGTCCTGGCCAGCAGCTGGCCGAGGCACTGGTGCACCCCGTGCCCGAAGGCCAGGTGCGGCGCACCGCGGCGGTTCGGGTCGAGCCGGTCCGGCTCGGCGTAGACCGCCTCGTCCCGGTTGGCCGAGGACAGCGAGACGATGACCCCGTCACCGGGCGCCAGCCGGACGCCGCCGACCTCGGCCGCGCCCACCACCGCCCGCACCACGCCCTGCTGCACCACGCTGGCGTGCCGCAGCAGCTCCTCCACCGCGGCGGGCACCAGGCCGGGGTCGGCCAGCAGCGCCGCCCACAGCCCGGGCTGCCGGAGCAGCAGCAACATGCCGATGCCGATCATGTTGGCGGTGGTCTCGTGCCCGGCGACCAGCAACAGCCTGCTCATGCCGACCAGCTCGGCCCGGCTCAGCTCGCCGGTGCGCACCCGCCGCCGCACCAGCCTGCCGAGCAGGTCCTCGCCCGGCTGGGCGATCTTGGCCGCGACCAGGCCGTCCAGGTAGTCCCACAGCTCAGCCATGGCCGCGGTGACCTCGGCCCCCGGCCGGGAGCGGTCCAGCTGGACCTCGCTGCGGCTGCTGAAGAACTCCCGGTCGGCCAGTGGCACGCCGAGCAGGTCGCAGATCACCAGCACCGGCAGCGGTTTGGCGAACCCGGCCACCAGGTCGGCGGGTGGTCCCCCGGCCAGCAGCCCGGCCAGGCACTCCCGCGCCCGGGCCTGGATCGCCGGGCGCAGCGCGGCCATCCGGCGCACGGTGAACTCGCCGGTGAGCATCCGCCGGTACCGGCCGTGTTCCGGCGGGTCCATCGACAGGAATATGCCCGGTGCGGGCGGCCCCTCCGGCGCGGGCCGGAGCTGCGGGAAGCCGGGGCTGGCCGGATCACTGGAGAAGCGCGGATCGCCCAGCACGAACCGGGCGTCGGCGTGCCGGGTGATCAGGTAGACCGACTCGCCGTGCGGGGTGCGCACCAGCGAGACCGGCTCGCTCGCGCGCAGCTGCGCGAACCGCGGTGGCGGGTCGAGCGGGTTCACCCGGCTCGGCGGGTAGTCCGGGGGCACCGGTCCATCAAACCCGGCGCCCCCGGACTTCGAAAGGGGTGAGGGGTTGCCCCCGCCGCCAGACGGACAACCCCTCACGTTCATGGTGCGACCTGCTGTACCTGGTACGGATCGCGGTGCCGGGCCGGTTCACCTGAGTTCCGTGAGACCGCTCTCAACAACCCGAAAGAGTGGTCTGCGGCCCGCCTCCGGACAACCCCCGATCGTCTCTTTTGTCGGAAATCGGTCACGGTGCGACGAACCGCCCGGACAGGATGATCAACACCTGCACCTGGATGCTGCTCGCGTAGTAGTCGCCGGTGCTCAGCGAGGTGCTGGCGAGCTTGGCCCACAACCGGTCCAGCCAGGCCTGGCTGCCCGGGTCGGTCATCGCGGCCACCGCGAACGGCGCGAAGAAGGCCGCTGAGCTGCCGCTCTCGTGCACCGAGCCGTTGAGGTTGTAACCCTTGGCGATCCGGTTCGGGTCGCCGCCGGTGGCCTGCTTGATCCAGGCGTTCATCTTGCGTGCCTGGCCCTGCGCGGCGCTGCCGCCGGCGGTGATCGCGTCCGCGCCCAGCCGCCACGGGTCCCGGCAGGCGTTCCAGCTGTACTTGCTGTCGGTCACCTCGTTCTCCAGGAACTTGCCCTGGGGCGGCCGCGGCGAGGACTGGGTGTCCACCACGAAGTCGGGCAGCAGACCGGCGTTCGGGGAGAACTGCTGCTGCAACCGGGTCGTCGCGTTCTCGGTGGCGGCCCGCACCTGGTGCCAGAAGGTGTCGCCGGTGGCGCGGGCGAAGGCGCGGAAGTGGCCGGGCATCCAGTCCGAGGTGCGCGAGCCGTTCGCCCAGTGCCCGGAGGAGCCCCAGTCGGCCAGCAGCGGCAGCTTGGTGCCCTGGTGGATCTCGCTGCGCTTGATCGCGCCGATGATCCGGAGCGCCTCCCGCTTGTAGTCGTAGGTCCCGCCGCTGCCCCACTTGCGGTCGGCGATCAGCAGCGCGTAGGCGATCTCCAGGTCGGCGTCGGTGGCCGAGTCGCTGCCGTTGACGCTGACGCAGCTCTCGTTCTGCTCGGCGGCGTGCAGGTCGCGGTCGATGACCGAGGGGTGGTTCTTGACGTAGCGCAGGATGCCGTCGAAGTAGGTGCGCGCCTGCGGGTCGGCCTCGGCCATCAGCGCGGTGATGGTCATGCCGTAGCCCTGGCCCTCGCCGACGAACGGGTGGTCGGCGTCCACCGAGTGCACCGCCCACTGGCCACCACCGCAGCGGTCGGTCAGGAAGTTGGTCTTCCACTGCCGGTAGTAGCGCAGCAGCACCTGGTCCTGCTCGGCCTGGGAGACCGAGGGCCGCAGGGTGCCCGGCAGATAACCGTTGGCGGGCGGCGGTTCCTGGCCGTCCGCGCCGTAGGCCTCGAACTCCCACAGCGAGTAGCCGTAGGTGGTGCCGCGCTGGGTGCCGGTCAGCTTCAGGTACCGGGCGGTGGTGCTGACGCTGATGTCGTCGATGCCGCCGTCGCCGGTGCTGGTGGTGTGCAGCGAGCGCCAGGCGCTGCCGTCGTCGGAGGCCTCGATCCGGTAGGCCTTGCCGTATGCGGCCTCCCAGTTGAGCCGGATCCGCCGGATGTCCTTGGCACCGCGCAGGTCCAGCTGGATCCACTGTGGATCGGCGCCCTCCGCGCTGGCCCATCTGGTCGCCGCGTCGCCGTCCACCGCCTTGCCGCCGGCCAGGGTGGCGTCCTCGGTGCTGGAGGTGGTGACGGCCGCGCCGAGCGCGAGGTTGGTCGCGGCGGACGCGGTGCCCGCGCCGGCGCACAGGCCCGCGACCAGGGTAGTGATCATGACTCCGACGAGCAGCCGAGGTGAACGGGTCATTTCGCGTCCTCCGACTAGCGGGATCGGGAGAGCGACAGCAGGGGACCCGAGGGTGACCCAGGCCACGTTGAGCGTCAAGGTAGTTAGGGAACTTTCCTCTCCATTGCCGCGAAAACTGGTCCGGTCGGCACAATCGTTTGTGCCGACCGGACCAGCCGGGTGGAGTCCAGGAATGGAGCGGGGCGCCCATCTCCCCCATGACGATGGGCGCCCCAGGTCCGCGCCCCCGGGGACCGGCGTCCGGGTGGGGCCACTTCGCCGGTGTAGCGCAGTGGGGGCTGAACACCTCGAACGCTAGCCGCGGCGAGGGGGCGCGGAGTATGTCCGGAGGTCGAGCGGGGCGCTGACGAAAGTCGATGGTTGGCTGGGCTGGTGTACCGCGACGAGGACTTCCCCGCCGACCCGTACCCGGGCGCGGTGCCGCCCACCTCCTACGTGCACGCCGACGGCCTGGCCCACCCGCTGCGCGAGACCGGGGCCGGGGCCGAGGTGGACGGCCTTGACCTGGACGAGTGGCTGGCCCGGCGCGGTGAGCCGCCGCTGGCGGCCAGGCTGCCGGTGCTGACCTACGGCTCCAACCGCAACCCGGCCAAGATCACCTGGCTGCGGCAGAACCTGGGGCTGGACGGCGCGGTGGTGGTGCTGCGGGTGCGCTGCCAGGACCTGGCCGCGGTGTGGGCCTTCGGTTTCCGGGCCCGCGACGGCGCCCGCCCGGCCACCCTGGCCTCCGCCCCCGGGGTCACCGAGACGCACGCGGTCTGGCTGGCCACGCCGGCGCAGCTGCGGGTGCTGGACGTGGTGGAGGGCAGGGGCGTGCGCTACCAGCTGGCCAGGGTGCACACCGGACGGGTGACGCTGGGCACCGGCGCGCACCTGGACGGCGTGCTCTCCTACGTGGCCCGCGCCCCGGAGCGCGAGCCGCTGCTGGTGGACGGCCTGCCGGTGCGCTGCCAGGACCTGCCGCAGCACGCGGCCCGCGACCTGGACGGCGAACCGGGGTCCTGCGGACTGGCCGTCACCGAGGTCACCGGCGAGCCCGACCCGGCGTTGTGGCCGGAGCGGGTGTTCGTCTACGGCACCCTGCAACCGGGCTGTTCGGCCTGGTCACTGGCTGCCCCGCTGGTCGGCGGCCGGCCGGTGCGGGCCACCCTGCCCGGCACGCTTTACGACACCGGCGAGGGTTATCCCGGCCTGCTGCCGGGTACCGGGGAGGAGGTGCCCGGCTGGCTGCTGCCGCTGGCCGACCCGGTGGCCGCGCTGCCGGTGCTGGATGAGTACGAAGGCGAGGAGTACCGGAGGATCCGGATCGCGCTGGCCGATGGCACGGTGTGCTGGACCTACGTCTACGCCGCGGCCACCGCGGGCTTGCGCGTGGTGCCGGGCTGGCCGGCCGGGCACGTGTGAAGATCGTCACAGCGGGAAACCCGAGGGGGCTGACTCGGGAGGAGACATGACCGTGCGTTTTCGACCTCTACTGGCCCTGTCCGCGCTGGCCCTGTTGACGGCCGCCTGCGGGCAGCCCACCGCCCAGTCCCCCGGCAGCGCCCCGCCGAGTGGCCTGAGCACCACCGCCAGCACCGAGCCGACCAGCCCCGACACCAGTCCCGCGGCCAAGGAACAGCCGCCGGAGGTCACCGCCGAGGCGCAGGTCGGGCGGTGCACCGCGGAGCACCTGCGCGGCGAGCTCAAGCCGGGTGACTCCGGTGCCGGCCAGCGCTACGCCACCCTGGTGGTGACCAACACCGGCAAGACCAACTGCACGCTCTACGGCTACGGCGGCCTCGCCCTGCTGGACGGCTCGGGCAACGCGCTGCGCACCAAGCTGGAGCGCAAGGCCAACCCCGGCCCGAAGCTGGTCACGCTGCGACCGGGCGGCAAGGCGGGCAAGGACCTGCACTGGGGCGCGGTGCCCGGTGAGGGCGAGCCGGCCACCGGACAGTGCCAGCCCTCCCCCGCCAAGATCAGGGTGATCCCGCCGGACGAGCGCACCCCGTTCGAGCTGGCCTGGTCCCTGGGCCCGGTCTGCCAGCAGGGCAAGATCGAAGGCTCGGCCTACCACCCGCTGTGACCCGTTGACCTGGTGAGCACCGGCGGGTTGGGTGGCCGGATGAAGCACAGAATCCTGCCGCTGGTGCTCGCCCTGCTGCTGGTGGGCGGCGTGTCCTCGGCCGCCCCCGCCGGGGAGGCCGGGGCCCGCAGCCGTCTCGACGTGGTGACCGCGCGCGGTGAGCTGCGGGTGTGCAGCACCGGCGACTACCGCCCGTTCACCTACCGCGCCGCCGACGGCACCTGGACCGGCATCGACATCGACCTGGCCGGCGACCTGGCCACCAAGCTGGGGGTCCGGCTGAAGATCGTGCCGACCACCTGGAAAACGCTGCTGCCCGACTTCCGCAGGCACTGCGACCTGGCCGTCGGCGGCATCTCGATCACCCTGGACCGCGCCCGGCAGGCCTTCTACAGCAAGGCCTACGTCCGCGACGGCAAGACCCCGATCACCCGCTGCGAGAACAAGGATCGCTTCCAGACGCTGGAGCAGATCGACCAGCCCGGGGTGCGCGCGGTGGTCAACCCCGGCGGCACCAACGAGCAGTTCGCCCGCGCCAGCCTCAAGCGGGCCACCATCGTGGTGCACCCGGACAACAACACCATCTTCGACGAGATCATCGCCGGGCGCGCAGACCTGATGATGACCGACGCCACCGAGACCAAGTGGCAGGCCAAGCAGCGCCCGGAGCTGTGCGCGGTGCACCCGGAGACGCCGTTCACCTTCAGTGAGAAGGCCTACCTGGTGCCGCTGGGCGACGTGGTGTTCCAGCAGTGGGTGGACCAGTGGCTCAACCTGGCCTTGCACGACGGGACCTGGGCCCGGATCAGCAAGCCCTGGCTGGGCTGAGCCACCCGAACGGCCGATCAAGGTAACGGCGGCGCGGGGACCGGCGAACTCGTTCCTGTCCCGGGTTTTCCGGGCTCTGGAACGAAAGGGGACCGGCGTGCCGGACCTGGAACCCGGGCGGATCCGGCTGTGGTGGTGGTCGGCCCCCTCGCTGGTGCGGGCGGTGCCCGCACTCGGCGGCGCGGCCCTGCTGGTGGCCTTCGCCTGGCCGCGGACCCCGCCGCCCGCGGCGG
>NZ_JBSFUA010000011.1:0-233629 GCF_053591555.1 Crossiella sp. NPDC003009 | reverse complement strand
TCTTTCCCTACCCGCCGCTCTCCCTTTCTGGCGGAGGCCGTAATCGCGCTGTGCCAAGGGATCGAGCCCGCCGCCGGGGACGATCCCTTGGCACAGCTGCGCGCGCGACTGGCCGGGCTCGGCGCGGACCTGGCGCGGGTCAGGGCGCTCGCGCTGGCGCGACTGGGCAGGCACGCCGAGGCGCTCGGACCGCTGGCGGCACTGGCCGCTGAGTGGCCACGGGATGAGGAGCTGCTGGCGGAGCTGCTGCGCTGCGAGGCGGCCACCGCCGGGCCCTCGGCCGCGCTGGAGCGCTTCGAGGGGTACCGGCGGTCGCTGCGCGCCGAGCTGGGCGCCGATCCCGGCGAGCCGCTGCGGCAGGCCCACCGTGAGTTGCTGCGGGCTACCCAGCCCGCGGTGCGCCGAGGCGTCCCGCAGGAGCCGAATCCGCTGCTGGGCCGTGAAGAAGACCTGCGGCGGGTGGCCGAACTGCTGCGCACGTCCAGGGTGACCTCGATCATCGGCACCGGCGGTCTCGGCAAGACCAGGCTGGCGCACGCGGTGAGCCGGGCCCCCGAACACCGCCTGGTGCACCTGGTGGAGCTGGCCGGGATCGGCGCCGACGAGGAGGTCGCACCCGCCGTGGCCGCTGAGCTGGGCGCGGACCTCGGCGACCCGGTCCGCGGGCTGGCCAGGACCCTGGCCGGTGGCGCGCTGCTGGTGCTGGACAACTGCGAGCACGTGGTGCGCGGCGCGGCCGAACTGGTCAGGGCCCTGGTCGCGCTGACCCCGGAACTGCGCGTGCTGACCACCTCGCGCACCCCGCTCGGGCTGTCCTCCGAGGCGGTCTACCCGCTGCCGGAGCTGAGCCCCTCGGCCACCGTGAAGCTGTTCACCCAGCGGGCCAGGGCCGCCCGCCCCGAGGTCGAGCTGCCCGAGGACACCGTGGCCGAACTGTGCCGCCGCCTGGACGGGCTGCCACTGGCGGTGGAACTGGCCGCGGCCAGGGTGCGGCTGCTCTCGGTGGCCCAGATCGCCCGGCGGCTGGACGACCGGTTCTCCTTGCTGGCAGGCGGTTCCCGGGACGCGCCGCCCCGGCACCACACCCTGCGCGCGGCCCTGGAGTGGAGCTGGGCGCTGCTGGCGCCCCAGGGACAGCGGGCTCTGCGGGTGCTGTCGGTGTTCCCCGGCGGGTTCACCGCGGAAAGCGCGAGCAGTGTGCTCGGCGCGACCGAGGTGCTCGCCGACCTCACCCACCTGGCCGACCAGTCGCTGCTCAAGGTGGTGGACACCCCGCTGGGCACCCGGTTCCGGATGCTGGAAGCCGTCCGCGAGTTCGGCGCGCGGCAGCGGGCCGCGGCGGGGGAGGAGGACGCGGTCACCGCCGGATTCCTCGGCTGGGCAACGGAAATCGGCCGGGCCTGGCACGAGGGCGTCTTCGGCGCGGACCCGCTGACGACCTCCGAACTGATCAGGTCCGAGCACGACAACCTCGCGCACGCCCTGCGCTTGGCCGTGGACCGGGGTCACCCGCAGGCGGCGGTCGCGGCCGCCGCGTTGCTGGCCACCCTTGGCCTGGTGGACAACAACCACCTGCGGATGCTGCGCGCCAGCGACCTGTGCGCCGCGGTGCTCGCCCGCTACCGCCCGGAACCGGAGCTGCTGGAGGTCACCCGGACCGCGGCGGTGCTGTGCTCGCTGTTCAACTTCCAGGGCCGCGGCCTGCGCGCCGGGCGGGCACTGCTGGCGTTGCGGCGGTTGCCGCCGGGACCGCCGGACTCACCGGTGCGGGCCTTCGCCCTGGTGCTGACCACGTCGGTGCGGACCCTGGGCGCGGACGATGAGGTGCTGCGCGAGCTGTGTGAACGCCCGGAACCGCTGCTGGCCGCGGCCGCGGAGTTCATGGCCGGCTACCTGTGGGAGCGGGACGGCGTGCCGGAGCGGGCGCTGCGCTGCACCGAACGCATGCTGGCCCGGCTGCCCCCGGACGTGCCGCTGCTGCGCATCCTGGCCATGGTGCGCCTGGCCGAGCTGAACCTGCAGCTGGACCGGGCGCGGACCGCGCTGCGGGAGTCCCAGACCGCGTTGCGGGAACTGGAAGAACTGGGCCTGTCGGCGGACTTCGTGGGCACCAGGGTCGGCGTGATGCTGGCCAACCTGCACCTGGGCGCGGTGGACGAGGCCGAGCAGTGGCTGCCCCCGGCCGAGGACGCCGAGGCCACCTACCAGGAGATGTTCCGCCTCGGCGTCGGCGGCGCGATCCTGTTGTCCCGCGGCCAGATCGAGGAAGGACTCGCGGTGCTGCGGCGGCTGTCCGGCCCCGCCTGGTCGGTCTCGCCGGAGAACTGGGCGCTGGAGGCCCAGGGCGTCACGGTGGCCGCGCACGCCCAGCACGGCCGCCTTGACCTGGTGGCGGGCCTGGCCGAGACGCTGCCCGCGCGGCTGGCCGAGCTGCTGGCCGTCCCGGTCGGGCCTGCCACCACGGTGGAGGAGTTCCCGGTGTGCGGGGTGCTGCTGGTCGCGCTGGCCCTGGTGCGGCTGGAACGCGGGCACCCGGCGGTGGCCGCGCGGATGATCGCGCTGGCCGAACGGTTCCGGTTCTCCCGCGCCTTCCAGCCCACCATGTCCGGCGCGCGGATCACCGGCATCGCCGAACGAGCCGACCCGGCGGCCTACCGGCAGGCCCAGCTCGACTACGCGGGCCGCTCGCAACTGGAGCTGCAGGCGGCGGCCCGCGCACTGGTCGAGCTCGTCAGCGGGTGAGCAGCGGCAGGCTGCGCACACCGAGGGTTTCCGGGCTGGGCATGAACACCACCGGGCGGTCCGGGTCGACGCGCAGCGCGGGGAAGCGGTCGAACAGGATGTCCAGCACGACCCTGCCCTCCAGCCGGGCCAGCGGGGCGCCCATGCAGAAGTGCATGCCCCGGCCCCAGGCCAGGTGCGGGTTCGGGTCGCGGCCCGCGTCGAAGGTGTGCGGGTCGGCGAAGACCGAGGCGTCCCGGTTGGCCGCCGCGGTCCACATCCGCACCATCTGCCCGGCCGGGACCACCGCGTCGCCGATCTTCACCTCGGTCGTGGCGACCCGGTAGGCGGTGGCGAACGGGGACAGCAACCGGATCGACTCCTCGATCGCGGTCGGGATCAGCGACCGGTCGGCGCGCACCCTGGCCGCCTGCTCCGGGTTGGCATCCAGCAGCAGCACCGTGTTGCCCAGCATCATGGTGGTGGTGATGTGCCCGGCCAGCAGCAGCAGGCTGCCGAAGGTGGCCACCTGCCGGTCGGTCAGCCGCAGCCCGTCCACCTCGGCCTGCACCAGCTCGGTGAGCAGGTCCGCGCGCGGGCTGCGGCGGCGTTCGGCGGCGTGCTCGGACATGTAGGCGGTGAGCTGCTCGGCCATCTCGAACTGCCTGCGCAGGATCGCCTGCTGCTGCTCCATGTCACCAGGGTTGAGCGAGAGCTGCATGTCGTTGCCGAAGCGCTCGTCCACCCAGCTGCGGAACATGTCCTTGTCGCCGCTGGGCACGCCGAGCATCTCGGCGATCACGGTCACCGGCAGCGGGTAGGCCAGCTCGGCCACCCACTCGAAACCGTCCCGGTCCTGCACCTGGTCCAGCATCTCGTGTGCGAGCTTGGCGATCCGGGGCTCCAGGTCGGCCACGGTCTTGGGCGTGAACGCGTGGCTGAGCAGCCGCTTGAGCTTGCGGTGCTCGGGCGCGTCGGTCTGCAGCAGGTTCCCGTCGTTGAACTCCGCGGCCGCCTCCTCACCGACCATGAGCTTGAGCGTGTTGGCGGAGAAGTTGTCGTTGTCGCCGAGCACCTCGACGACCTCGGCGTAGCCGAACACCTCCCACATGCCGAGCTCTTCGTTGAACGCGACCCGCTCGGCGGGCTGCTCGCCGCGCATCCAGGGGAACTGCTGGTGGATGGTGGTCAAAAGCGACTTCGTGGTCATGCCGCCCAGGCTGGCCCGGCCCGGTTTCAGCGTGGCTTCACCGAGGCTTCCCCGCACTGGGACACTGGGCCTACCACCGGGGAAGAGGGGTGTTGCGATGAGTGCGGCAGCGGGCTACGAGGCGGCCGCGCGCCGCGGCGCCGACTGGCTGCTGAGCAGGCTGCGGCCGGACGGCGGCTTCGGCGAGACCGACCTCGCCTGCTACTACAAGGCCCCGGCCGCGCTGGCCCTGGCCGGAAACCCGAGGCAGGCCCGCCGCCTGCTGGAAGTCGCGGTCGAACGCTTCCGCACCCCGGAGGGCGACTTCGTCACCGCCGAGGGCGTGAAGAGCGCGAACCCGGTCTTCCAGGAGTTCTGGTGCTACCCCAACGGCTGGCTGGCCCTGGCCGCGCACCGCCTCGGCTGGTTCGGCGTGGCCCACCAGGCCTACCGGCACCTGCTGACCTACCGCACCGGCGACGGCGGCTTCAGCGCCAACGACGCCGGCCTCCCGGACGCGATCAGCACCGCCCACCTCGGCCTGCTCGCGCTCACCCTCGGCGACCTGGACACCGCCCGCGCCGCCGGTGACTGGCTGACCAAGCTCCTGGTCACCCAGCCCGACCTGGCCACCAGCTTCCACCTGCGCGCCGATGAGCACGGCCCGCGCACCGCCGACGACTCACCCCTGCACGTGCTGCGCACCGGCGTGCCGGACCAGCCGTACTTCATGATCGGCTACCCGCTGGCCTACCTGACCCGCTTGCACCAGCTCGGCGGCGACCCCGCGCACCTGACCGCCGCCCTTGGCTACGCCGACTACGCGCTCAGTTGTGGTGAGAACCTGCGCACCACCCCGTTCAGCCACAAGGTCGGCTGGGGCGCGGCGATCCTGGCCCGGCACGGCCACGACGCCCGCCACCGGGACCTGGCCACCGGCATTGCCGACCACCTGGTGTCGTCGCAGGCCGAGGACGGCAGCTGGTCCCCGGACGGGCCCGCGCATGCGACCTTCGACGACACCGCCGAGATCACGCACTGGCTGCTGGAGATCGCCGCCGAACTGCCCTAGTCCGCCGGGCCGGTGCCCGCGTCCACCCGGTCGAGCTCGACCCGGCGGCCGTCCTTGGTGACGAAGCACAGCTCGACCTGCTCGCCGGTGTCGGCGTCGGTGTAGACGGGGGAGGAGCTCTCGGGCAGCGGCCGGTGCATGCGGCCCCAGTGCGCCAGCCCGGCCAGCACGTACAGCAGGTCGCGGCCGGCCGGGGTGAGCACGTACTCCTCGCGGGCCCTGGCCCCGGTGTCCCGGTAGGCGCGGCGCTCCAGCACGCCCTCGTGCACCAGTGCGGCCAGGCGGTTGGCCAGCACATCGGGGGCGATGCCCAGGTTGCGCCGGAACTCCGAGAAGCGGGTGCGGCCCCAGCAGGCCTCCCGCGCGATCAACAGCGCCCACTTGTCACCGAGCAGGTCGACTCCGCGAGCTATCGCGCAGCGAGCCTGCCGGCCGATCACCTGCGTCATGACCTGACGGTACCACTGCTAAGTTTGCGGCACCTACTCAGACGGAGGTGCGGTGGTGGATCTGCGGAACCGGCGAGGCGTGGTCACCGGGGCGGGCAGCGGGATAGGCAGGGCGGTGGCGGTGGAGCTCGGTCGTCTCGGCGGTGAACTGCTGCTGGTCGGCCGCCGCGAGGACAAGCTCCAGGAGACCGCTGAGCTGGTGACGGCCGAGGGCGGCCAGGCGCACGTGCTCGCCGCCGACCTGACCGACCCCGCCGCGGTGGAGGCCGTCACCGCGGCCACCCTGGCACTCGGCCAGGTCGACCTGCTGGTCAACAACGCCGGCACGGTGCGCGCGGGCTGGCTGGCCGACCACGAGGTCCAGGACGTGCACACGATGATCGCGCTCAACCTCACCGCGCCCATCCTGCTCACCCGGGCCCTGCTGCCGGCCCTGCGCGCGGCCGCCGCGGTCAACGGCGGCCTCATCCTCAACATCTCCAGCGGCGTGGCCCTGATCGGCCTGCCCTGCTACAGCGTCTACGCCGCCACCAAGGCCGGGCTGGCCCGCTTCGGCGAGTCGCTGCGCCGGGAGCTGCCCGGCACCGGTCTGCACCTGGCCACCGTCTACCCCGGCGCCACCGACACCGACATGATGGCCACCAGCGAAGCCGGACCGGAGCACGGCTTCGCCAAGCGGTCGGTGCGGGAGGTGGTCGCCGAGATCATCAGCGCGCTGGCCAACGGCGAACACGAGATCAACACGAGCCTGCCGGAGCGACAGGAGATCCAGCGGCGCAACGCGGTCGACCCACTCGCGGTGGACGCCCTGCTCGCGCCGCGGCTGGCCGGGTTCGAGCAGGCCGTGCGCGACCACCGCACCACCTGACCCTGGCTCAGCCGCGCTGGAGGCGGTCCTGGTCAGCGCTTCTTCCGCTTGATCTTGATGTCGCGCATGTCGGTGACCGCGACCTTGAGCACCTGGCGCACCGGAATCCCATGTGCGGCAAGCAGTTCCTCCGCCTTCAGCTCGGCGATGCCGTCATCGTCGTCCGCTTCGGCCGGCACCTGGCAGCGGAAGCTGAACACCGTCGCCGCCGCGTCGTGGCTGAACGAGCCGGCGTTGGTGTACCCGATGCCGCTCACCGCGGCCAGCGCCGCGCGCTGCTCCGCCGACAGCGGCTCGAACTTCCCCCTGATGGTCACCCGGAACACGGCTCAGTCCTCTCGCACGGCATAACTCAGCACCTGCTCTCCCCACACGTCCCGCACCCCGTCCAGCAGCCGGAGCACGGCGGCCGCGATGGTCGCCGGACGCTGCCCGGCCAGCGTGCGCTTGCCGATCTCGGCGAAGGTCAGCGCGTGCGCCCAGCCGATCTGACCGGCCACCAGCCGGGGCCGCAGCCCGCGCTCGCCGGTCTCCCGGACCAGTTGCGCGGCAAGGGCATCCACCATCTCCGCGCCGCTGCGCTCGATCCGGGCGGCCAGGGTCGGCGCGGCCAGCATCATCGGCAGCACCCGCCCGAAACCGGCGGTGAGCCCCACCTTCCGGTCCCGCCGGCGGACCTCGGCGCGCAGGTGGTCGAGCACCGCGTCAGCCGCGGACACCCCGACCGCCCTGGCCCGCACGATGTCGGCCAGCCGCTCCGGCGAGGCCTGGTCTGGTGGCAGCACCAGGTCCTCCTTGACCGGGAAGTAGTTGTAGACGGTGTTCACCGAGACATCGGCGGCCGCGGCCACCTCAGCCACGGTCACCTGGTCGAAACCGCGATCCACGAACAGCGCCAGCGCGGTGTCGGCGATCCGGCGCGCGGTCTCCCGCTTCTTCCGCTCCCGCAGTCCCGGTGTGCTCACCGGAAAAAGTGAAACACACAGCAAACTTGGGGTCGACTCCATTTTTCGTGCTCAGGCACAACTGAGTCCCGCGCCACGTCCGTGGGAAGCCGCGCCGTCGGCCGTAACCCATTCCCCCGAACGTCGTTAAGGCCGACATGAGCGAAGCCCTGCTCCTGGAAGACGGGACCGTGCTGAACCTGATCCGGCGCGGCGACCCGGCCGCGCCGGTGACCGTGCTGTTCGCGCACGGTTACGCACTGGACCACCGCGAATGGACCCGGCAGCTGGAGGTGCTGGAGACCGCCGTGGCGCGGCCGGTGCAGCTGGTGGCCTACGACCACCGGGGCCACGGCGAGTCCAGCCCCGCCACCGCCGAGACCGCCACCATCGACCAGCTCGCCGACGACCTGGCGGTGGTCGTCGAACGCGCGATCCCCAGCGGCCGGGTAGTGCTGGTCGCGCACTCGATGGGCGGCATGGCCGCACTCGCGCTGGCCGTGCGCCGCCCGAGGCTGTTCTCCCAGCGGATCGGCGGCCTGGTGCTGCTGTCCACCGCGGCAGGCGGCTTCGCCGAGGCCAACCTCGGCCTCGCCCAACCGGTCGGCCGGCTGGTGCACGAGCTGGAACGCTTGTTCGGTCCGGTGGTCCGCAAGGTGCGGGAGAAGATTGAACCCGCCAAGACCGCGGGCCTGCGCTGGTTCCTCTTCGGCGCCAAACCGCGCACCGAGGACGTCGACCTGACCGCCGACATGGTCTGGTCCAACTGGCCGGAAACCGTGGCCCTGTTCAAACCGGCCCTGGACCGCCACGACCGCCAGGCCGCCCTCACCGTGGTCGAGGGCGCGACCCTGTCCGGGGCGGAGGTGGTGATCATGACGGGCGACCAGGACCGGCTGTGCCCGACCAGCCACGTCGCGGAGATCGCCAGGGTGTGCGGGTGTGGGGAGCAGGTCATCGTGGCGGGGGCCGGGCACATGCTGCCGCTGGAACGCCCGGATGAGGTGACCGAGCGGATCGCGACCCTGGTGGACTCACTGCCATAGTCGATCACTGTGCTGGCCAGGGGCAATGCCGTCTGTCTCGAAAAATTACTCGTGACGATGACTTCAGTGTCGAATGAAGAAAAGCAACTGGACGAGCAACAGCCACAACGCATGGAGGGGAGAGGCTGAGCGCTCCGAGGGAGGGTGGCAGGAGGGGAGAGGCCGAGCGTTTCGAGGGCGGCAGGAGAGAGGAGGCCGCGTTGCCCGGCGGGCGGGGAGCGGGGCCTAAGCCTCGCCGGCCGGTGTCTCCGGCCGGGCGAGCGGGAAGAACACCGGGCTGATCAGGTACGGCCTGCGCTTGCCCGTCGGCCGGTTCGCCGCGCGTGCCCGGAGCAGCGCGACCACCTCGCCCGCCAGTTCCGCCATCTCCGCCTCGCTCAGCCACACCGTGCCCTGCTTGTAGCCCACCAGGTCGGTCGCCGGGTCCGCGCCCTCGCGGTCGAGGTAGCCGTTGAACTCCGCGAGCAGGGCGGCCATGGCGGCGGTGAACAGCTGGCGGTGGTCGTCGAGGGACATCGCCCTTGCCTCGTCGCCATCGATCTTGGTGCGGTCCTGGCGGAGGCGGTAGTGGCGTTCGACCGCGCCGTGCACCCGCCGCTCGTCCGCGACATCCAGCACGCCGCCCTCGGCGAGCAGGCCGACGTGGCGGTACACCGTGGTCTTGGGCACGTCCGGCAGCTGCGCGCACAGCTCCGAGGTGGTGACGGTGCGCCCGCCGGACAGGCACCAGGTGATGCGCAGGCGGACGGGGTGCAGTAGCAGGTCGAGGGTGTCCACGGGCCTACGATCCCATATCTGGTACCGTTCCCAAAGTTGGGAAAGCAGATGACGGGGGTTGGACGTATGAGCACCGAGATCTCGACCGCGCGGCTGAGCAGGGCCGCGGTGCGGCCGTTGGCGACGCTGGATCCGGCCGCGCCGCTGGACGACCTGAGCTGGCTGGACGAGGTGGTCGGCGACGCCAGGGTGGTCGCGATCGGTGAGAGCGGGCACTACACCACCGAGTTCCCGCAGTTGCGGCACCGGGTGCAGCGCTACCTGGTGGAGCGGCACGGGTTCCGCGCCTGTGCGGTGGAGAACGGGGTGGTGGAAGGCAGGCAGGTCGACGACTGGGTCCGCGGCGGGCCGGGGGAGCTGGGCCCGGTGCTGGCCAACGGGATGAACTCGCTGACCGGGGTGTGGCGGTCGGTGCGCGCCCAGCTGGAGTGGCTGCGCGCGCACAACAGCACGGCGGCGGAGGCGGTCGGCTGGTACGGGTTCGACCTGGGCGGCTCGAACGTCAGCCTGCAGCCCATGCTGGACGCGGTGTTCGCCTACTTCACCGCGGCCGATCCCGACTTCCGGCCGGACCCGGCGATCAGGGAGATCGCGATGGCCTTCGCCGTGCCGTCGGCCTTCGGCATCCCGGCCGCGCTGGGCGCCTACGCCGGGCTCGTGCCCGAGCGCAGGGACGCGCTGACCGCGGGCCTTGCCGGTCTGCAGACCCGGCTGACCAGCAGGCGGCTGCCGTACCTGCGGCGGACCGGCGCGGAGGCCTACGAATGGGCGGTGCGCGCGTTGCGGGCCACCGTCACCGTGGACACCGTGGTCCGCGCGATGGCCGCCGGCGACCAGGAAACCGCCCTCTTCAGCCGGGAGGCCACCAGCGCGGACACGGTGGAGTGGATCCTGGGCCGGGCGGACCGGATCGTGCTGGGCGCGCACAACGGGCACGTCCAGCGCTGGCCCGGCGCGCTGCCGGGGACGGGGCCGATCACCACGCTCGGCGTGCACCTGGCCGACCGGCTGGGGGAGGAGTACCGGGCGATCGGCACCACCTCGGGGCCGGGCCAGATGCTCGGCCGGGGCTTCCACGCCGGTGAGCTGTTCGAGGAGCTGCCCGCGCCCGAGCCGGACAGCCTGGACGGCGTGCTGGCGGCCAGCCACGACGGACTCTTCGGCGTCAACCTGCGCACGCTGGACCCGGCCGACCGCGACACCCTCCGGGCGGTGACCCGGCAGTGCCACGGCATGTACTACGCCGAGGTCGACGCGCTGGCCGCCTACGACGCCCTGGTGCACGTGCCCAGGGTCAGCGCGGGCGAACCCGACCCCGAGGCGATCGCCGCCGCACCCGAGGACGTGCGGGAGATGTTCGCCAAGTGGCAGGGCAGTGGCGGCTGACCGGGGTCAGGCCGGGCGGCGCGCGGTGAGCACCACCTGCGGGCGGTGTGACGGCGGCTGAGGCGGCAGCCGCAGCTCGGCGACCAGCTCCAGACCTGCCTCGGCCAGCATCGCGACCAGGTCGTCGGGGCGGTACAGGTGGGTCGTCCAGGACACCGGCAGGCCACCGTAGCCCTCGGTCCGGTGGATGTCGCCGTCGCCGACGTGCGTGCCGATCAGCGCCTGCCCGCCGGGGACGAGCGCTGCGGCGAAAGCTCGCAGCACACCGGGCAGCGCCTCCCGGGGCAGGTTGAACAGCGACCACCAGCCGAGCACACCGCCGAGCGAGGCAGGCGCGAGGTCGAGCTCGGTGGCCGAGGCGACGGAGAACCGCAGGTCCGGGTACTGCCTGCGGGCGTGCTCGACCATCCGCGGCGACAGGTCCACGCCCGAGGCGTCCAGGCCGAGCCCGGTCAGGTGCGCGGTGACGTTGCCGGGTCCGCAGCCGACGTCCAGGACCGGTCCGAGTCCGCGCACGGACTCGGCGAACCCGGCGAGCATGGCCCGTAGCCAGGGCTCGGTCTCCAGCCGGCCGACGGCCAGCTCCACGTAGGCATCGGCGACTCGGTCGTAGGACTCGCGGACGGTCTCAAGATCGGCAGGCTGCGGCACGAAGGCATCCTATGCACGGCGCGGGGCGCGCTAGGACGGCCCTCGGAAAGCCGAGATCAGCGCGAGCAGACCGATCCCGGACAGCACCACGCCGAGGACCAGCACCACGGTGCCCCGGTAGTCGGTCGTGGCGGTGGCGCCCCAGCTGAGGGTGACCCCGCCGGCCAGGAGCAGCAGCGCGAACACCACCCCGACGATCGCGGCCGTACGGGTTCGAGCCACCGCAACCTCCAGCAACGCTTGATCGGGCAGGTGGCTCATTCTGCCCGACAAGCTTCTTTCTTGTCACGATGACTTCAGTGTCGAGTGAAATTAAGGAATTGAGCAGACAAGCAGACAAACCACACCCGCCAGGAAAGGAAGCAACGGCACAGCCGCGAGCGGGGCCGGGTTGCGCGCGTGAACAGCCACAGCAAGGCGTTCGCCGGGTCCTCACGCCTTCGCGGGCACGGCGCGGGCGCGGTCGATGTCCGGGCCGCGGTACAGGTGCTCCGGGATCCGGGCCAGCGTCGAGGGGTGCGCCTGCGGTCCGAGTCCGTAGAACTTCTGGAAGCTCATGATCAGCGGCCGCCAGGCGTCCGGGTCGATGTGGTCCTCGGTGCCGGGCAGCCGGATGTCCTCGTGCGCGAACACCCGCTGCACCCGGACCTCCACCGCCACGATCCCGCCGCGCTGCCGCTCATCCGCCTCCGCGATCGGGTGCACCGCCTCGACCACCACCTCCATCGCCACCGGGCACTCCGCGACCCTGGGCGGCGCGACCGTCTCCGAGCGGACCGGGGTCAGGCCGGCGCGGCCGAACTTGTCCGCCACGTGGAAGTAGCCGCGGCGGAGCTTGCCCGGGGGCACCGGGTCCGAGCCGGTGGTCAGGGCGAGGCGGTCGACCGCGGGGGCCAGGGCGTCGTTGGGCAGGTTGAGCACGGCTTCGCCGGTGCGCAGCAGGTTGCGGGTGGTGTGCGACTTCGCGCTGATGCCCAGCAGCGCGCGCCAGCCGAGCCAGAACGCCGAGGAGATCGGGGCCAGGTTCGCGGTGCCGTCCTCGTTCTCGGTGGAGACCAGCACGACCGGGGTGCCGAAGTACAGGATGCCGGGCTCGATCGCCTGGTGGGCAAGGGGTTCGGTGTTCACGCCGCCCAGTCTGGGAGTCCACACCGGACCGCTGCTGGCGGAAAACGGCCGTCGTGATCCAGTAGCGGACAGGAACTGACCTAGACGGTCGGCAGAATCGTCTTCACCATCGAGCCCGGAGGTCACACGATGTACGCACCCGCCCAGCACGACGAGGTCACCGGCCTGGTCAACTACCTCGACGAGCAGCTCACCGCCATCCGTGCCGCCGCGTTCGGCCTGACCGAGCAGCAGGCGCGGGAGACGCCGTGCCGGAGTGCGCTGTCGGTCGGGGGCATCATCAAACACGCGGCCTACGTCATGCGCGGAGCGCTGGAACGGTTGCGGACCGAGGTCACCGAGCAGCCGGTCGATGCGGCGGCCTACGCCGAGTTCACCGACAGCTTCGCCGTGCGCGAGGACGAGACGGTGGCCGGGACCATCGAGGAGTTCGACCGGCTGCGGGCTCAGCTGCTGGCCGCGGTCGCCGTGACCGATCCGGCCGCCGAGACCATGGCCCCGCCCGCGCCGTGGCACGGGATCTTCGACGCCCGGCCGATCCACGCCCGCTACTTCCTGGTGCACCTGATCGAGGAGTGTGCCCGGCACGCGGGGCACGCCGACATCATCCGCGAGCAGCTCGACGGTGTGGCGGTGCCGACGCTGGTGCTCACCCTGGCCGGGGCAAGCGCCAACGACTTCTTCCAGCCGTACCAGCCGGCCCCGGGCACCCTCCTGGCGTGAGCTACGCCGCGGGGTCCAGCCATTCCCCGATGGACAGCACGTGTGCGCGCGCTCCGGCGTGCCTGCGGAACTCCTCCGCCGGATCGGTGACCTCGACGTAGCCCGCGATCTTGTCCGGCACCTCCGCCTCGTAGTGCATCGGCACCGCGTACCGGGCGCCGAGGATCTCCGCGGCCGCGGCGGCCTGCCCCGGGTCCATCGCGGCGGGCAGTGGGCTGGGTGGCTGCAGGTGTGGCGCGTCGACCACCGCGCCGTTGGCCGGCAGGAACACCGCGTCGAACGGGCTGAACCGGCGCGCGATGAGCCACCAGTAGCCGTGGAACATCGTGTCGCCGCCGTGGAAGACCCGCTGTCCGCCGGCCTGCACCACCCAGTTCAGCTGCGGATCGCCCAGGCCGTCGACGGCGGGGACCGCGGTGACCCGGAACGGTCCGAGTTCGCGGGTGGACCAGGCGTCCACGACCTCGGCGGCCAGTCCGTGCTGGGCCAGTTCGCGTTCGGCTGGCAGCGTCGTCACGTTGTCCACCTCGTCGCCGTGGCCGGGCGCCGGCCGGAGCACCGGTGCCCCTGGCGTCAGCACCTCCGCGAGCGCGGCCGCGTCGGTGTGGTCCCGGTGCAGGTGGGTGAGGAGTGCGGCGGTGACCGGCCCGCTCGGCCTCGCCAGCCGCTGGCCGGGCTGCCAGCCCGTGAACAGCGGTGAGAGGTCCCGCACGTAGTCGATCACCAGTCGTTCGCCGTCCGCCTCGATCTCGAGTCCGGCCCAGCCTAGCCGTCGCATTCGCATGTCGCGGAAGTTAGCGTACGACCGTTCGTTAAAGCAATAGCGAACGTTCGTACGCTATCCTTCGTCCATGTCACCGCGACGCTCAGTGGCCGAAGCGCAGGCCACCAGGGGCCGGATCCTCGACCGGGCCGCCGAGATCGCCTCCGGGGAGGGGCTGGACGGCATCACCATCGGCCGGCTCGCCGAGGAGCTGGGGATGAGCAAGTCCGGGGTGCACAAGCACTTCGGCACCAAGGAGACGCTGCAGATCTCCACGTTGGACAAGGCGTTCGTGGACTTCTGGCACCGGGTGGTCGAGCCCGCACTGGCCGAGCCTCCGGGGCTGCGGCGGCTGCGCGCGGTGCTCGCCGGCTCCGTGGACTACCTGGAAGCGCCACTGCTGCCCGGCGGCTGCCTGATGACCGCCGCGCTCACCGAGTACGACGGCCGCCCCGGCCCGGTCCGCGACGCGGTGGCCGAGGTGTGGTCGCGCTGGCGGGAACAGCTGCGGGCGGACCTGGTCGCGGCGGTGGGGGAGGGCGAGCTGCCCGCCGGGTTCGACGTCGACCAGGCGCTGTTCGAGATCATCGCCGCCGGGCTGGCGCTGAACGCGGCCATGCAGCTCGAGCACGACCGGGCGGCCGCGGGCCGGGCCCGCCGCGCGATCGAACGAGCCTTGCACCAGTCCTGACCGCGCGCCCGATGGCCGCCAACGACGCACTGACCAGCTTTGTTGTCTCGATGGTCTCAGTGTCGACTGAATCCAATCCTGACAAAACAAAAAAACGAGACAGCACCGAGGAAGCAGCCGTCGTGACCACACGTGCGGGGGAGCCGGTTCCAGCTGGGGAGGGAGTCCGCGGGCCAGCATCGCGGCGAGCCTGGCACCGGAGGTGGTCGCGGTGGCGGCAGGGAAGTGGTGGCAGCGCTGGCCGGAGTGGGTCGCGGGCGCGGCGGCGGTGTGGGCGGTCGGCTACGCGGGGGTGAACCTGGCGCTGGGCGGGCCCGCGGTGGTGCTCTGGCTGACGCCGGTGGCGGTGCTGGTCGCGCTGGCGGCGGTGCGGCCCGCGACGGGCTGGCTGGTGCCGGTGGCGGCCGGGGCGGTGGGAGCGCTGGCGTTGGTCGCCGGGATGTTCACGGTGATCTCGGTGGTGGCGCTGGTGATCAGCGGGATGGTGGCGGACTGGGCTGAACTGCTCCGGCAGGCGCTGGCGCTGGTGGGGGCCGGGTTGTTCGTGGCGGCCGCGGTGTCGAGCAGGCGGCGTGGACGCGGGCGGTGCGGGCGGTGTGGCCGGGCTCCCGGCGAGCCGGTCCGGCCGAGGACGGTGTCGGTCGCGGTGCGGCGGTCGGCGTACTTCGGCATCGCCGCGTTCGTGCCCTATGTGGTGATGAAAGCGTTGTGGGCCTGGGGTTTCCAGCTGGGCGACAGCGTGGCGCCAGACCTGGTGGGCGCGGGGCGGGGGCTCTACGGGCTGCTGGCGCGGTACGGGCTGGATGCCACCGCGCTGGCTGCGCTGGCCGGCATGGTGCTGTTGCTGGCGCTGGTGCGGCCATGGGGGGAGCGGGTGCCGAGGTGGCTGCTGCTGGGGCCCGCGTGGCTGGCGGCGTTGCTCGGGCCGTACGGGGTGGCGGGGCTGGGCTGGGTGGCGATGGTCCTGCTGGGCTGGCGGCGTTGCTCGGGCCGTACGGGGTGGCGGGGCTGGGCTGGGTGGCGATGGTCCTGCTGGGCTGGCTGCCGGGAAGTGCGGAGTCGCCGGTGTGGGTGGCGCTGGTGGGCGCGGTGGGGTTCGGCGGGTTCGGGGTCGCCGCGGGGGTGGCTGCGTGGTCCTATCAGCGTCGGACTCGTCGGATTTGTTAGCACCCGAACAGCACAAGGAAAGGAGAGGGCCGCGACGCGGCGGTGTGTGGTGCGGTGGCTCAGCTGGTTGCCGGGCTCAGATGATGACTCCGGGTAGACCGGCGTGGGCTGGCCGTCGTTTCCGGCGGAGCCAGACCTTGCGGGTGCCGTCGGAGAACAGCAGCACCCTGGACAGCTCCCACCCGGCGAACTCGGCGTGGATGGCGAGCTGGGTGGCCGCCGCGCGCCGGGAGATTCCCGGTGGGATGCGCAGCGGCTGGTACTCCCAGTCCCCGTCGGCTACCGCCCCGTCGGTTGCGGCACTCATGGTTGCACCACCTGTACCCCTCCTCCGTCGGCGGAGGCGACCAGTACGCGTCCGCTCTTCGGATCCACCGCGACCGAGTTGGGCTGGTGCACGGTGGCAAAGCGATACTTCTCCTCCGGCGAGCCGGTGGCCACGTGGTAGCCGACCACCTCGTCGCGTTCGGTGAGGGTGATCCAGGCCAGGTCCCTGGTGCGGTCGTAGGCGATCCCGTAGGGCGCCCCTGGCACGGGGTAGCGCTGGCGCATGATCAGCGGGTTCGTGGAGAAGGCGAGTAGTTCGCCTGCTCGGGTGTCGACGAGCAGGATGCGGCCGAAGCGGTCGGTGACCGCGCGGGTGGCGGCGTCGCCGGCGCGCAGGCCGGCGCCGAGTTCGCCAGTGGCGGGGTCGACCTCGATGAGGGCGGTGCGGAGCTCGTCGAGGACGGCGACCTTCTTGCCGGCCGGGAGCACGGCGCTGACGCCGCGGAAGCCCTGGGTGATGGTGCGTTCGAGCTTGCCCTGGGCGTTGAGCACGGCGATGCCCTGGCCGGGTTCGCGCAGGGCGACGATGGTGCGGTCGCCGACCTGGGTGGCCGAGAGTGGGCCGCCGGTGACGTCGAGGGTGTCGACGGTGCCTTCGGGCAGGGTGATGCGGAGGAGTTTTCCGTTGGCGCGCACCGGGGCGAGCAGTTTTCCGTCCACCAGGGACAGTTGGTCGACCGGGCCGGGCAGCGGGAGCTCGCGGGGGGTGGCGGCGAGGTTGCCGTCGGGGTAGAGCAGCAGGCGGGCCGGGTCGCTGACGGCGATGGCGACCGTCTGGGTGGTCTCGTCGTGCAGCAGGGCGGTGGCCTTGCCGGGCAGGGGGGTCACGGTGCCGGCGGGGACCGCGCCGCGGTGCGGGGCGGTGGCGGGGGTGGCGGGGACGATCTCGTCCGGTGGCTGCTCGGTGGTGTTGTCCTGGCTGGTGGTGCAGCCGGTGAGCAGGACTGTTCCGGTGAGAAGGGCCGCCATCAGCCGACGCACTCTGGTTCCTCCCGTGTTGGCCGTGGTGCGTTCAGCATCCCGGAAGTTCACGCTCTCGTCACGTTCCGGGTGTGAACAACTCCACGACCTGTAACTCGTAGTAGTTGTTAGGCGAAGTATTACCGTGTTGGCCGTGTCCGCCCTGAGTCGCCCCGCCCGGTGAGGAGTCTTCCGATGAACTCGACCAGTTCGCGGGGTTCGTTCGTGCTGGAGGGGCTGCGGGTGGGGGAGCAGGCGCACGGCCACGGGCACCTGGCTGATGGGCGGGAGTTCTCGTTCGTGTTGCGGCGTGGGGTGGCCCGGTTGGTGGTCTACCGGGCGGACGCTCCGTCGGTGCCGGGCCGGGCGGATGTGGAGTGGGTGCAGGAGTCGCCGGTGGAGGGTGTGGATCCGGCGGATCGGCGTGCGGTGGGGGCGTTGTTGCGGTCGATGGTCACGGCAGTGGGCGTTCGGGGTAGCTGAGCTCGATCGCGCTGACGTCGTCGAGGGCGGCGCGGATGGCCGGGGGCAGGGTGAGGTCTTCGGCGGCGAGGATGCCGGCGAGTTGGGCGGTGTCGCGGGCGCCGATGACGGGGGCGACGACCAGGGGGCGGTCGCGGACCCAGGCGAGGGCGACGGCCAGTGGTGAGGTGCCGAGTCCGTCGGCGGCGGTGGCGACGGCTTGCACGATGCGGGCGGTGCGTTCGGTGCGGTGGTGTTCGACGTAGGGGGCGTAGTGCGGGCTGGCGCCGCGGGAGTCGGCTGGGGTGCCGTTGCGGTATTTGCCGGTGAGCACGCCGCGGCCGAGTGGGGCCCAGGGGAGCAGGCCGAGGCCGTGGTGGGTGGCGGCGGGGATGACTTCGCGTTCGACGCCGCGTTCCAGGAGTGAGTATTCGACCTGGGTGGAGATCAGGGGTGCGGGGCTGTGCAGGGCGTGCTGGCGGGCGGCGGCGGTGGCGGTTTGCCAGCCGGAGTAGTTGGAGATGCCGGTGTAGCGGACTTTTCCGCTGGTGACGGCGGTGTCGAGGGCGGCGAGGGTTTCCTCGATGGGGGTGCTGGCGTCCCAGGCGTGGAGTTGCCAGAGGTCGATGTGGTCGGTGTTGAGGCGGCGCAGGGAGTCGTGCAGTGCGGTGAGCAGGGCGCCGCGGGAGGCGCCGCCGCCGAAGGGGCCTTCGGTGCGGCGGGCGACGGCTTTGGTGGCCAGGACGAGGTCGTGGCGGGGGATGGTGTCGCCGAGCAGGCTGCCGAGGATTTCTTCGCTGAGGCCGTCGTTGTAGACGTCGGCGGTGTCGATGAGGGTGCCGCCGGCTTCGAGGAAGGCGAGCAGCAGGTTGGCGGCTTCGTCGGCGTCGGTGTCGCGTCCCCAGGACATGGTGCCGAGTGCCGTGCGGGAGACGCGGAGGCCGCTGCGGCCGAGCTGTCGCTGTTCCACGGCGGTCAACGATAGGTGCTCGGCCATCCGGTTGTGGGTAGCTGGGGCGTGGCGGCGGGTCACTCGGTCGTGTGACCGGTGTCACGGTCGCCTACCGGGTTTGTTACTAGCGAGTAAGGTTCGGCGGGTGCGACTTGGGCTGAACCTCGGATACTGGGGCGCCGGTAACGACGCCGAGAACCTTGACCTGGCCAAGGAGGCCGATCGACTCGGCTACTCCGTGGTCTGGGCCGCGGAGGCCTATGGCTCCGACGCGCCCACCGTGCTGAGCTGGATCGCGGCGCAGACCGAACGCATCGACGTCGGTTCGGCGGTCTTCCAGATCCCGGCGCGCACCCCGGCGATGGCGGCGATGACCGCGGCGACCCTGGACACGCTCTCCGACGGCCGGTTCCGGATGGGTCTCGGGGTGTCGGGGCCGCAGGTCTCGGAGGGCTGGCACGGTGTGCGCTTCGACAAGCCGCTGGGCCGCACCCGCGAGTACGTGGAGATCGTGCGCAAGGCGCTGGCCCGCGAGCGGCTGAAGTACCAGGGCCAGCACTACACGCTGCCGCTGCCGGATGGCCCCGGCAAGGCGCTGACGCTGACCGTGCACCCGGCGCGGGAGCACATCCCGATCTACCTGGCTTCCATCGGCCCGAAGAACCTGGAGCTGACCGGCGAGATCGCCGACGGCTGGCTGGGGGTGTTCTTCTCCCCCGAGCACTCCGCGGAGAGCCTGGAGTCCATCCGCCTCGGCCGCGAGCGGGCGGGCAAGACGATGGAGGGCTTCGACGTCGTGCCGACCGTGCCGCTGGTCGTGGGCGAGGACTGGCAGGCGTGTGCGGACAAGGTGCGGCCGTATGCCTCGCTGTACCTGGGCGGGATGGGCAGCAAGCAGAAGAACTTCTACAAGGACCTGGCCACCCGGATGGGCTTCGGGGAACAGGCCCAACAGGTGCAGGACAAGTTCCTGGCCAAGGACTACGAGGGCGCGCTGGCGGCGGTGCCGCTGGAGTTCATCGACGCGACCTCGCTGCTGGGACCCAAGGAGCGGATCACCGAGCGGATGCGGGCCTTCGCGCAGGCGGGGGTCACCACGCTGACCGTTTCGGCGATGCTGCAAGATCTTGACGAGGCGACGCTGTCCCTTCGCGTCGCGGTCGAAGCCTTGGAAGCAGCTGGAGTGGGGTAAGTGTCGCAACATCTCGCGGTCGCCGACCGAGTCATCGCACGCACTGGCGACCGCGGGATGGTGGTCTAGGCCATGACCTGGCTTGAGGCTCTTGTCCTTGGCGTGGTCCAGGGGCTGACCGAGATGCTGCCGATCTCCAGCTCCGGTCACCTGCGCATCGTCTCCGAGCTGTTCTTCGGCAGGGACGCGGGTGCGAGTTTCACCGCGGTGACCCAGCTGGGCACCGAGGCGGCGGTGCTGATCTATTTCGCCAAGGACATCTTCCGGCTGGTGGGCACCTGGTTCCGCGGGTTCGCCAGCGCGGAGGTGCGGCGGACGCATGACTACAAGCTGGCCTGGTACGTGATCATCGGCACCATCCCGATCAGTGTGCTGGGGCTGCTGTTCAAGGACGAGATCCGCACCAGTGGCCGGAACCTGTGGATCGTGGGCACCACACTGGTGGTGTTCGGGCTGGTGCTGGGTGCAGCTGAGCTGTACGGGCGGCAGCGGCGCAGCGTGGAGCAGATGACGCTCAAGGACGGGATCATCATGGGCTGCGCGCAGGCGATGGCCCTGGTCCCGGGGGTGTCGCGGTCGGGCGGGACGATCACCGCGGGGCTGTTCATCGGGCTGGACCGGGCGGCGGCGACCCGGTATTCGTTCCTGCTGGCCATCCCGGCTGTGGTGGCGGCGGGGGTGTTCTCGCTGCCGGATGTCTTCGAGCGGGGCGGGGCGAACGCGCCGAGCATCGCGCAGATGATCGTGGCCACCGCGGTCGCCTTCGCCATCGGGTATGTGACCATCGCCTGGTTGTTGAAGTACGTGGCCAAGCACAGCGTGTACGTCTTCGTCTGGTACCGGGTCGTGGTGGGGCTGTTCGTGCTGGCGATGCTGTCCTCTGGCTACATGTCGGCGACCTGACCGTCGGCGCGGCGGGTGCAGCGCTGCAGGCAGAGCCGGTAGCTGTGGTCCACCGCGGCGGTGCAGGTGCGGAACAGGTCCTGGCACCGGGCGGCGGGCTGGCCGCTGGCGCGGCACTGGTCGTACTTGAGGTCGCAGCTGCGGCGGCCATCGGTGCGCTTGCGCAGGCAGTCGTCGGTGCACGGGCCCGCGGCGGCCTCCTGAGCGCAACCGGGGGCGGGCGCCGGGGCGGGAGTGGCCGCGGCGGCCGGGGCGGCGAAGAGCGCGCCGAGGGTGGCCAGGGCGAGCAGGCCGCGGGTGAGGCGGGTGGTGTGGGACATAACGTCTGTCCTAGCAGCCCGGCCGTGCCGGTGTGGGTGGAATGGCGCGGTTGACCGGGGTCGTGCCGCCGGCGGCCGGACCGGCGCGGCCTAGGCGCTGCGGCGGGTGCAGGTGGCCAGGCAGCGACGGTGGCTGTCCTCGACGAGGTTGCGGCAGCGCAGCCGTTGTTCCCGGCACTTGCGGGCGTCGGTGCCGTTGCGCAGGCAGCGGTCGTGGGCGAGGTCGCAGTTGCGCAGGCCGTCCTCCTTCTTGCGGCGGCAGCCGTCAACGCAGGGTCCGGCGGCGGGGGCGGCACAGGCGGGGGTGGCCGCGGGGGCCGGGGTCGCGGCGGCGGGGGCGGCGAACAGGGCGCTGAGGGTGGCCAGGGCGAGCAGGCCGCGGGCCAGGCGCGTGGTGTGGGACATGTGCTCTGTGGTAACAGGGCAGGCCGGGTGGCGCGCGCGGAACGGGCGGAGGTCACCCGGTTCGTTGACCTTGGTTGCCCGTAAGCTGCCGGGGTGGCGACGCTCATCCTTCTGCGGCATGCACGGTCGGTGGCCAATGGCGCCGGCACCCTGGCCGGCCGGGCTGAGGGGGTCGGGTTGCACGCCGACGGCCAGGTCCAGGCCGAGGCTTTGGTGGAGCGGTTCGCCGGGGTGCCGATCGCCCGGATCGTGTCCTCGCCGTTGCAGCGGTGCGCCGAGACGCTCGCGCCGTTGGCCGCGGCGCGGGAGCTGGTGCCGGTGACCGAGCCTCGTCTGTCCGAAGTGGACTACGGGGACTGGACCGGCAAGGCGATCAAGGACCTGCTGGCCGAGCCGCTGTGGAAGGTGGTGCAGCAGCACCCTTCGGCGGCGGTGTTCCCCAGTGGCGAGGGGCTGGCGGCGGTCTCGGCGCGGGCGGTGGCGGCGGTCCGGGAGCACGATGCGCGGATCAGCGCCGAGCACGGGGCGGAGTCGATCTGGGTGGCGTGCAGCCACGGGGACGTGATCAAGGCGATCCTGGCTGACGCGCTGGGGTCGCACCTGGACTCCTTCCAGCGGATCCTGGTGGATCCGGCTTCGGTGTCGGTGATCCACTACACCGAGCACCGGCCGTATGTGTGGAAGGTCAACGACTCCGGGCCGCTGGCTGGTCTGGTGCGGGCGGAGCGACCGTCGGAGGACGCCACGGTGGGCGGGTCAACCGGCGGGGACACCGCCGCCGCCGAGGGCTGAGCCGGCGGGCAGTTCCAGGGTGGCCTGGGCGCCGCCGTCTTCGGCGTTGGTCAGGGTGAGGGTGCCGCCGAGGACCTTGGTCTGGGCCAGTGCGATGGTCAGGCCGAGGCCGTGGCCGCTGCCCCGGTCGCTGGCTCCGGTGCGGAAGCGGCTGGGTCCGTCGCGCAGCAGGTCGGGGGCGAAGCCGGGGCCGTGGTCGCGTACCCGCAGGGTGCGGCCGGAGACGGTGACCTCGATCGGTGGTTGTCCGTGGCGGCGGGCGTTGTGCAGCAGGTTGACCAGGATGCGTTCCAGGCGGCGGGGGTCGGTGAGCACGGTCTCGGACTCGCCGCTGACCTCGGCTTCGGGGATGACGGCGGTGACCCGGCGCCGCAGGAAGGTGAGCAGGTCGAGCTCGGTGAGCTCGGCCCGTTCGGTGGCGGTGTCCAGGCGGGCGACTTCCAGGACGTCTTCGACGAGTCCGCGCAGGGCTTTGATCCGGTCGCGCACCATCTCGGCCGGTCGTCCTGGTGGCAGCAGCTCGGCGGCGGTGACCAGGCCGGTGACCGGGGTGCGCAGCTCGTGGGCGATGTCGGCGGTGACGCGCTGTTCGGCGGCCAGGCGTTCCTGGAGGGCGTCGGCCATGGCGTCGACGGCTTGGGCGAGCTCGGCGGTCTCGTCGGCGGGGCGGGTGCCGATGGCGTCGCGGACCCGGACGTCGGTGTCGCCGTCGGCGACCTGGCGGGCCGCGGCGGCGGCCAGGCGCAGTCTGCGGGACAGGCGTGCGCCCAGGACGACGCCGAGCAGGGTGCCGAGCACGACGACCGCGGCGGAGCCGATGAGCAGGACCTGGTCGAGCTGGTCGAGGGCGTCGTCCTTGTCGGCGTAGCTGGTGCGGATGGACAGCACGCGGCCGTCGGTTTCGGCCGCGGCCCAGATCCAGGCCTGGCCGTGCTCGCGTTGCAGGTAGGTGGCGCGGTGGCCGCCGCGGACGGCTTCGCGCAGGTCGCGGGGCAGTTCGGGGGAGTCCAGGTCGGCGCCGAGGGTGGCGGTGCCGGTCATGCCGTACTCGCGCAGCACGAGCTGGACGCGTTCGTCCTGCAGGCGGCGGGCGTCGGCGAGCTGGGAGCGCTCGAACTCGGTGTGCACCAGGATGCTCAGCGCGATGGCGACCAGGGCGCTGACCACGGCGATGACGGCGCTGAGCCGCCAGCGCAGGGTGGCGAGGAACATGGGGTTCAGGTCCGGAGTTTGTAGCCGAAGCCGCGGACGGTCTCGATGCGGTCTTGGCCGATCTTGACCCGCAGGCGCTGGACGTGCACGTCGACCACGCGGGAGTCCCCGCCCCACTGGTAGTCCCACACTTGTTCCAGCAGGACGTCGCGGGTCAGGACGCTGCCGGGGGACTCGGCGAAGCAGAGCAGCAGGCGCAGTTCGGTGGGGGTCAGCTCGACCGGTTGGCCGGCCAGGCGGACTTCCAGGCCGTGTTTGTGGATCTCCAGGTCGCCGAAGCGCAGCACGGTGTCCTCGGGCTCGCGTTCGGCGCGGACCATGCGGCGGGCCACCGCGCGGATGCGGGCGACCAGCACGGTGGAGTCGAAGGGTTTGGTGACGTAGTCGTCGGCGCCTGCTTCCAGGCCGAGGACGACGTCGACGGGGTCGGAGCGGGCTGACATCATGATCACCGGGGTGGGGCCCTCCTCGCGGATCTGGCGGCAGAGGCTGACGCCGTTGAGGCCGGGCAGCATGATGTCGAGCAGGGCGACGTCGGGGCGGTCCTGGCGGTAGGCGGCCAGGCCGGTGAGGCCGTCGGCGGCCACGGTGACGGTGAAGCCGTCGCGTTCCAGGGTCAGCTGGGTGGCCTCGCGGATGACGTCGTCGTCCTCGACCAGCAGCACGTGCAAGCCGCTCACTTGTACTCCTCGAAGACGGTGCCGGTCCAGCGGTAGACGGTGGCCTCGGCGCCGCTGGGGCAGCAGCTGCGGTCGGCTGGTTCGTAGACCGGGTGGCTGAGCACGAACCCGATGCCGGGTTCGACCTTGATGCCGCCGCCGGGGTCCTCGGAGCCGAAGAGTCGTTTGGCCGGGGTGGCGGTGAGCTCGTAGATGAAGTTGCCTAGCACGCCGCGGGTGGCATAGGGGGCGGCCTGGCTGCCGGAGCAGGCGCGCACCGAGGCGATCAGCTCGGGGTTGCCGTCACCGGTGAGGTCATCGAAGCGGACGTCGACCGGGTAGCGGCTGTCCCCGCAGGGCTTGAGCTGGGTTTTGATCTTCTCCCCGACCAGCGGGTCGGCGCGCAGGATGGCGATGGCATCGGCGCTGGGGGCCTGCCCGCTGCTGGTGGGCGGGCTGGTCGGGGGTGCTTTGACCTGGCTGGCCGGTCCTTCGATCTGGACTCCGCCGACAGTGGCGCAGCCGGCGACGGTCAGCAGGGCGGCGGTTGCCGCCCAGGCGCCGATCCGTGCTCGCATGCCGCTCATTGTGCCCAGGCAACCACGGCGCGGCCGCATCGGCACACGGCCTCGAACGGGGTGTTACCTGCCTGGTGGGGGAGTGCCGGGTGGCTGTTACAGAACCGTCGGACGGCCGAGTCAATACCCGCTTAGCGTCGAGTTCGACCTGCTCAGACAACTTCGGGGAGTTGTGCTCATGCTCCAGCGTCTCGGTCCGTTCCGCTACGTGGCCATCGCCGTGCTCGCGTTGATCGTGGTGGCGTTGCTGCTGAACCGGAACACCGCCGGGACCCCGGAGCCGGTGGCCAGTGACGCGCCACCGAGCACGCCTGACTTCTCGCCGGATCCGGCGTCGCGGCCGGTGCCGGGCGGGGAGCCGGCCAAGGTGGTCTACAAGGTCGACACCCAGGACCGGGTGGTGTTCCTGACCATCGACGACGGCGCCACCCGCCGCCCTGACATGATCGACATCCTGCGGCGCAGCGGGGTCAAGGCGACGTTCTTCCTGACCAATTCCTACGTCAAGCAGGACCCCGGCTTCTACAAGGGCCTGCGCGATGCCACCGGCAGCGCGATCGAGAACCACACCGAGAGCCACCCCAACCTCAAGGGCAAGTCCCTTGAGGACCAGCGCGCGGAGATCGGCCCGGTCTCCGACACCTACGCGCGGGAGTTCGGCGCGCGGCCGACGCTGTTCCGGCCGCCGTTTGGCAACTTCGACGACACCACGCTCAAGGCCGCCGGTGAGGCCGGGATCAAGTGGGTCGTGCACTGGGGCTCGGAGATCAGCAACGGCAAGGTGCAGTTCAGCGGGCCGCACGAGTTCCGGCCCGGCTCCATCGTGCTCATGCACTTCCGCACCACCTTCGAGCAGGACGTCCAGGCATTCGTGGACCAGGCCCGCGCGAACAACCTGACCCCCGCTCTGTTGACCGATTACCTGAAATGAGCCCGATGACCGAGCAGAAGAAAACCTCGACCCGCCGGGTGCTCTCCGGCATAGGCAAGACCGGCCTGGTGCTGGTCTCCGTCGCCGCGCTGACCGCCACCGCCGCCGGCTACCTGACCTACCGGCAGGCCACCGTGGGCCTGGCCACCGACAACGTCATCACCGACGACAAGGGCGACCCGGTGCTGCCCAAGGCGCCCGGCACCGACACCAACATCCTGCTGGTCGGCGTGGACTCCCGCACCGACGCCCAGGGCCACCCGCTCTCCCGCGAGGTCCTCGACGCCCTGCAGGCCGGGGATGCCAACGGCGAGCAGAACACCGACACCATGATGCTGGTGCACGTTCCGGCCGACCCGAGCAAGAAGGCCTTCGCCGTCTCCCTGCCGCGGGACTCCTATGTGGACATCTCCGGCGGGTTCGGCAAGCACAAGCTCAACTCCGCCTACGCCCGCGCCAAGCTGGCCAAGGCCAAGGAGCTGCGCGGCCAGGGCAAGGACGCCGCGACCGTGGACAAGGAGTCGGTCACCGCGGGCCGCAAGAACCTGATCAGCACTGTGGCCAAGCTCACCGGGCTGACCGTGGACCACTTCGCCGAGATCAACCTCTACGGCTTCAGCGAGATCACCAAGGCCGTCGGCGGCATCCCGGTCTGCCTGAACAAGCCGGTGCGCGATGACTTCTCCGGCGCGAACTTCCCCGCAGGCAAGCAGGTGCTGGAAGGGGTGGACGCGCTGAAGTTCGTCCGTCAGCGCCACGGCCTGCCCGGCGGTGACCTGGACCGGGTGCGCCGCCAGCAGGCCTTCCTGGCCGGACTGGCCAACCAGGTGCTCTCCGCCGGGACCCTGACCGACCCTGGCAAGGTCAAGGACCTCATCGACGCCCTGACCCGCTCGGTGGTGCTGGACTCCGGCTGGGACCTGCTCGGTTTCGCCCAGCAGGTGCAGGGCCTCTCCGGTGGCAAGATCCAGTTCCACACCATCCCGACCCTGCGGTCCAACCTGGCCACCCCCGGCGACGGCGTCGCGGTCGAGGTCGACCCGGCCAAGGTCCGCTCCTTCATCCAGGACCTGCTCAACGGGGGCGACGGCACCCCGGCCAGCGCCGCGGGCAAGTCCGGTGGCACCCCGGCAGGCGGCCCGGTGGGCCGGGTCAAGCCGGTGGCCAACAACACCGCCCAGCAGCCCATCGACGCCGCCGGGATCCCCTGTGTCAACTGACCGCCACGACCGGGCGGCCGCCGGTGTCCACCCCCCTCACCGGCGGCCGTCCACCTCCCGCCTGCCCTGGTGGGCCGCGGTCCTGCTCGCCCTCGCGGCGGCCGCCCTCGGCGGCTGGCTCGGCGGGTCGTTGTTCCCGGCCGGAATCGCGCTGGGCTGTGTGGCCGCCGCCCTCGTGGTGGATGCCCGTGGCCTGTTCGCGGTGGCCGTGCAACCGCCACTGGTCACCGCAGCCGTGGTGGCAGGCACCGTCGGCGTGGGAAAGCCGCTGCTCAGCGCCTTCTCCGAGCTGGTCTCAGTGTTCCCGTGGCTGGCGGCCACCACGGCTGTGGTGATCGCGATCGTGCTCAGCAGGGTGAACCGGGCTCGGCGCGCCGCCGTAGTCAGGGAAGCCTCGCTCGGCGCAGTGAACCGGCGTGAGACGCGCGTGAAGGCGGGCACGGCCTCCCGGAGCGGGCGGTCGGAATGGTTGCCTCAAGGCCGGGAAGGGGTGAGCGCTGATGAGTCTCCGAGCACGTCACGCCCGTCGTCTGGCCAGTCTGCTGACCGCGCGCACCGGCGCCTACGTGGTGGTGCGCTACGACCGGGCAGCCGGCCGCTACCAGGTCCAGTGGAGCGGCGGTCCTGACCGGGAGTCCATGCGCGAGCTGGCTACCGAGTACGCCGAGGAGGTGGCCGAACTCGACGTCGCGGAGCTGGTGTGGCAGCGCAGCAGCGGCTGAAGGGCAAGTTGATCCGCTTCCCGCCGCCGTGGGAGGTCCCCTCGATGATCGTGCTCAGCCTGGAGATCGGCAGCGACGCGCACCGGCTACCCGCGGTGGGCGCTGCGGTGGCCCCGGTGCTGGCCCGCCTGTTCCCGCCCGCCCAGGCCCAGCTGCTGGGCCAGGCGGTGCGGGAGGCGGTGGCCAACGCCATCCAGCACGGCAACGCCGCCGACCCGCGCGCCGCGGTCGGCATCACCCTCGCCCTGGCCGAGGACGAGCTGCTGATCCAGGTCAGCGACCAGGGCGAGGGCTTCGCGCCCACCGCGGCCACTGGTTGCCCGGCCGCGCTGCGCCGCCCGCACGGCGGGGGCCTGGCGCTGATCCTGGCCGCGGTCACCGGCCTGGACGTCACCTGCTCCGGCGGCCGTTTCCTGCTCACCCTGCGCGCGGCCCTGCCCACCCCGCAATCCGACGCCGCCTAAGACGCCAGCTGGGCCGTCACCGCAGCCTGGATCTCCGCGCGCAACTCCGCCCGCTCCCGCCCACCGGGGTGGTGCCACTCGCCTTCCACCGCCAGCACCTGCGCCAGCGGCGCGGTGAGCACCTCATCGGCGTAGCCGGTGGCCCGGCAGATCCGCTCCACCGCCGCCAGCACCTGCTCCTCGCCGTCGAGGCCGTCGGCACAGCGCCGGGCCACCGCGGTGAACACCACTCGCGCCGCCGCCGCCAGCTCCGGTTCCGGCGCGCCGGCCTGGGCCAGCGCCCAGGGCAGCACCGAACGCACCTCAGCCAAGTCCTGCCCGCTCATCCCGGCCAGGATGCGCAGGTCAGGACCGTCACGATCCTCGGCCAGCCAGTGCGCGGCCCACAGCGGCAGCCGCTCCAGCGGGGCCACGCCCAGCCGTACCGCCGCCGCGGCCAGCTCCGGGCCCGGGGTCTGGGTGAACATCAGCGCCGTGCGGCCAGGTCGGGGCCGGTGAGCAGCTCGCCCAGCCAGCCGGGCACCGCATCGGCCCACTCCGCCAGCGCCGCCTCATCCGCCCCGAGTAGCGCCCGCTCCCAGGCCAGTGCCCGGCCGATGGCGCCGAGCTGGGCGGCCACGGTGGCGGTGCGGGCCAGCTCCACGGGTGTGCCCAGGTCCGACCACGGCTCCAGGTAGGCATCCCGCAACCGCAGGATCTCCGGATCCTCAGGGGTCAGCTCGAACTTCTTGCAGGCCACCCGCAGCGAGACCAGCAGCGTGCCGAAGGGGTGCGCCACGCTGGCATCGCCCCAGTCGAAGAACCGGTACCGGCCTCCGGCGTCGACCAGGACGTTGGCATCGTGCAGGTCATCGTGCTGCAACCCCATCGGCACCGGCGAGTCCGCCAGCTCCGCGCACAGCTCCAGCACCCTCGGCCGCGCCGCGGCGAGCTCGGGCAGCTCGTGCGCATCCAGCAGCCGGTCCAGCTCGACGGGCAGCGCGGCGGGGGAGAGGTCGGGCACGCCGAGGCCGAGGAAGTCCGCCGAGTGCGGCAGCAGGCTGCGCTGCAGCTGGGCGTACTCACCGAGCATCCGCGCCCACTCCGCCAGCCCGGTCTCCGACAGCTCCCGCAACGTGGTGCCACCGTCGGGCAGCAGCGCCCAGCCCAGCTCCGGCTCCACCGCCAGCGGGACGAGCACCCGCTCCGGGGCCAGCGACCCCAGCGCCCGCAGCAACCCGGCCTCGTAGCGCAGGCCGGGGCCGTTGACCTTGAACCACAGCGTGCCGGTCCCGGTCGGCACGGTGGCCACCGTCGACCACGGCATCTCCCGCACCCGGGTCACCTCGCCGGTGCGCACCCGGCCGCCCAGGTTGTCCTCGATCCAGGCCAGCGCCTGCGGCCACCACACGGGTTCGCTCATGGGCGGCACCGTAGAGGAACTAGTACTCCCAGTTCATCCCAGTTCCGGTGTACTCCTCCACCGGGATGGACTCCGCGTCGGTGCGCATCCGCTCCGGGTAGAGCACCCCGTGCAGGTGATCAACCTCGTGCGCGACCAGCCGCGCCACCCCGTGGCTGAAGATGGTGATCCGCCGCGCGCCGGAGAGCTCCTGGTGCTCCACGTGCAAGGCCAGCGGCCGGGTCACCAGGCCCCTGACGTCGAAAAAGCTCAGGCAGCCCTCGTACTGCTCGTCGGTCTGGTCGCCGATCTCGATGATGCGAGGGTTGAGCAGCGTGATCACATCCTCGCTGCCCGGTGGCAGCACCAGCGCCGCCGCCCGGTCGATGCCCAGCTGGTTGGCGGCCAGGCCCATGCCCTTGCCGAAGGTGTGCGCGCGGCAGATCCGCTTGGCCGCGGTGCACAGCTCGTGCAGCACCCGGCGCGCATCCTCAGCCTCATCGGGCAGCACGAACGGGCGAGCCGGACGGTGTAACAACGGATCGTCCCGCTGCAACACCCCCAGGGCCTGCATCACCTCACTCGGCCGCTGCGAGCGCACCTCCTCCACCTTCGCCGCGGCCCGGAAATGCCATTCCAGCCGGTAGCGGGCGTGCAGCGGCGGGTCCTCGGTGGCCCAGGAGTAGATCCGGCGGCCGCGTTCGCGGCGCTCGTCGATGGCGGTGCGAAACGGCATCGCCTCCGCGGTCATCGAGGTGTGCAGCCCCCACACCGTGGGCTCCAGCTCGGCGGGGAAGTCCAGGCGCATCGAGAGCCGTTTGGTGGGCAGGCGCACCGCGCGGCGGAACCACGGGCCCCACTTCTCCGCGCGCACGGCGTAGGTGTACTCGATCCAGGTGCTCTGCCCCGGATACAGCGGGAAGTGGCCGCTGTCGTTGGCGAAGAGCAGCCACACCTCCTTGAAGGCGTCCCGGTCGTGCTGGGCCACCCAGTGCATCGGCTCGGCCCTGCCCTCACCCCACCAGGCGGAGAGCTCCAGCTCGTTCCAGGTCAGCGGGTTGTCCCGGTAGAGCCGGTTGGACTGCTCCGGGTTGTCCGGATAGCGGTCCACCGCGATCCGGATCAGGTAGCGGGTGATCGGCTCGGTGCCGGAGTTGACCAGCTTGCGGCGCATAGTGGCCCGGTAGGAGTGGCCGTCGAAGTGCAGCGCGGCGTCGTCGTGCTCGACCAGCAGGCTGGAGCCGGTGGCGGTGTCCACCCCGAACTCCGGGCTGGGCTGCACCAGCCGGATCGCCGCCGGGCGGTGGTTGTCGTAGTCCCGCCAGGCCCGCCGCAGCGCCCCCGCCGCCCGCAACGCCTCGTCGGCGGCCTTGGCGAACTCCCGGGACGGCCGCTCGTGCGCGCTCTCGACCTTGGAGACGTAGGAACGGCTGTAGCCCATGGCGTTGGCCAGCGCCGTCCGGGACAGGCCGCGAACATCGCGCCATCGCCGCAGCTCGGCGATGAACGCGTCCAGGTGCGCGACATCCTCACTCGTGGGTTCATCGTCAGACACCATGCCGCCGCCTCCACCGCCGAGGCGTGAGTCGGCGTGAGAGGCGCGTGAGTCCACGCACATCTTCCGCTAGCCGGCCCACCACTGGTCTGCTCTAACCACAGATAGCACACAAGCGACCGCGCGGAGTATTCGGAAGGGCTTCTGTTATGGAACTTCTCCAGAGGGTGCTTCGCGCGGTTCCCAGCGGAATGAGCACCATGAGCAGCAGAGCCCGCAGCGCCCGACGCCTGGCGACCCTGCTCTCGGCACGTTCGGGGGTGAGCGTGTCGGTGCGCTACGACCGGGAGCTGCGGCGCTACCGGGTGGTCTGGGCCAGTGGCCCTGACCAGGCGCAGATGCAGACCCTGGCGGTGACCAGCGTGGCCGCGGTGCCCGACTTCAGCATCGGCGAGCTGTTCTGGTCCAGGACTCCCGCGTAGGCGCCACAAGCCACTACGCGGGCAAGCCGCCCCGGTGGCGGCGGGTTTTCCGGGCCTGCAACCCGGCCGCCACCGGTTCGGCAACCACGACTTCACCCCCGTTTCCCTGCGGGAGCCCTCCGAGCTGTCATGCCGGGACAGCTCAGGCGACCACCAGCCGGTCGAGCAACGCCGCCAGCTCGACCGGCTTGGTGGCCATTGGCCAATGCCCCGTGCCGATCTCCGCGCGCACCCACTCGCGTCCGTAGCCGGGCAGTTCGTGGGCCGGGCCGTCGCCGGTGCAGTGCAGGAACACCCGCGGCACCGGCGAGGAGTCCGGGGCGGTCAGCTCGATGACCTCGCGGTGGGTGGCGATCGGCACGCCCTCGGCATGCCTGCGCAGCCAGGCCAGGTGCTCGCCGGTCAGGCCGTGCTCGCCGTAGTAGGCGTCCAGGATCTCATCGCCGATGAACGGGATCCGCCAGCCCTGGCCTTCGGCGTCGGCCATGGCCTGCATGATCTCCTCCACGCCCTCGGCCAGGTCGAACAGCCGCTGGCCGTGCCGCGGGGTCACCCCGGCCACGTAGATCACCTTGGCCAGCCGCTGCGGGATCCGGTCGGCGACCACGGTGACCACCGCCCCGGCGTAGCTGTGCCCGACCAGCACCACGTCGGTGAGCTCCTCGGCCTCGATCGCGGCGATCACGTCCTGGACGTGGTCGGACAGGTTCGTCTCCGGGGTGCCCAGGTGCGCTCGGTCGCCGAAACCGGTCAGCGTCACGGCATGCACCTGATGCCCGGCCTCGCGCAGCCTCGGCGTGACTGCCCGCCACGCCCACGCGCCCAGCCACGCCCCGCCCACCAGCACGATGTTCGCCATCTCTCTGTCCTCCCAGTCATTGTTTCCGCTGGTGAGAACGCTAGGATCAAATCCGGACAGTATCCGCCCGGATTCACCAGGGGAGTGGCCCGTGTCACATCCGACGACGCGGATCCTGGCGTTGCTGGAACTGCTCCAGGCCCACCACCGGCTCACCGGCGCGGAGCTGGCCCGCCGCCTGGAGGTCGATGAGCGCACCGTGCGCCGCTACGCCACCCGCCTGGCCGAGCTCGGCATCCCGGTGCAGGCCGAACGCGGCCGCTACGGCGGCTACCGGCTGCTGCCCGGCTACAAGCTGCCGCCGCTGATGTTCACCGACGAGGAAGCCGTCGCGGTCGTCCTCGGCCTGCTCGCCGGGGCCCGCCTCGGCCTGGCCACCACCGCCCCCGCCGTGGACAGCGCACTGGCCAAGCTCCAGCGGGTGCTGCCGGCTCAGCTGCGCGAACGCACCGCCGCGGTGCGCGAGGCCCTGGACTTCACCCTCGCCCCGCGCCAGGCCCGCGCCCCCGGCACCGGCACCCTGCTCACCCTCGGCGAGGCCACCAGCCGGCGCCGCCGGGTCCGCCTGGCCTACCGCTCCTACCAGGGCGAGGACAGCGACCGCGAGCTCGACCCCTACGGCCTGGTCTTCCACCACGGCCGCTGGTACGTCACCGGCTACGACCATCACCGCGCCGACCTGCGCACCTTCCGCCTGGACCGCATCCGCGAGGTCACCATCACCGAGCAGGCCTTCACCCCGCCCGCGGACTTCGACCCGGTCGGCCACGTCACCCAGGCCCTGGCAGGGGTGCCCTACGCCTGGGAGGTCCAGGTCACCCTGCGCACCACGCTGGAAGAAGCCCGCCGCCGCGTCCCGGCCACCACCGCCACCCTCACCGAGACCGAGGACGGCGTGCTGATGCGCACCCGTGCCGAACGCCTGGACGGGATGGCGATGATGCTGGCCGGGCTGGGCTGGCCCTTCCGCATCCACCACCCGGAAGAGCTGAGAGCCGAGGTCAGGGCGCACGCGGCGCGACTGGTGGCGGCCAGCGAGGACTAGCTGGAAGATCCAGCCGGCCCCGGCGGGGAAGTCGGGGGGTAGCTTCCCGCGCCGGGGCACCGGCTTCTGGCCGGGACAACGCCCGACCGCCAGGTTCGTCGCTCCGCGCAGCGTGAGCGTTACACCGCGGAGCGAGAAATCCCCGCCGGGATCGCACACTTGACCCTCACGCCACGTGAGGCCACAGGCTCGGAGCCGTCAACGAAAGGAGCGGGGAAGGTGAGCTACTCGGTCGGCCAGGTCTCCCGGTTCGCCGGCGTCACGGTGCGCACGCTGCACCACTACGACGAGATCGGCCTGCTCAGCCCGAGCGGCCGAACTCTGGCCGGATACCGCCGCTACGAGCAGGAGGACCTGGACCGGCTCCAGCAGATCCTGTTCTACCGCGAGCTCGGCTTCCCCCTCGACGAGATCTCGACCCTGCTGGACGACCCGGCCGTGGACCCGCGCGAACACCTGCGCCGTCAGCACGCCCTGCTGACCGACCGGATCGAACGCCTCCAGCAGATGGTCAAGGCCGTCGAACACACGATGGAGGCACGAGCCATGGGCAACGCACTGACCCCGCAAGAGCAGTTCGAGGTCTTCGGCAACTGGCGCCCCGAACCCGGCTACGCCGAGCGCGCCGAGGCCCGCTGGGGCCACACCCAGGAGTGGCAGGAGGGCATGCCCAAAGCCGCGACCATGACCAAGGAGGAGTGGGTCGCCGACCAGGAGCGGGTGGCCACCTGGGTCAGCGACCTGGAGCAGCTGCTGGACTCCGGCGCCGCCCCGGACGGCCCCGCCGCGCTGGCCCTGGCCGAGCGGCACCGGGACATGCTGACGAAGTTCTTCGACTGCTCCTACCCGGTGCAGGTCAGCATCGCCGAAAGCTACGTCACCGAGCCCGAGCAGTTCGCCTTCCTCGTCCGCCCGGAACGGCAGCGGCCCGGCATGGCCGAGTTCATCCGGGACGCGGTCAAGGCCAACGCCGCCAACGCGGGTTAACTGGCCCGCCACTCCTCCAGGGAGGGCAGCACGTAGTCCACCAACGAGGGCAGCTGCGGTGCGAGCGCGAGGAAGGCGATCGCCCGCAGCACCCCGACGCCGTTGACGAACTTCGAGACCTCCGCATCCAGCTCCCGCAGGCCCTCGCGGCGCGCGCCCCGGTTGTAGGCGGCTGCCAGCTCGGGGCCGAGCGCGGCCAGGTCCCACTCCACCGGACCCAGCGTGACCAGCTCGAAGTCGGCGTAGCGCGGCCCGTCCACCCCGGCGAAGATGTTCGCTGGCGGGGAGTCCCCGTGGATGGGCTGAACGTCGATACCGGGGAACCTCTCCTCGAAGGCGGCCCGCGACCGCACCAGCGGCTCCAGCTCCGCCCACTCCCGGCGGGCCCGCGCCACGTCGGCGGCGCTGATCGGGCTGGGGCCCCGCTCGAGCTGGGTGAGGCCCTCGGTGATGAAGTCCGGTTCGGCCGCCGACAGGTAGGACAACCGGCCCGGGTAGTCGCGCAGTGCGGCATGCAGCCGCGCGGTGCTCTCGGCGTTGACCGCGTAGTCGGGCTCGCGGCTCCGGTCCTCTTCGACGAACTGCCAGAACGTCATGGAGAACCCATCCCGCGCCACGGGTTCGCGCGCCACCAACGGGCTCGGCGGGATCACCGGCACGTCGTGCTGGTCCAGCCAGCAGGTCACGTCCAGCTCGGCCTGCTGCCGCTGCGCCAGGGTGTGCACGGTGGCCGACTCCGGCAGCACGACCGGCATCCGGGCCACCACCGGGGCCGGCGCGAGGTGCACGACCACCGAGAACACCTCGTGCAGCACCCTGGCGTCGGTGACGGTCAGCCCGCGTTCGCGCCCCGCGGCGACCGCGGCGTCCACCGCGGCGGCGGTGCGGCGGGCGATCTGCTCCGGGGTCAAGAACTCAGCCATGGCCGGCGCCAGCTCCGTTCAGCCAGGACGCCACCAGGTGGTGTCCGATCGAGTCCAGCTTGAAAGCTTGCGGATCCGCGGCCACCCGCGCCCGGATCTCTTGGGCGGTGAACCAGCGCGCCTCCACCAGCTCCGCCTCATCCACCGCGATCGCCTCATCGAGGGCGGTGGCGTGGAAACCCACCATCAGCCCGGCCGGGAACGGCCAGGCCTGCGAGGCCAGGTAGGACACCGGCCCCACCAGCACCCCGGCCTCCTCGGCGACCTCCCGGCGCACCGCGTCCTCCAGGCTCTCCCCGATCTCGACGAACCCGGCCAGCGTGGAGAACGCGCCCTCGGCCGCGCCGCGGTGCCGCCCGAGCAGGCAGCGCCGGGGTTCGCCGGGGGAGGTGACCAGCACGATCACCGCCGGTTCGATCCGGGGGAACAGCAGCCGGGCGCACCCGGACGCGCCGCACACCCGCAGGTGCCCGCCGTCGCGGACCTCGGTGGCGTGCCCGCAGGTGCCGCAGAAGCGCTGGTTGCGGTGCCAGTGCAGCAGCCCCTTGGCGTAGGCCAGCAGCGTGGACTCCGCCGCGGGCACCGAGGGGAACAGCGCACGAATGTCCACAGTGGACTCCGCGCCGCAGCGGCGCAGCGCCTCGGCCTCGTCCACATCGGACAGATCAACGGCGAACCGGCCGTCCTGCCCGTCCAGCGCGAGGAACACCGGCTCCGCACCGGCCCACGACTCCTCGGTGGCCGCGGGCAGCGCCACCGGCACACCGCCGGTGGTCAGGCAGCGGTCCCGCCACAGCGGCAGCACCGTCGAGCCCGGCCGGGCGCGCACCTCCGCCAGCCACGCCGGGTCACCACGATGCCCGCCTGCCCGGTCCAGTGGTAGTCCGTTGTAGGCGATGGCCAGTTCGGGCACTAGCGGGCTCCAGGCAGTCAGGTCGGCGGTGAGGGGCCAACTCCACCGTCCGCGGACTCGACCGTCAAGATAATTACGTGTCAGCCAGCCCCCGCCCGCGCAAACCCACCGGCCATGGTCACGGGCACGGTCACGGCCCGGCCGAACCCGTCTCCCGCCGGGTCCGGACCCTGCTGACCGCCCTGCTCGCCCCGCTGGCGCTGGCCGCGGTGCTCGGCGGCATCCTGCTCTACCCCTTCGGCAGCCGGCAGGCCACCGGCGGCGACCTCGGCCTCAACCGCACCCCGGTGCACGCCGAGGTCACCGCGGTCAGCCAGGAACCCTGCCCCTCCGGCGGCCAGGGCGAGTCCTGCCAGGCGGTCATGGCCAAGCTCACCGACGGCCCCGGCGCGGGCGCCACCGTGCGCCTTGCCGTGCCGCTGGGACCCAGCGCGCCGAAGTTCACCATCGGTGACGCGGTGGTGCTGGCCTACTCCGGCGAGGGCAACCCGCGCGAGGGCACCGCCTACGAACTGGTCGACTTCCAGCGCGGCCTGCCCCTCGGCGTGCTGGCCGCGATCTTCGCCCTGGCCGTGCTGGTGCTGGCCCGCTGGCGCGGCCTGGCCGCGCTGGGCGCGCTCGCGCTGAGCTTCCTGGTGCTGATGTACTTCATGCTGCCGGCGATCCTGGCCGGGAAGAGCCCGCTGGCCGTGGCGGTGGTCGGCGCGGGCATCATCATGTTCGCCGCCCTGTACCTGACCCACGGCTTCAGCGCCCGGACCTCCACCGCCGTGCTCGGCACCCTGGCCAGCCTGCTGCTCATCGGTTTCCTCGGCGCGGCCTTCGTCGGCCTGACCCACCTGACCGGCCTGGACGAGGACACCACCAACCTGATCACCCTGCTCGGCCGCCCGGTGGACACCCAGGGCCTGCTGCTGGCCGGGATCATCATCGGCGCCCTGGGCGTGCTCGACGACGTCACCGTCACCCAGGCCAGCGCCGTGTGGGAGCTGCGCCGCGCCAACCCAGCCCTGAACTGGCGACGCCTGTACGCCGCGGGCCTGCGCATCGGCCGCGACCACGCCGGCTCGGCGGTCAACACCCTGTTCATGGCCTACGCCGGCGCGGCCCTGCCGATGCTGATCACCTTCTCCGTCTCCGGCCGCACCTTCGGCGAGATCGCCACCACCCAGCACCTGGCCACCGAGATCGTCCGGACTCTCATCGGCAGCATCGGCCTGGTCGCCGCCGTCCCGGTCACCACCCTGCTCGCCGCCCTGGTCGCCGTCCGCGAACCCATCCCCGACCCCCCGGATGCAGACGCCCCCGAGCCCGGCCCCGAACCCGAGGGCGAAGTCGCCGCCGAGCCCGCACGCCCCCAACCCGCGGTGACCGGCGCGCACCAGCGCCCCCCAGCCACCGGAACCCAGCCCCGCCTGTCCCCGCCCACCGCCTCCAACCCCCGCCTGCGCCCCCCGGCCCCACCCGGCGGCCCCGCCCGCCCCGCACCTGCCCACCCCGCCGACCGCCGCCCGCCGCACCCCAGCGAGCGCTCGAACCCGGCCCTCAACCCCGGCTCCGGTCACTGGCCCGTCCCTAGCCCACCCCCGGATCCAGTCCTCAACCCGGGCTCCGGCCAGTGGCCTGTTCCCAGCCCACCCCCGGATCCAGCCTTCAACCCCGGTTCCGGCCGGTGGCCCGCTCCCAGCCCCGGCCCGGACCCGGACCGCGCCTTCACCACCGGCCAGTGGCCAACCCCCGCCTCACCCCGCCCGATCCGCCCCACCCCACTGCCCAACCCCACCGAGCCACCCCCCGCCGAACCCCGCCCCGCCCCTGACGCGCGGCGACCCCCACCGCCGCCCTCGCAGCAGTGGGGATCGCCCCAACCCGACCAGCCCGCACCGGATCACCCGGGACCGACGCACCGGCCCCGGCACCGGCGCGACTGAGCGGGAAGCTCACTCCCGGCAGCGCTTGTTCTTGTTGATGCAGTTCACCACCCGGTTCATGATCGACTGTGACATGACGTTGGCGAAGTCGTCGTGGTCGGAGAAGGGGTTGTGCGCCTCCTCCGGGAAGGAGTCCACCGCGTACCGGCGCTGCTGCTGGATGTCCAGGGGAATGTTGTAGGTCAAGGAGATCCGCAGCTGCGGCACCGCCCGCGTGCCCCGCGGGCAGCGCCCGGAGTTCGCGTCCGGGAACTGGATGTGGTCGCGGTGGTTCGCGCTGTCGATGTTGCGGCCGTCCCAGCAGCTCGGGAAGTCGTGCACCCGCTTGACCTTGCTGCCCTGCGGACAGACCGGATACTTGTTGATCAACCGGTTCTCGAAGCCGGTGCAGGTCCAGGAGGCGCGGGCGTTCTTGGTGCCGTTGGTGGAGACCTTGGCATCGCCGTAGAGGATGCGCAGGAAGCGCGGCATCGCGGTGACCTTGCCGGTGGGGCTGCCGCGGAAGCTCAGGTCCACCACCTCCGGCCGCTGGATCTCCCCGGCGTTGCCGGGCAGCTCGTTGTTGCCGTCGGCGTCCAGCAGGCTCGCCTTGGGTGACTCGAAGACCTCGGCGTTGTCCTGCTTGACCTCACACCGCTCCAGCCCAGCCGTCTCCGGCTGCTGACCGCTTTGCGAGACCACCTGCCGGATGGCCTCGATGACCACCGCGCGCAGCTGGGTCAGCGGCTCGATCACCTCCTTCTGCACCTGTTCCTGGTTGGCCGGGTCCACCCCGCGCAGCCGCTCGATGGCCTCCTCGATCTGCGCGTCGAGCTCGTCGAGGCGCTTCTCGACCTCCGGCTGGGACTCATCCGGCACGTCGGTCAGCTTGCTGGCCACATCGGGGCAGCTCACCACGTCCTTCTTGATCTGCGGGCCGCCGGTGCCGCCGCGCTGGCCCTTGGGGTTCTGCACGTCGTCGCCGCGGTCGATGCGCACCACCGGCCAGAAGTAGGTCGACTTGTCGCCGTTCTTGCAGGTCGTGCCCGCGCGTTTCAAGCTCTCATTCGTGGAGTCGGCATCGGTGGACAGGTTTCCGACATAGTCGTGCAGGTGCTCGGCGCCATTGCGCACACCGGGCTGGGCGATGAAGTTGTCCGGATTGAAGTGGCCGTTCTCGTTGCGGCCGCAATCCACGGTGAACGTGCCCCTGGTCGCGTCGTTCTCTCCTCTCGGGGTACGGACGTTCGGTCTGACCGTTCGGATGTCGACGTACTGGTCTTCCGGCCCCTGTCCGTCAGCCAGCGCCGAGCCCGGCTGCACCGAGGAGGTGATCACCGCGACCACCCCGGCGAGCAGCGTCATCGTGATGAACGCGGCGAGGAAAGCGGCCCGTCGGGACGGGAGTCTGTGCAAGGCCATGCGAGGTCACCTCACAGGTCAAGGTGCGTGAAAGGCATGCGTGTGCCGTACTTCGCCGGGATTCCGAGGCACCCGTGAACCCGACATGGGAAATACGGGTCGGAACCAGCCGAAGCTCACCCAGTTGCCTCGCGTTATCAAAACGTTATTCAATGCGGGCGCGTTCCTCGGCCGCCTCGAGCTGCTCCGCGGAGACCCACCGCCGCAACGGCAGGACGGTCACCAGCATCAGCACCGCACACCCGGCGAACACCGCGGCGGGCGGGGCCAGCGCACCCAGCAGTCCGCCCAGTGCCGCGCCGATCGGCGTGCTGCCGTAGTTGATCATCCGGAACGCGCCGCCGACCCGGCCCAGCTCCGCACGCGGCGCGGTGCGCTGCCGCACCGACATCGCCACCGCCTGCCACATGCCGCCGAGCACGCTGGCCACCGTCATCACCACCCCCAGCGCCCAGCCGGAGAGGGCCAGCGGCGCGGCGAAGAACACCGCCCAGCCGAGCCTGGTCAGCCGCAGCAACCGTGCCCGGCCGCACAGCCGCTCACCGCGTCCGGACAGCAGCGACCCCACGGCCGCGCCGACCCCGCTAGCCCCGAGCAGCAACCCGTAGCCGGTCGCGGTCAAACCCAGCGGACCACGGGCGTAGCCGAGGAAGACGATCAGGAACGCCGCGTAGGCCGCCATCGCCGTCCCGCTGACCGCGAAGAGCACCAACAGGATCGGCTGCCGCAACACCGGAGCCAGCCCACCACGCAGACCAGCCCCGCTACGCCGTACCGGCACCGAGGGCAGCGGAATCCCGCGCAGCAGCAGCGCCGCGGCGAGACAAGCGATCCCGGCGGCCAGCGCGGGCAACCCGATCGCCAGGCTCGCCGCCAGACCAGCCACCGCGGGCCCCAGCGCCTGCTGGGCGAGCCGGGTGGCCACCGACATCGCACCGTTGGCGCCAGTCAGCTTCTCCGGAGGAACCAGCTCCGGCACGGTCACCTCGGCCGCGGTGTCGGCCAGCAGTTGCAGGCACACGGCCAGGAAGACCGAGACCACCAGCACCGGTACCGGTGAGAGCCCGGCGCTGAGCAACAACCCGGCTACTAGCAATACCAGACCGCGGCCCAGTTGGGCCAATCGGAGCAGTCGCCGCCGATCCGCCGCGTCCACCAGCACCCCGGCCGGCACCGCGAACAACAGCCACGGCAGGCTGCCCGCCGTGCTCACCGCGGCCACCGCCAGCGGCGAACCGGTCGCCGACTCCGCGATCAGCGTGCCGGCCACGACCACCACCCCGGTCGCCGAATCCGACAGCGCGGTGGTGCCCAGCAGGCGGTGGAACGAGGTCACCGGCATGCCGCGAGCCTGCCACCCGTCAGCCCCCTGGCCGCGGGGATGTGATCAGCGCGGCGGCAGCGGCAACGGCAGTGCGGGCAGCCCGTCGATGCTGGTGCCGTTGGTCGGCACCTTCTCGCAGTAGGCGGCGAAGTCGGTGTCGGAGCGGCGCCCGAAGTACTGCGCGTGCAGCGTGCGCTCGGCCCGGTAGTCCAGCAGCGGCACCGCGAACCCGCAGCTGTCGCTGACCCGCTGCACCGCCACCAGGATCACCGCGCGCAGCCCCGGCCCATCCGCCTCGCCAAAACCGGCCACCAGGTCGGCGAAGCGCGGGTCGTCGCGGAAGACCGGCTCGCCGTGGCCGTGCACCCGCAGCACCATCGGCGGACCGTTGAAAGCGCACCACATCAGCGTGATCCGCCCGTTCTCCCGCAGGTGCGCGATGGTCTCGGCGTGACTGCCGCCGAAGTCCAGGAAGGCCAGCGTGCGCTCGTCCAGCACCCGCAGCGACCCGGCCCGCCCCTTGGGTGAGAGGTTTACGTGCCCCGAGCCGGACAGCGGCGCCGTGGCCACGAAGAACACCGGCTGCTCGGCGATGAACGCGCGGAGCCTGTCCTCGATCCCGTCATAGTTCCTCCCCATGATCGGCAGTCTGGCCGCCGCCACTGGCAATCCGCTGACGCCGGTTGCCGAGAAGCCGGGAGACCCTCTAGCATTGTGATATCACTTTTTCCTGGGGAGGAACCTCGATGGCGCACATCCTCTGTCTCGCCCCCGGCGCGGCGGGACACGTCAACCCCCTGCTCGGCGTGGTCAGCGAACTGAGCGCGCGCGGGCACCGGATCAGCTTCGCCACCACCAAGGACTACGCGCCCAGGGTCGCCGAGGCGGGCGCGGAACCGGTCGTCTACCACTCCGTCATCGAGGAGTCCTGGGGCGATGAGGACCCGCCGGACTTCACCGGCGAGGAGATCGTCCGGCTGATGGGCCTGGGCGTCACCGAGACCGAGACCCAGCTGCCCGTGCTGGAGCAGGCATTCGCCGGCGATGCGCCCGACCTGGTGCTCTACGACGGCATGCAGCTGCTGCGCTGGGTCGGCCCGTTCCTCGGCGACCGCTGGGGTGTGCCGACGGTGCAGAGCTGCCCGTCGCTGGTCAGCAACGAACACTGGTCCATGACCGACGAGCACGTGGAGTTCGACCCCGGTCACCCCGGCTTCACCGAGGTGCTGGGCAGGCTCGGTGCCCTTGCCGCGCAACGGAAAGCGCGCTTCGACTTCGGCGGACTGTTCGACGACTCGCTCAGTGCGCGGCACCTGGTCTTCGTGCCACGGGAGTTCCAGCCCGCGGGGGAGACCTTCTCCGCGCGCTACCGCTTCGTCGGGCCCTGTCTCGGTCAGCGGTCCTTCCAAGGAGAGTGGGAACCGCCGAACTCGGTGCGGCCACGGGTGTTCATCTCACTCGGCACCGCCTACAACCGGCAGCCGGAGTTCTTCCGCACCTGCCTGGCCGCCTTCGCCGGACTGCCCATCCACGTAGTGCTGGCCATCGGCGACCAGGTCGAGCGCGCCGCCCTCGGCGAAATTCCCGCCAATGTGGAGGTGCACGAGTTCGTGCCGCAACTCTCCGTGCTGGAACAGGTCGACCTGTTCGTCACGCACGCGGGTATGGGCTCCACGATGGAGGGACTGCACCTGGGCGTGCCGTTGCTGGCGGTGCCGCAGATGGCCGAACAGCGGGTCAACGCCGACCGGATCGAGGCACTCGGCCTTGGTCGTCAGCTCGCGCCGGAGGAGGTGACCGCGGCGACTCTGCGCGAGGCCGCGCTGGCCGTGGTCGCCGACGGTGCGATGGCCAAACGCGTTGCCGCGTACCGTAAGCGCTCGCAGGCTGCAGGCGGCGCAACGGCGGCTGCGGACGTGGTGGAGGAGCTGTTGTGAGCGAGTCGATCGGCGAGCTGGTGCGTGACTGGGTGCATGGCTGGGCGCGCTGCCGAGACGTGGCCGCGCCGGTCGCGGTGCCCGAGGGCTTCCGGCTGCAGGTCGACCGGCCCGGCCACCTGGCCCGCCACGTGCTGCCGGAGTTCGACCCGGACACCGTGCGGGCATTGGCCGATCGACTCTCCACTGTGGACAACTGGCTGAAGGTGTGCGGCCCGCCCGAACAGGTGGCCGCCTGCCTGTCCCCGCGGTGGTCGGTGGGCGCGCCGGAGTTCCTGATGAGCACCGCCCTCCAGTCGCGGCCACCGCTGCCGACCTCTTATACGGTCGAGGTGGCTGGTAACGGGGAGGTCGTCGACGTGCGGCTGCGCGCGGACGACGGGGAGGTCGCGGCCAGCGGCCGGATTGGGCTGGCCGGGACCGCCGCGGTCATCGACCAGGTGGAGACCGCGCCCGCGCACCGGCGGCGCGGCCTGGGCCGGATCGTGATGGACCGGCTCGGCGCGCAGGCCCTGGACCGGGACGCGCGCCGGGCCGTGCTGGTGGCCACCGCGGACGGCCACGGCCTCTATCGCGCCCTCGGCTGGACCACCCACTCCCCGGTCACCGCCGCCCGCCGCGACTTCTGACCAGCGCGTTTGCCCTCGGCGGTGACCCGCGCTACATTCAACCCATCGGTTAATTAACAAGGCGGTTGAATACAGATGAGCGACGCGAGACCTGATACCGAGGATCAGCTCAGTGCGGTGTTCGCGGCGCTCGCCGACCCCACCCGCCGAGCCATCCTGGCCCGGCTCACGGAAGGGGAGGCCACGGTCAACCAGATCGCCGAACCGTTCGCGATGAGCCTGCCCGCGGTCTCCAAACACCTCAAGGTGCTGGAGCGCGCCGGGCTGATCACCCGCGGACGCGAGGCGCAGTGGCGGCCCTGCCGGTTGGACGCACGTCCGCTGGAAGGAGCCACCGACTGGCTGGAGCGGTACCGGAAGTTCTGGTCCGACAGCTTCGACCGCCTCGACGACCACCTGCGCCGCCTCCAGCAGCGGCAGGCGCCCGGCCAACAGGAAGGACAGCACGATGACTGAGGCAGTGGCCACCAGGGAGTTCACCCTCACCCGGGTCTTCAACGCCCCGCGCGACCTGGTGTACCGGTCCTGGACCGACCCCGACGACGCGACCCACTGGTGGGGCCCGGACAACTTCACCACCCCCAGGGACACCATGTCCTTCGACGTGCGCCCCGGCGGCCAGTGGCAGGCCTGCATGGTCAACGACGCCACCGGCGAGCAGTTCCCCAGCAGCGGCGTCTACCGCGAGGTCGTGCCCGGCGAACGGCTCGTGTTCACCTGGGGCAGGCAGGGCGACCCCGATGAGCACAAGCCGGTGGTCACCATCGAGCTCACCGACCAGGGCGAGCACACCCAGATGGTCTTCCACCTCGTCGGACACCTGGCGGAGGGCGACTTACTGGAGATGGAAGACGGCTGGAGCGAGTGCATCGCCCGCAGCATGACCCACCTGTCCCGCTGAGCTACCCCGACCGGTATGCCTCAACCGCGATCCCGATGAAGGAGCGGACCAACGGGCTTTCCCGTGCACTCGCCCAGGCGACGATGAGAGGGCTCGGGGGCATGTCGGTCAGTGGGACCAGGACCAGTCCCTCCGGCAGGGCATGGGTGAGCGGTGCGATGCCCACCGTGCCGTTCCACAGCACGGCCTGAACGCACTCGTTCACCGTGCGCACCACCGGCCCCGCGGGGCGTTCGCCCACCGGCCGCGCGCCGTTCCAGTACTCGCGCCAGAGCGGGTCCGTGCCCTCGGGCAGTTGGAACCAGGGACGGTCGGCGAGCTCGGCCAGGCGCAGCGGGCCGCGGCCGGCGAGTGGGTCATCCGCGCGCAGGACCGCGCCAACCTGGTCGGTGCGCAGCACGCGGGTGCTGATACCGGTGGTGTCGAAGGGAAAGCGGGTGAGCGCCACCTCGGCCAGACCGGTGCGCAGGCCGGTGGCAGGGTCGGCGAAGTCCGCCTCGCGGAAGCGGATCGACACCTCCGGGTGGCGGCGGCGGAAGGTCGCGGCCAGTCGGATGCCGATCTCGCCCGCGCTGTCGGCGAGGGTGCCGACGGTGAGGGTGGCGGTCCCGGCGGCGGTCCGCACGCGGGTGCGGGTCTGCTCGGCCTGGGCCAGCAGGGCGGTGGCGTCGGCATAGAGGACCGCGCCCGCGGCGGTGAGCTCGACGCCGGTGGCCGAGCGGTGCAGCAGCACCACGCCCAGGTCGGTCTCCAACTGCTTGAGCGCCCGGCTCAACGGTGGCTGGGTCATGTGCAGCCGGGCCGCGGCTCGGCCGAAGTGCCGTTCCTCGGCGATGGCCACGAAGTAGCGCAGCAGTCGGAGCTCCATCACCAGCGACGATACCCAGCCGGCATCGGGGCTGCGGCATCGGTGTTGGACGGCGGGCACCCGCCGCCCGGAGAGTCGGGGCATGTCTTCCGAAGCTCTCACCGGTGCGCCGATCGTCGAGATCAGCCAGGCTCGGGAACTCGCCCGCGACCTGGTGGTCATCCCAGACCGCGGGGTGCAGCTGGTGCCCAACATCGGTGTCATCGGCGGCGCGCACTCCGTGCTGGTGGTCGAGACCGGGCTGGGGCCGCGCAACGCGGAGAAGGTGCTCGCCTTCGCCACCGAGTACGCCAAAGGGCGGCGGCTGTACCTGACCACGACGCACTTCCACCCCGAGCACGCCTTCGGCGCGCAGGCATTCACCGGCGAGGCGACCTACCTCGCCAACGCCGCCCAGGTCGCGGACCTGGCTGACAAGGGACAGGCCTACCTGGCGATGTTCCGCGGGCTGGGCGCGCCGGTGGCACGGGAGCTGGCCGGGGTTGAGCTGGTCACGCCGGAGGTGGTCTACGAGGAGGCCTACGAGCTCGACCTGGGCGGCCGGGTGGTGCGGCTGCGGGCCACCGGGCGCGCCCACAGCAAGGGCGACCAGGTGGTGACCGTGCCCGACGCGGGGGTGCTGTTCACCGGCGACCTGGTCGAGGCGGGGCAGTTCTCGATCTTTCCGTGGTTTCCGCCGCACGACGTGGACGTCTCGGGGCTGCGGTGGATCGAGGTGCTGCGCCGCTTGATCGCCACTGGGCCGCAGGTGGTGGTGCCCGGCCACGGCGAGGTCTCCGGGCCGGAGGTGCTGGCCGAGGTCCGCGACTACCTGGAGCTGCTGCGGGCGGAGACCTGGGTGCGGCGGGACTCGGCCATGTCCAGGGAGACGCTGGTGGCCGAGGTCAGGGCGGTGATGATCGAGCGGCACCCGGAATGGGTCGGCCGGGACTGGATCGAGAAGGGCATTGACTGTTTCTGCGCGGAACACGCCTGATTTCCCCTAAAGCGAAATTGCCCGAATTCCCGCCTTTCTTACCCGTGTGCGCGCACGATGGGGCCGAAGATCATAAATAACTGACTCGCGGCGGAGAGGCTTGGCCAGACTCGGCGTGTATCAGGTCTGGTCAACGAAAGGCGAATCATCAGATGCGGATGTCACTTCGTATTCTCGCGGCGGCCTCGGCGGTAGCGGCGGTCATGAGTGCGGCATCGGTCGCGCAGGCGGCTCCGGCGGGGCCGCCACCGGAGGATGTGCCGATGCAGGTGCGCAACGTGTTCAGTGAGGGGTGCGCTGACGTCGAGCGGAAGTCCCTTGAGGACGGTGCCCGGGTGCACCAGTGGCGGTGCTACTCCGTCAACGCGCCCTTGATGTATACGACCGTGCCCTCGAACCCGGAATGTCGGCGATCCAGTACACCTGCCGCTATTCCGCAGACCCGAGCCAGCGGTGGACACTGGACGAGGTGACACCCGGTGTATTCCGGCTGATCAACCGCAACAGCGGGAAGTGCCTGGACATCAAGGACCACACCGCCGCGGACGGCAACCACATCCACCAGTGGGACTGCCAGGCCAACGCCCGGAACCAGCAGTGGGTCTTCCGCGCGGTCAGCTGACTCACGCGTGGGGACCGACCGTGACGGTCCCCACCGTCAGTTCCGCGGTGGCTTCCAGCACCGCCGCGACCCGGTCCACCTGCTCGGCCAGCATGCGCCGCCGGCCTGCCGGCCACCGGCCGCAGGGTTCGACGGTGACCGCGATCCGGCGGCCGGAGCGGCGCTGGTGCCACACCCCGGCGACGATGCCGTCGACGAGTACCACCGGGTAGTTCCCGGCCTGGCCGCGGTTGAGGGCCCGGAGGTAGGTCTTGCCGGGGAACACCGACTCCCGGGGGTGGCAGCCCACCTGGTAGGCGTCGAAGTAGGGGAGCAGGCGCAGGCCGGGGGCGTCCTGGGTGGGCTCGAAGTCGTCGTCGGCGGCCAGCCACGCCTCGGTCTCGCCGAGGCGGACCGGGCGGAGCCGGTCGCGGCAGGCGGCGAACAGGCGCTCGGCCCAGGGGCGGGGCGCGGAGAGCCAGCGGGCGAAGTGGGCCGGGGTGGCCGGGCCGTAGGAGAACAGGTAGCGGCGCAGCAGCTCGGCCAGCGCCTGCTCGGTGGTCATCGCGGGCGCGGCGGCCAGGTGGTGGTGCGGGCTGGTGTAGGTGGTCTTGCGGTCGCGGTCGGGGCCGAAGCACAGCGCGCCGCGGAAGGCGGCGGTGTGGATGACCTGGGCCCAGCGTGGCCAGAAGCCGCTGAAGGAGGGCACGACCAGGTCACCGGCCCAGGAACCGGTCTCGGCCACCACGGCTGGGGTGAGCTCGTCCATGGTGAACTCGCCCGTGCGGCACACCCGGTCCAGCGCGGCCACCACGGCGTCGGTCTGGTCGGGGGTGAGCCGGATGGCCGGGGCGTAGCCGACGGTGAGGGGGACCGCGGACAGGGCCGCGGTCCACAGGGGCAGGTCGGCGGCGGTCAGCAGGTGGACCGTGCCGCGCAGGCCGAAGGTCTTGACCAGCTCACCGTGCTGCCAGAGCGCCTCGCGGACCTGAGTTCGGGTGGCGCCGGTGCGCAGGCCGAGGGAGAGCTCGGCCGCGGACATCACCTGGGCGTGCACGCCGCACATCGCCCGCGCCGCCTCGGCGATCCCGGGGGTCGGGGTGGTCAGCGCGTGCCGCTCCATCCGCACCGCGCACACCGTGGCCCAGTCCAGTTCCGTCATGGCCGCAACTCTAGGCACCTAGTAGGACAGGGAGTGTCCTCTTCAGCTGAGAGGATCCCGTCATGACCGACACGCCTGCCCGGTTGCTCACCCTGCTCTCGCTGTTGCAGACCCCGAGGGAATGGTCCGGCACGGTGCTCGCCGAACGGCTGGGGGTCACCACCCGGACCATCCGGCGCGACATCGAACGGCTCCGCGAGCTCGGCTACCCGGTGCAGGCCAGCATGGGCGCCGAGGGCGGGTACCGGCTGGTGGCCGGGACCGCGATGCCGCCGCTGCTGCTCGATGACGAGGAGGCGGTGGCGATCGCGGTCGGGCTGCGCAACGCCGCCGGGCTGGCCGTGCAGGGCATCGAGGAGGCGTCGGTGCGGGCGCTGACCAAGCTGGAGCAGGTGCTGCCCTCGCGGTTGCGGCGGCGGGTCTCGGCGCTGGGCAGTGCCACGGTGCCGATGTTCGACCCCGGCTCAGCCAGGGTGAACCCCGAGCACCTCGCCGTGCTGGCGGCCGCGGTGGCCAACCGGGAACGGGTGCGCTTCGGCTACGAGGCCTTCGACGGCGCCCGGACCCGGCGGCTGGCCGAGCCGAACCGGCTGGTCTCCTCCGGGCGGCGGTGGTACCTGGTGGCCTTCGACCTCGACCGGGACGACTGGCGGATCTTCCGGGTGGACCGGATCGAGGAGCCCCGCGGGATCGGGGTGCGGTCGGCGGAACGCACGCTGCCTGCGGCTGACGCGGCCGAGTTCGTCACCAGCAAGCTGTACTCCTCCGCGCCGACCTACCAGGCGGTGGCCACCATCCACGCCCCGGCCAGCCGGGTGCGGGGGGTGCTGGGGGACCGGCCCGCCGATGTGGAGGCGGTGGACGAGCACACCTGCCGGTTGCGCAGCCACACCGACACCCTGGACTGGCTGGCCTTCCGGCTGGCGATGCTGGGCTGTGAGTTCGAGGTGCACTCGCCGCCGGAGCTGGCGGAGTACCTGCGGGAGCTGGCCGGGAGGGTGGGCAGGGCGGCGGGCGCCCCGGCAGCCGGATGAGCGAGCCGAGGAGACCACGGAAAACCGTGGGACCGTCGGTCAGGCTGCGAGTTCGAATGGTTGATCCGTCGCGGTGAAGCCAGGTGCCAGCGGTCGAAGTCGGTGGTGCGTAACCAGACATGTGCCTGCCGCGGAGGAGGAACGGGTAGCGCTGTACCGGAGCCGCCCGCCGCCGCGCCCGAGCGGTGCTGCGAGCTGCCGTTCCCCCTAGGCGAGCACACCGACTCCGGGGCCGGGGCGACCGGCGGATCGTCGCCGTGATCACCGTGGCGAGTAGCGCCGCGCTGCTCGCCGCTCCCGGTCGGCTGGCCCTGGGGTGGGCGCGGCAGATCGTCGAGGACCGTGGCACGTGCGGCGGGCGCGGGGGAAGTGCCGCCTCACTTGGTGGCGACTTCGACCTGCGCCACCCCGTTGCCGTCCCACTCGGACAGGGTGATTTGGAACTCGCTGAATGGGGCGAAGGCGCCGACCTCGTCCAGGTTGAGGGTGGCCCGCGTGCCGTTGGGATAGGACAGGGAGAAGTCGACCCCGCCCTTGCCGATCTTCGTCACCTTGAAGACGGGTCGGCCCGCACCCACGTTGATGGTCATGTTCCGCTTGATCCGGAGCACACAATCGCCGTCCGTACAGGCACGCGGGTCGTTCGTCGGCACCTCGACCGGTGGCAGGGGCGGTGGTGGAGGCGGTGGTGGTGGGGTCCATTCGGACGTCGGTGGCGAGCTCGTGGTGGGCGAGACCGGCACTGTCGTGGTGGGGCTGCTCGACGTGGGCGCCGACGTCGCGGCTGGGGCTTCCGCCCCGCAGCCACTGGCCAGCGCTACGACCAGCAGCGCGGTCAGCCCGTTGTTTCCGCTTGCACGTGCCACCGCGCCAGTGTGCGGCGGTTCGCGGCGGCCGTGCTCCGGGTGGCAGCAAGCGGTCGCCTGGGGCATCGGCCGGGGGTGATGTCGCGGACGCTGGTGGTGCGGCCGTCGTCGTCACCAGGCCGAGGTGATGGCCGAGCGCAGCCAGGTCTTTCACCGGTCTTCGAGGACACTGACCCGTGAAACTTGCCTTGCTAAGTTAGCATGCTAAGTTCGTGAGGTGTCGCAGAACCTGAGTTTCACCTTGCACGTGCTCACCGCCCGGCTGGACCGGGCGGCCGACCGCCTGCTGCGGGCCGAGCACAACGTGTCCTACCGCCGTTTCCTCGCCTTGACACTGGTCAAGGAACTCGGGAGCCCGACCCAGCGCGCCCTCGCCGACACCCTCGGGGTGACCGAGCCGTCGGTGAGCCGGATGACCGCCGTGCTCGCCGCCGACGGCCTGCTCGACGTCCAGCCGGATCCGGCAGGCGGGCGGCGCAAGCTGCTGAGCCTCACCGAGAAAGGCCACCGGCTGGTGACCTCGGTCCAGCGGGACTTCGAGAACCGGGTCGCCAAGCTCGTGGCCCACAGCGGCGTGCCGTACGGGAAGTACGCCGAGCAGACCGAGCGGCTGCTGGCCACGCTGGACCACCTGTGGACCGAGAAGGGGACCCGATGAAGGCCGAGACCAGCACGGTCAGCTCGGCTGACGGCACCACGATCAGCTACCAGACGCTGGGCACGGGCCCCGGTCTCATCGTGCTCGGCGGCGCCCTGCGCACCGCGGCGGACTACACGCCGCTGGCCTCCGCCCTGGCCCGCTCCTGCACCGTGCACCTGGTGGAACGGCGCGGACGCGGTGCCAGCGGCCCACTGGGGCCTCAGTACAGCCTGGCCTCGGAGGTGGCGGATCTGCGCGCGGTCCAGGCGGCGACCGGCGCGAGGCTGGCCTTCGGGCACAGCTACGGCGGGCTGGTCGTCCTGGAAACCGCGCGCACCACCGAGGTCTTCGACCGCGTCGCGACCTACGAGCCAGGAGTGCCGGTGGCCGCCGTGCCCACCGAGTGGATGGCCCCGTACCGGCAGCGGCTCGCGGCAGCGGATTCCTACGGCGCGTTCGTCCACTTCCTCCGGGGCTCCGGCGGCGCGCCACCCTTCGTGGCCAAGCTGCCGCACTGGTACCTGCGCTTGGCCTTGCGCGTGGGGTTCCGTGGCGCGAGCTGGCAGCGGATGCGGCCGCTGCTGGCGGCCAACCTGGCCGAGCACGAGCAGGTGGCCGCCCAGCACGGCAAGCTGTCCGGGTTCGCCGCGGTCGCCGCCGAGGTGCTGCTGCTGCGCGGGAGCCGTTCTCCCCGTGCGACCAGGGCGGAGTTCGACACCCTCCGCGAGACGCTGCCGCACGCCGTGCTGGAGACCTTGCCCGGGCTCAGCCACTTCGGCCCGGAGGGCAAGTCGGCCCCGCTGGTGGCCGAACGGATGCTGGCGTTCTTCTCCTGACCTGAGCCTGTCCCGGTCACAGGCCGAGCTTGGTGACCGCGTTGTCCTCCAACGGGTTCGCGGTGCGGATGTAGCGGTGCACGGTGCGCGGGTTGGACCAGCGGCCCTGGCGCATGATCTCGCGGTCGCTGGCGCCACCCAGGGCGGCCTGGGTGGCGAAGCCGGCGCGCAGGGAGTGGCCGGAGAACAGGGCGGGGTCCAGGCCGGCGCGGGCGGCGTAGCGCTTGACCAGCTCGGCCACGGCGCGGCCGGAGACCGGGGTGGCGCCCAGGTGGCCGTGTTTGCTGACCGAGGGGAACAGCGGGCGGGCGGTGCCGTCGGCCAGCGGGGTGCCCCGGTAGCCGTGGCAGGTGTGCACGGTGGTGGGCTCGGACCGTGGGGCCAGCCACTGCCGCAAAGCCGCGGAACCGGTGGTGGCGTTGACTTCCAGCAGGGCGACCCAGTTGGCGAAGGCGCACACCGGGCAGGTGTGCGGGCGCTGGCCGCGGGGCAGGGCGACGCGTTGTTCGTGGATGCCGGTGGGGTCGGTCTTGGTGCTGGCCAGCTGGATGAGCAGCAGGGGTTCGCCGGTGGACAGGTCGGTGTCCACGGTGACGTCGTCCAGGGTCAGCGCGGCCAGCTCGCTGCGGCGCAGGGCGCCCGCGAAGCCGACCAGGAGCAGCAGCTGGTCGCGGCGGCGGGCCGGTTCGGTGGGCCAGCCCGGTTCGGGCAGGCCGGTGAGCAGTTCTTCCAGGGTGTGCAGCAGGACAGGGCGTTTGCGGGTCGGCTGGGTGCGGCGGGTGCGGCGGATACCGCGCAGGGTCAGCCGGACCACGTCGGTGCGGGTCGGGCTGGGCAGGCCGTTGGCGGCGTGCACCGCGGCGATCGCGGCGGACTTGCGGTCCAGGGTGGCCGGGCTGAACGCCGGGCGGCCATCCGGTCTACGCGCATCCGCGGCCGCGGCCAGGTAGACCGCGAGGTCCAGCGGGTCGGCGGGCAGGGCCTGGCGGCCTTCGGCGGCGCACCAGGCGGCGAAGGCCAGCCAGTCCGAGCGGTAGGCGCGCAGCGTGTTGGGGGACTGGCTGGCCTCCAGGTAGCGGGCCAGCGACTCCGACTGCTCGGTCTCGAACCTCGCCCGCACCGCCAGCAGCTGCTGGGTGTCCACCAGCACGCTGCGCGGCCCCTGCTCCAGGCGGGCGCGCACGAGCTGGGGCAGTCGGTCCGCGGTCTCCGGCACGGGGTTAGCCTGCCACAGCGGCATGTCATGATCGACTCTCTAGACCGGTGACACGGAAGGAAAACGCGGTGGCCGAGCTGTCCGGGGTGGCGTCGACGGAATCGGGCATGCTGGCGATCTTCTCCCCGGAGGAGTTCGCCGGCGTCCGCGACCAGGCGAGCTGGGCGGCCGAGCTGGGCAGCGCGGACAAGATCCGCGAGCGGATCGTCTCCGGCGGCCTGGTGCCGGTCAATATCGGTGGCGACGGGGCCTGGCAGGTGGTGCTGCGCGCCGACGGCACCGGCCTGACCGAGCGCGAGGACCGCTACCTGATGCTCAGCTCCGAGCCGTATCTGCTGGTGTGCCACGGGATCGCGCACATCGGCGGCATCGAGGAGGTGTGCGCCGAACCCGAGGACACCGGCCTGCCGGTGCGGCCGGGCCGCTACTCGGTGGTGGTGCACCTCATCGAGTGGGAGGCCGAGCCGGGCAGCCGCGACGCCGACGGCCGGCCCGCCGCCGACGCGCTGCCGGACTTCGTGGTGCTGCTGGAATGGGACGCGCCCCTGGTCTCCGACCTGGCCCCCTCGGGGCCGTTCGCGCCGGTGTACCGGCAGGAGCTGATGACCTTCGGCGCGGCTCAGGCCAGCGCGAGGTAGACCGCGGTGGCGATCGGGGCCAGCGGCAGCGCGGGCAGCAGGTTGGCCACCGCGACTTCGCGCAGTTCCAGCATGCGCAGGCTGATCGCCAGGATCAGCACCCCGCCCACCGCGGTCAGCGAGCCGATCACCGCGGGCACCATCACCGTGCTCAGCACCGAGGCCAGCGCGGTCAGACCGCCTTGGTAGAGCAGCACCGCCGCCGCGGACAGGCCAACGCCCCAGCCCAGGTTGGCGGCGAAGGCCAGCGCGATGAACCCGTCCAGGATCGCCTTGATCGACAGGATGCCCGGGTCGCCCTGCACGCCGTCGGCGAAGGCGCCCAGCACCGCCATCGGGCCCACGCAGAACAGCAGGGTGGCGGTGACAAAACCGGTGGCGAAGCGGTGGTCCTCGGCCTCACCGCGGGTGAACTTGCGTTGCAGGAACAGGCCGAAGCGGTCCAGCCGGGCCTCGATGTCGATCACCGAGCCGAGGCCGCCGCCGAGCACCAGCGCGGCCAGGACGAGGATGGTGGCCGCGCCACCGGCCGCGGTGGCGAACTCGCCGCTGAAGGTCTGCATCGCCTGGTGGACACCGAGCGCCAGCAGGAACAGCGCCAGCGAGGAGACCATCAGCTCCCGCCAGCGCTTGGGCAGGCGGTCGCCGAGCACCGCGCCCACCCCGGTGCCCACCAGGATCGCCACCACGTTGATGCCCGTGCCCAGACCAGTCACCGGATCAGCCTAGGCGGGCAGGAGCGCGCGGATCGCGTGCTCCTGCCCACAAACTCCCTGGCTACCGCGCGAGGTAGCGGCCGGTGCGGCTGGCCGGGTTGGCGGCGATCTGCTCCGGGTTGCCGGTGGCCACCACCTGGCCGCCGCCGTCCCCGCCCGCCGGACCCAGGTCGATCACCCAGTCCGCGCCGCGCACCACCTCCGCGTTGTGCGAGACCGTGATCACCGTGTGCCCCTTGGCCACCAGCCGGTGCAGCACCCCCATCAGCCGGGCCACGTCGCTGGCGTGCAGCCCGGTGGTCGGCTCATCCAGCACGTACAGCGTGTGCTTGCCGGGCCTGCGCTGGAGCTCGGCGGCCAGCTTCACCCGCTGGGCCTCCCCGCCGGAGAGGGTGTTGGCCGCCTGCCCCAGCCGCAGGTAGCCCAGCCCCACCTCGCACAGGGTGCGCAGCGGGCCCGCGATGGCCGGGGCGGCGGTGAAGAACTCCGCGGCCGCCTCGATCGGCAGGTCCAGCACCTCGGCGATGGTGCGGCCCCGGTAGGTCACCTTGAGGGTGTCGGCGTCGTAGCGGGTGCCGTGGCAGGTGTCGCACTCCAGGAACACATCGGGCAGGAAGTACATCTCCACGCGCACCGTGCCGTCCCCGGCGCAGGTCTCGCAGCGGCCGCCGGGGGAGTTGAAGGAGAACCGGCCGGGGGTGAACCCGAGCTCCTTCGCCGTGGGGGTCTGGGCGAACAGTTTGCGGATGGCGTCCAGGATCCCGGTGTAGGTCGCCGGGGTGGAGCGGCCGGAGCGGCCGATCGGGGCCTGGTCCACCCGGATCACCCGGTCCAGGTGGCTCAGCCCGTCGACGCGTTCGTGCGCGCCCGGCGGTGGCGCTTCCGCGCCCAGCGCCCTGGCCACCGCCCGGTACAGGATGGTGTCCACCAGGGTGGACTTGCCAGCCCCGGACACCCCGCTGACCACCACAAAACACCCCAGCGGGAAGGCGACGTCGATCCCGGCCAGGTTGTTCTCCCGCGCGCCCCGCACCACCAGCTCCCGCCCCGGGGCCGGGGTGCGCCGCCGCGCCGGGACGTGACCGGTGCGGCGGCCGCTGAGATAGGCCCCGGTCAGCGACTCCGGATCGGCGAGCAGCTCCGGGGCGGTGCCGGTGAAGACGAGCTGCCCGCCGTGCTCGCCCGCCGCGGGGCCAAGCTCGACCACCCAGTCCGCGGCCCGGATCAGGTGCTCGTCGTGCTCCACCACGATCAGCGTGTTTCCCCGGTCCCGCAACGACTTCAGCGTGCCGATCAGCTCGTGCACGTCCTGCGGGTGCAGTCCGGCGGTGGGCTCGTCGAGCACGTAGAGCAGCCCGAAGAGCTGGGTGCCGAGCTGGGTGGCCAGCCGGATCCGCTGGGCCTCCCCGCCGGAGAGGGTGCGCGCCGGGCGGTCCAGGCTGAGGTAGCCCAGGCCGACCTCGGTGAGGTGGCGCAGCCGGTCGGTGATCTCGGCCAGCGCCTGGGCCAGCACCCGCCGCTGCCGCTCCGGCAGCTCCAGCGTGCTGAAGAACCGCAGGCATTCGGTCACCGGCAGCGCGTTGACCTCGGCGATGCTGCGGCCGTCCAGGCGCACCCCCAGCTGGGCCGGTCGCAGCCGCGCGCCGCCGCAACCGGCGCACAGCCGCTGCTCGGTGCTCTCCGGATCGGCCGCGGCGCCCAGGCCGAGGCAGTCCGGGCACTGGCCGAAGGGCAGGTTGAAGGAGAAGGACCGGTTGTACATCTCCGGCACTTCGGTGTCATGCCCGTCCAGGCAGACCAGGATTCCGTTGTCGGGCAACAGTTCCTCGGCGCACACCGTGCAGTGCGGCACCCCTGCGGTGGCCCACACCACGCGCATCAGGTCGAACACCTCGGTCACCGTGCCCACCGTGGAGCGCGGGCTGCGGGTGGCCGAGGAGCGCTGGTCCACCGCCACCGCCGAGCACAGCCCCGCCAGCAGGTCCACCGCCGGCTTGTCCATCTCGTTCATGAACTGGCGGGCGAAGGTGGACAGCGACTGCACCTGCCGCCGCTGCGCCTCGGCGTAGAGGGTGTCGAAGGCCAGCGAGGACTTGCCGGAGCCGGAGACCCCGGTGAAGACGATCAGCTTGCGGTGCGGGAGGTCGAGGTTGACGCCGCGCAGGTTGTGCACGCGCGCGCCACGCACGATGAGCCGGTCGGGGAGCAGGGTGTCGGTCGAGTCGAGGACGTCGACTGAGGTCACCATCGTCCTTTCTGGACTTGTCGGAAACGGGCTCAGGCGGAGAGCTTGCGGATGGCGCGCAGTGCGAAGGCGGTGGCGCCCGCGCAGCCGAGCACGGTGATGGCCAGCGCGATCAGGATCGACGGGTGGCTGAAGTTCCCGGCGAACAGGGCGCGCTCGGCGTTGACCACGTGGGTCAGCGGGTTGATCCGGGACAGCCAGTACAGCCAGCCCGGGGCGGCGTCCATCGGCAGCAGCATGCCCGCGGTGAGCATCAGCGGCAGGATCGCGGTCTGCACCGCGGTGTAGAACAGGTACGCCTGCTTGAGCACCAGCCCGAGCCCGAGCGAGCCCACGCCGACCCCGGCGGCCAGCACCAGCAGCATGATCAGGCCGAGGATGGTGCCCAGCGGGTCGACGTCCAGGCCGAAGGGCAGCACCAGCACGATGAGCACCAGCGCCTGCAGCAGCAGCGTGGTCAGCTGGCGGCCGACCTGCCCGACCAGCAGCGCCACCCGGTTCAGTGGCGAGGCCAGCAGCCGTTCCAGCGAGCCCATGTCCCGCTCGTACATGATGTCCGCCCCGGCGAAGGCGGTGCCGAACAGCGTGGTGAAGACCAGCATGCCCGGGATGAACCAGGCCCACGGTGTGCCCCCGCCGCTGGAGACCCCGGGCAGGGTGAAGGTCGAGAGCAGCGGGCCGAACAGCGCCACGTAGAGCAGCGGCTGGATGAGCCCGGTGATGATCGCCATCGGGTTGCGCAGCGTCGGCCGCATCTCCCTGGCGTAGACCACACCGGTCGCGGTGATCAGGTTCATGCCGACTCCTCACGCAGGCTGCGGCCGGTCAGGGACAGGAAGACGTCGTCGAGGCTGGGCCGGGCCACGCTCAGCCCGCGCAGCCGGATGTCCGCCGCGTCCAGCGCGCGGACCAGGATCGCCAAGGCTTCGTCGCCCTGCTCGACCCGCAGGGTCAGCCTGCTGCCCTCGGCGGCCACCTCGTGCGCCCCCGGCAGCGCCGCGCCCACCGGCACCGCGCGGGCGGCCGACTCCGGCTCGCCGAACTCGACGGTGACCAGGTCGCCGGAGACCTTGGCCTTGAGCTGGTCCGGCGTGCCCTCGGCGATGATCCGGCCGTGGTCGATGACGATCACCCGCTCGGCGGCGGTGTCGGCCTCGTCCAGGTAGTGGGTGGTCAGGAAGATCGTGGTGCCGTACTGCTCGCGCAGCCCGGTGATGTGGTTCCACAGGTTGGCCCGGCTGTGCGGGTCAAGACCAGTCGAGGGTTCGTCCAGGAACAGCAGGTCGGGCCGGTGGATCAGCCCGAGCGCCACGTCGAGGCGGCGCTTCTGCCCGCCGGAGAGCGTGGCCACGTACCGCTTGGCCTGCTCGGTCAGCTCCAGCTGCTCGAGCAGCTGGTTGGCCCGCACCCCGGCCTCGGCCCGGTTGAGGCCGTAGATCCGGCCCTGGGCGACCAGCTCGTCGCGTACCTGCTGGCCCTCGCTGGCGCCGTGCTTCTGCCCGATGTAGCCGATCCGGCGGCGCACCCCGTCCGGGTTGGCGCGCACGTCGAACCCGGCCACCTTCGCCTCGCCGGAGGTGGCGGGCAGCAGCGTGGTCAGCATGCGCAGTGTGGTGCTCTTGCCTGCCCCGTTCGGGCCGAGGAAGGCGACGATCTCGCCTTCTTGGACATCCAGGTCAACGCCCTGGACGGCCTTGACCACCTCCCCTTTTGCTTTGAAGTGACGGACCAGATCCCTGGTGTGGATCATCCCCAGCTCCCTACTCAAACTTGAGTCGCCGGGCGAGAGTAGGGCAAATCAGACCCAACGTACAAGTTTGAGTGGCGAAAAAGTTCAGCCGCAGCTGATGTCGGGCTTCGGCCGCGGCCGCGGGCTGCCGTCACTGTGGAAGCCGGCCCCGCCGGGCTGGCCGAACACGTGCGGGGCCTCCCCGGCGAAGGTGTGCGCGCCGGCCTCGATCCGTTCCACCAGGTCCTGGGTCCAGGCCACGCTGGCATCGGCGGAGGAGCGCCAGACCCCGAACAGCTCGCTCATGTGCGCGGGCTCGGTCAGCTCCCCGGCCCGCCCGGCCACCTGCGCCCGGTTGACCTCCAGCGCGGCCAGCCGCTCCTTGAGCAGCGCGATCACCTCATCGCGGGGCAGCGTCGGCATCAGCACCAGCGCCGCGGCCAGCAGGTCGGGCTTGTGCTCCTCCGGCTCGCGCAGGGTGGCGCGCAGCAGCCGGAAGAACTCCGCCTCACCGGCCGGGGTGAGCGTGTAGTCCACCCGGCCGATGTTGCCCACCGGCGAGGAGGAGGTCATCAGCCCCTCCTTGGTCAGCTGCTTCAGGCCGTGGTAGATCGAGCCCCACTTGATGTTGGCCCACTCGTGCGCCCACCAGGACTCCAGCTCGGCGCGCACCAGATAGCCGTGTGCGGACCCGCACCAGCGCACCACGCCCAGCACCAGCAGCCTCGTCGCCGACATACTCTCCCTGCTTCGCCGTGCCACCCCCGGTGACCAGGTTATCCCTGCTCGATCGAAGCTCGGCGGAGGTCCGCCACCAGCAGGCACAGCGCCGCCCCGGCCAGCTCCAGCCCGGCGCTGCACAGGAACGCCGCCGGCACCCCGAGCGCGCCAACGGCCAGCCCGAACAGTCCGGTCGCCAGCGGCGCCACGCCCAGGCTGCACAGGGTGTGCACGCTGCTCACCCGGCCGCGGAAGGCATCGGGGGTGCGGGCCTGGATCAGCGTGCGCACCCCGACCCCGCAGGGCGTGCCGCCGAGTCCGATCAGCACCGCGGCGACCACGGCCGCCGGCAGCGTGGGGGCCAGCGCCATGACCACCATGGCCGCGGTCTCGACGAGCGCGGCCACCGCGACGACCAGGCCGAGCCGCCGCCGCAGCGGCACCCGCAGCAGCACCAGCGCACCCAGGGCCGCGCCGCCGCCGAACCCGGCCACCAGCAGCCCGACCCCGACCGAGCCCCAGCCGCGGTGCTCGGAGAGGATCGCCACGCCCAGGTTCATCGGCCCGACAAAGCCCAGGTTGATCACCAGCGCGGCCAGGATCACCGTGCGCAGCACCCGTTCCCGCCGCAGGAAGGCGAACCCGGAGCGCACCGAGGCCAGCACCGGCTCGGTGTTGGGCTCGACCTCCCGGCGTGGCTTGGCCGAGGCCACCGCGGCCATCGACACCCCGAAGGTCAGCGCGTTGACCACACAGGCCAGCGGCAGCCCGCCCACCGCGACCAGCAGCCCGCCCAGCGGCGCGCCCAGCAGCAGCGCCGCCCGGCCCACCACCTCGTGCAGCGCCGCGCCGGAGGACAGCTGGGCCGGTTCCAGCAGCCGGGGTTGCAGCGAACCGGCCGCGGGCAGGAACACCGCGTCGGCGATGCCGAAGGCCAGCGCGACCAGCACCAGCCACAGCAGGCTGGGGGAGAGGAAGGCCAGGGTGGCCGCCACCAGCATGACCAGCGCGCGGGCCAGGTCGCTGCCGATCATCAGCCGCCGCGCGTCGAACCGGTCGGCCAGCGCGCCGCCGAAGAGCATCAGCGCCAGCCTGGGCACCGCGGCCACCATCATCACCAGCCCGGCCACCCCGGGGGAGGCCAGCTGCACCGCCGACCAGGACAGCGCGATGTGCCAGACCTGGTCGCCCAGCAGCGAGGTGCCGTGCCCGGCCAGGTAGCGCAGGTAGGCCGGCTCCCGGTAGGCCGGGCGCAGCGCGGTCGCGGTGCTCACGGGCGCTCCGGGAAGCCGTGCAGGAACAGGAAGACGTGCTCGCGGCCGTCCTCGGCCGCCGGTCCGGCAGGCAGGTCCTTGCGCGGCTCCCGCCACCGGTTGATCACCGCGTGCAGCTCGTCCTCCAGCTCCCGCAGTTCGGTGTCGGTCAGGCGCAGGAAGTTGTTGGAGATGAAGGCCGAGGTGTTCCACTGCCCGCCCCAGGCCGAGCGGTTCTGCTGGAAGTCCCGGACCCGCTCGAACTGGTTGGTCACCATCTGGGCGACCGCGGCGCTGGCCACCGCCTTGGCCTCCGGGGTGGTGAAGTCGGTCCAGGCCCAGGACTGGTGCTCCTCGGCGGCCCGGTACCAGCGCTCCCGGCGGTCCCTGGCCAGCTCGGGCGCGGTCTCGATGTAGCCGGCCTTGGCCAGCTCGCGCAGGTGGTAGCTGACCAGCCCCGGATCGGTGTCAACCTGCTTGGCCAGCGTGCTCACCGTGGCCGGACCGGCCTGGGCGAGCAGGTGGTAGAGGCGCTGGCGCAGCGGCTGGGCCAGGCCCTTGAGCACCTCGGGATCGGTGATGCGACGGTTCCCCATGTTTCGGAAGATATCTTCCAGAAGAAATCTTCCGCAAGCGGGCTCGGCAATACCTGCCAGAACGTGTCAGCTTCCGCTGGCACGGTGACCGCCATGAGCAAGCCACTGCACGGCAAGATCGCCCTGGTCACCGGAGCCACCCGCAATGCCGGTCGGGGCATCGCCATCGAGCTCGGCGCCGCCGGTGCCACCGTCTACCTCTCCGGCCGCAGCGGCGGCGGCCACACCTCCCCGGAGAACCGCCCGGAAACCCTGGAACAGACCGCGGCCATGGTCGAGGCCGAGGGCGGCACCGCGGTGGTGGTGCCCACCGACCACCTGGACTCCGCGCAGGTGCGCGCCCTGATCGAGCGCATCGGGGCCGAGCAGGGCCGGCTGGACGTGCTGGTCAATGCGATCTTCGGCGGGAACTCGCTGCTGGAGTGGGACAAGCCGGTCTGGGAGCACGACCTCGACGGTGGCCTGCGGATGCTGCGGCTGGCCATCGACACCCACCTGGTCACCGCCCACCACGCGCTGCCGCTGCTCACCCGGCACCCCGGCGGCCTGGTCATCGAGATCACCGACGGCACCAACGCCTACAACGCGGACAACTACCGGGTGAACACCTACTTCGACCTGACCAAGGCCGCCTGCAACCGCCTCGCCTTCACCCTGGGCCACGAGCTGCGCCCGCACGGCGGCACCGCGCTCGCCCTCACCCCCGGCTGGCTGCGTTCGGAGATCATGCTGGACGCCTACGGGGTCACCGAGGAGAACTGGCGGGACGCCCTGGACAAGACCCCGCACTTCGCGATCTCGGAAACCACCCGCTACGCCGGTCGCGCGGTCGCCGCGCTGGCCGCCGATCCGCAGGTGGCGCGGCACAACCAGCAGTCCCTGGACGCGGGCAGCCTGGCCAAGGAGTACGGGTTCACCGACCTGGACGGCTCGCAGCCGGATGCCTGGCGGTACCTGGTGGAGGTGCAGGACCCGGGCAAGCCCGCCGACACCACGGGCTACCGCTGACTGCACAGCAACAGCATCCGGGAGCCGCAGGTAGAGACACGGGCCGGCCTCCTGGCGCGGCCCTGGGGGTGGTGCGTCAGTCCGAGGCGCCGCTGCGCCGGGCGTAGGCGCGGGCGGCGCGGACGCGGTCGCCGCAGCGTGTGGAGCACCAGTGGCGCCGGCCGTGGGTGCGCAGGAGGAACCGGTCGCAGGGGGCTGCTCCGCAGGCGGCGAGGATGTCGGCGTCGGGACCGGTGAGCAGGTCGGCGGCGTCGGCGGCGAGGGTCGCCAGTGCGTGGTTGACGGCCTGGTCGGTGGGGTGCGCCTGGATGCGGCGCAGCCCCCGGGCCCCGTCCCAGGCGAGGAGGGGGGCGGTGGGCACGGCCGCGAGGGCCTCGTTCACCGCGCGCAGGGACTCCTCGGGCGGCGTGGTGGTGTCGACGCGGGCGGCGAACAGGGCGCGGATGTGTGCGCGCAGCGTGCGCATCCGCTGCGCGCACACCTCGTACAGCTGCACGTCCGGGGTGGTCAGGTCGTGGGCAACGAGCCAGCGCATGGCGGATTCCGGGGCGGCGAGCAGGTCGTAGCTCTGGCTGGCGGGCAGGGTGGCGGCGGTGTCGGCGAAGTCCAGGGAGCGGTACCGGTCGGCACCCGGTGCCGGGGGCAGAGCGGTCGATGCCACGTCGGCGGCCAGGGTGTCATCCACGCCTCTCATGGTAGCGCTTGCATTTTTCCGTGATACCCGCCTAGCCTGGAATCACGTTAAACGCAGGTTTTTTTCGTGAGAAACGGAGACGTGATGTCCCAGCTCAACGGCAACCAGTTCCCGGTCCGCACGTTCGGCGGTCCGACCGCCCTGTTCGAGTACGGCGGCCTGCGCTTCCTGACCGACCCGACCTTCGACGGCCCCGGCGACTACGCGACGCCCGGTGGCCCGACCCTGACCAAGACCGCCCCCGCCACCACCACACCCGCCGACCTCGGCCCCATCGACGTGGTCCTGCTCTCCCACGACGAGCACGCCGACAACCTCGACACCTCCGGCCGCGCCCTGCTCGCCGAGGTCCCCCTCACCCTCACCACCCCCGGCGGCGGCAAGCGCCTCGGGGCGAAAGCCAAGGGCCTGGCCGACTGGGAGTCGACCGAGCTGGAGCGCCCGGGCGGCGGCACCATCACTGTGACCGGGGTCCCTGCCATCCACGGCCCCGGCGCGCGTGCGGAGATCGAGCCCTTCACCGGCCAGGTCGTCGGCTTCGTCCTGACGGGCGAGGGCCTGCCGACGGTCTACGTCAGCGGCGACAACGCCTCGCTCGACGCGGTCAGGGAGATCGCCGACCGCTTCGCCCCGATCGACACCGCCCTCCTGTTCGCCGGAGCACCCCGCTTCCCCATGCTCTTCGACGGCCGACCGGTCGTCCTGGACAGCGCCCAGGCCGCCGAGGCCGCCCGGATTCTTGACACCCGCCGCGTCGTCCCGGTCCACCACGACAGCTGGGCCCACTTCACCGAGGGCCGCGACGAGCTGGAGGCAGCCTTCGCCGCCGCGGGCCTGACCGACCGCCTGGACCAGGACTGGGCGCAGCGCCTGAGCCCGGACCGCAGCCCGAGCAGCGTGCACAGCTCCCAGTAGTGGCGGTAGGCGGTGGCGCCGTCGAGGTAGCCGCGCCAGCGGGCCGGGACGAAGGCGACTGGCGCGGTGCCGGGGACCTTGCGGCCGCCGCGAGCGTAGAGCTCGCGCAGCACGTCGACGGCCTCCAGCGGGTCTGCTTCCGCGTGCCGTAGCCAGCCAGCTCGCCCAAGGGGATGCCCAGCTGCACACCGAGCCGGTTGGCCGCGGCCGCGGGCACCGCGCACAGTTGGACGGCCATGCCGATCCGGTTGCCGGTTCCCCGCGCGGACTAGTCGTTGGTCCCGCCTTCCGTGCAGCCGCCCCGCCGCCGCACCGCGGAGGCCGGGATCACGATCAACGGGCCACCCATCGACTGCACCCACGCGAGGTCGGTGTGGATGTGCCGAGAGGCGTTGCCAGGGGGTCGCGGTGGGCGGCGGAGTCACGAGCGCTGAGAAACCGGCGTGGCGGGCGATGAGTTTTCGCGGCGGTGGAAGTCTCTACTGGCATGACCGAGACGCACACCCTGAGCACCCCCGAGGCCGACCTCGTCTACGACGTGTACGGCCCGCTGCCTGCCGCCGACGGCCGCCCGCCGCTGCTGATGGTCGGCCAGCCCATGGACGCCAGCGGGTTCGCCACCCTGGCCCCGCTGATGTCCGAGCGCACCGTGGTCGCCTACGACCCGCGGGGCCTGGGCCGCAGCACGCGCAAGGACGGGCGGACCGACCACACCCCCGAGACCCAGGCCGAGGACCTGCACGCCCTCATCGAAGCCCTCGGTGCCGGGCCGGTGGACCTGTTCGCCAGCAGCGGCGGCGCGGTCACCGCACTCGCCCTGGTGACCGCCTACCCGCAGGACGTGCTGACCCTGGTGGCGCACGAGCCGCCGCTGAACACCGTGCTGCCCGACGCCGAGGCAGCGGACCGGGGCCGCGCCTGGTTCCGCGATGTGTACCTGGCCAAGGGCTGGGGGGCGGGCATGGCCGCCTTCATCGCGATGACCTCCTGGGAGGGGGAGCTCACCGAGGAGTTCTTCGCCCAGCCCGCGCCCGACCCGGCCCAGTTCGGCCTGCCCACCGAGGACGACGGCAACCGGGACGACCCGCTGCTGTCGGACCGGTCCTGGGCGGTGAGCAGCTACCGGCCCGACATCGACGCGCTGAAGGCCGCGCCGACCCGGGTGGTGATCGCGGTGGGCGAGGAGACCGGGAACACCTTCACCGGGCGCACCGCGGTGGCCATGGCCAAGCTGCTCGGCCAGGAGGCCACCGTCTTCCCCAGCCACCACGGCGGTTTCGCCGGCGACGAGCACGGCTACGCCGGTCAGCCCGAGGCCTTCGCGGTGAGGCTGCGCGAGGTGCTGGCGGGTTAACCGGCCAGGAAGCCGGTGACGACCGAGGTGAAGGAGTCGGGGGCGTCCAGCCACGGCCAGTGCCCGCAGCCGGGGAGCACCGCGAGCACCCCGGCCGGGTGCAGGTCGGCGACCAGCCTCGCCGGGGTCAGGCCGGCGATGCCGTCCTCGGCCCCGGCCACCGCCAGCACCGGGTGCGGCACCGCCTTGGCCTTGTGCTCGACGTAGAAGGCCCCGCGCAGCCAGCCCGGCGGATTCCCGTTGTCCGCCGGTTCCTGGGTGCGCACGCCCCTGGCCCTGATCCGGGCCACCTCGTCCTCATCCGGCTCGCGCGCCCCGCGCCCGGCCGGGGTGACGAGCACCAGCCGCCGGATGCGGTCCGGCTCGGCCGCGGCGTAGGCCTGGGCGGTGAGGGTGCCCGCGGAGTGCGCGAGCAGGTCGATGGCGGGCAGGCCCAGGTGGGCGCGCAGGGCCTCGACGTCCTTGACCTGCTCGGTGAAGGCGCAGCTGCCCTGGTCGGCCGGGATCTCGGAGTCACCGCCCGCCCTGGCGTCCAGCCGGATCAGCGTGTGGTGCCCGGCCAGCCCGCCGAGGTCACCGAGACTGGTGGCGTCCGCGCCGGGGCCACCGGAGAGGCAGACCAGCGCCGGGCCCTCGCCGAGGGTGGTGTAGGACAGCCGAAGTCCGTCATAGCTCTCGAAATGCGGCATCCGCGCCAGAGTGCCACAGGTCCAGCAAGGCCAGCACCTCATCCACCGAACCCGCGGGGTCCGGGATCGGGTACCGCGCCGCGCGCACCACCCGGTCCCGGTCCACCACCAGGGTCAGCCGCTTGAGCCGGTGCACCCCGGCCGCGCGGAAGGTGGGCAGCCGCAGTGCCGCGACCAGACTCAGCTCCGCGTCGGAGAACAGCGGGAAGGGCAGCGACTCCGCGGCGCGGAAGGCGGCCAGCTCGTCGGGGCGCTGGGTGGAGACCCCGTGCACGGTGGCGTCCCTGGCCGCGAACTCCGAGTGCTGGTCCCGGTACGCGCAGGCTTCCAGGGTGCAGCCGGACGCGCCGGGGATGCGGTCCCAGCCGGGTGGGGCGTTGCCCGCGCCGGGGAAGAAGTACAGGACGGTGTAGGCCGAATCGGCGACCGGGTCGCGGCGGGTGTTGTCCGCGGCGGGCAGCAGCAGCTCCGGGACCCGGGTGCCGACCAGGTCGCGCACCCGGCGGGACTCCGCGGAGTCCGGGTCGCTGGTCGCCGAGAGGGTGCCGTCGCCCAGCAGCCAGGTCGAGCCCCAGTCCTGCAGGGCGATGAGCACCGGCAGCAGGCCGCGGCCGCGGTCGGTGAGCCGGTACTCATGGCGCGGCGGGTGGTCGTGGTAGCGCTCGCGGCGCAGCACCTCGTGCTCGACCAGCCAGCGCAGTCGCTCGGCCAGCACCTTGCGCGACATGCCCAGCTCGGCCTGCAGCGCGTCGAAGCGGTGCACGCCCCTGGCCACATCGCGCAGCACCAGCAGGGTCCACCAGTCGCCGACCACGTCCAGGGACTGGGCGATCGCGCAGTCGGCGCCGGAGAGGTCCGTTCGCCGCACCGTCACCTCCTTGACCGCGGGCCGCGGCGCCCAGCATAGTGCGTTCCTTGAAGGAACTCACGCGATCCTGGGGAGCGACATGCGCACGAGACCGGCAGGCGACTTCGACTACGAGACCCACGGCGCCGGCTACGCCCAGCACCGCCGCACCGACCCGCGCATCGCCGCCCTGGTGCACGCCGCCCTCGGCGAGGCCCGCACCGTGGTCAACGTCGGCGCGGGCGCGGGCTCTTACGAACCGGTGGACCGGCACGTGATCGCGGTCGAACCCGCCGCCGCGATGCGCGCCCAGCGACCGCCGCAGCTGGCCCCGGCGATCAACGGCATCGCCGAGGAACTGCCGCTGGATGACCACAGCGTGGACGCGGCCATGGCCACCGTCACCGTGCACCAGTGGTCCGACGCCGACCGCGGCCTGCGCGAGATGCGCCGGGTCAGCCGCGGCCGGGTGGTCATCCTGTGCATGGACGGCGAGGCGCTGAGCCAGGGCTGGTTCGCCGAGTACGCGCCGGAGGTGGTCGCCGCCGAAGGCCAGCGCTACCAACCCATCGAGCACATCGTCGAGGTGCTCGGCGGCGCCACGGTCACCCCGGTGCCGGTGCAGCTGGACTGCGTGGACGGCATCACCGACGCCTTCTACGGCCGCCCGGAACGCTTCCTGGACCCCGCGGTGCGGCGCGCCCAGTCCGGCTGGGGCTTCGTCGGAGCCGAGGCCGAGGCGCGGTTCGTGGCCAAGCTGACCGCCGATCTGGAGTCGGGGGAGTGGGACCGCCGGTTCGGGCACCTGCGCACCCAGCCGGAGTACGACTCCGCGCTGCGGCTGGTGGTCTCCGGTTAGGGGAGATCCAACTCACCGGGTGTCCCGGCGCACAGCCCCCGCCCGAGCTGGGAAAAGTCCGAACGGGTGAAGCTAGCCTCGACGGGTGGCTGCCTCGACCCTCCCCGCGCTGATCCGGTTCGTCCGCGAGAACTCCCCGTACTACCGGGACCTCTACGCGCACCTGCCGGAGAACCCGGAGCTGGCCGAGCTGCCCATTGTGGACCACGCCGGCTACTGGGCGGCGAACACGTTGCGGGACAACAGGTTGCACACCGGTGAGCACCGCGGTGGGCTGGTGTTCAAGACCGGCGGCACCACCAGCGCGCCGCGGGTCTCGGTCTACACCCGCGCGGAGTGGCGGGAGATGAGCGAGACCTTCTCCACCGGCCTGGCCGGGGCCGGCCTGGTCGACGGGGACCGGGTGGCGAACCTGTTCTACGCCGGGGAGCTGTACTCCAGCTTCATCTTCACCCTCAACACCCTGCAGGACGCGCCGGTGGACACCGTGCAGCTGCCCATCGCCGGTTCCGCGCCCCTGGACTTCGTCGCGAACACCCTGGCGGAGTTCGGGGCGACGGTGCTGGCCGCGCCGCCCACCTCGCTGTGCCAGCTGGCCCAGCACGTGGCCGACACCGTCGGGGAGCTGCCGCTGGTGCGGATCGTGCTCTTCAGCGGCGAGGCCTTCTACGGCGACCAGCGCGCGCTCATCGGCGCGGCCTTCCCGAATGCCGAGGTCCGCTCCATCGGCTACGCCAGCGTGGACGGCGGCATCCTCGGCGGCCCGGTCGCCGGTGAGCAGGACGCCCGCATCCACCGGGTCTTCCCCGGGCGGATCATGGAGATCCTGGACATCGACTCCGGCGAGCCGATCACCGAACCGGGCCGCCCCGGCCGGGTGGTGGTGACCGACCTGGTGCGCACCCTGCAGCCGGTGCTGCGTTACCCGGTGGGCGACCTGGCCGAGTGGACCGAGGTCGAGTCGGGCACCTTCCGGCTGCTGGGCCGTTCCGACGAGGGCGCCAGGGTCGGCCCGGTGACCGTCTACCTCGACGACCTGCGGTCCATTGTGGAGGGTGCGGCGGCCGGGCAGTCCATCACCGGCATCCAGGTGGTGTTGCGGCGCAAGGAGGCCAAGGACCAGCTGGTGCTGCGCCTGGGCGGCGCGGTCACCGGCCAGGCGGAGCTGGCCGGGGCGATCGCGGCCCGGCTGGACGAGGCGCGGCCGATGTTCGCCGACCACGTCCGGCGCGGCCTGATCCAGCCGCTGGCGGTGGAATGGGCAGGCACGAACGGGCTCACGGTCAACCCGCGCACCGGCAAGCTGGTCCGGCTGCTCGACGAGCGCGGTGCCTAAACCGGCAAGGCCTAGCACTCCTCGGTGATCAGCAGCAGCAGCTCGCCGGTGTCCGCGCGCCACCTGCTGAAGCGATACCCGGACTCAGCCCGCGTGGCCCAGAACTCCCGCCGTGCGGGCAGCTCCAGCCAGACCAGGTCCGGATCCGTCGACTCCAGCGCCACCAGCGTGGACTCCCGCAGCGCGAACGGGCGCGCCTGCCTGGCCGAGAGCTGACGCGGCTTCACCCTGGTCCACACCCGGCCCAGGTGGTCGGTCCAGCTCTCCCGGAAGGAACGCCAGCGGATCTCGGTCACGCCGAGGCCTGTTCGTGCTTCTCGCGTGCGGCCAGCACCTGCGGCAGATGCGTCTCGGCCCACGCGCAGCAGGAGTCCAGCAGGCCCAGCAGCGAGCGGCCCAGCTCGGTCAGCTCGTACTCCACCCTCGGCGGGATCTCCGGGTGGTGGGTGCGGGTCAGCATGCCGTCGCGCTCCATCGCGCGCAGCGTCTCGGTGAGCACCTTCGGCGTCACCCGCGCCATCGGCACCCGCAGCTCGGTGAAGCGGCGCGGCCCGTGCTCCAGGCAGCGGATGACCATCGCGGTCCACTTGTCGCCGATCCGGAAGGGCAGCGCGCTGGACGGGCAGGCCGGGTCGAACAGGTCGGGCGGCAGCGGCTCGGGCACGCTCGGACGGTAACCAAGTACCTTTGAAGTAACAAGTATGCCGTGGATACCGTCCAGCTCAGAGCCGTGATCGGCACGGTGCGGACGAACTGGGGCAGACATGAGCAAGATCATCATTTTTGGTGCGGGCGGCCGGGTCGGGCGACTGGTGGCCGCCGAGGCGCTGGCCCGCGGCCACCAGGTGACCTCGGTGGTGCGCAACCCGGCCCGGCACCCCGACCTGCCCGGCCGGGTGGTTGCCGGGGACGTCACCGACCCGGACTCCGTGGCCGCGCTGGTGCCCGGCCACGAGGTAGCGGTCAGCACCGTCTACGACGTCAGCGCCGACCCGGCCGAGTTCTACCCCGCCGCCGCCCGCGCACTGGCCGCCGTGCCAGGGGTCCGGGTGCTGGTGCTGGGTATCGCGGTGCTGCTGGAGTCCGCGCCGGGGGTCCGGTTGCTGGACTCGCCGGAGTTCCCCGATGAGTACCGGCCGTTCTGCCTCGGGCACGCGGCCGGCTCGGCGGTGCTGGCCGGGTCGCCGGGCCTGGACTGGCTGGTGCTCAGCCCGATCGGCGAGTTCGACTTCGCCGCCGGGCGCACCGGCCACCGCGCCGACGGCGGTTTTGTCACCCCTGGCTGGCCGCGACCGGAAGGCGCGCTCTCCGGGGTGGACTTCGCCGCCGCGGTCGTCGAGGAGATCGAGACCCCGCGCCACCACGGCAGGCAGGTCGCGGTCCACCCGCTCACCTGAGCGCGTGGGTGAAGAACTTGACCACCTCGTCGGTCGCCCGGTCCCGCTGTTCCCGTTCGGTCAGCTGCCGCACCACCTCGCCGTCCTGGGGCTGGCGGCAGTGACCGGCGGGCAGCGGCGGGTCCTCGTCCTTGCCGGGGGCGTCGTCGTAGGCGTGCTGCTGGCCGCTCTCCGGTGACCACTGGGTGTTGAAGAAGTTGTGGTTGCCGCCGCGGTACGTGCTGGCCGAGACCGGGAACCTGGTCCCGGCGGCCAGCGCGTCCCGGACGTAGCCGCGGCCGGCCTCGCCGATCGCGCCGTCACAGGTGCTGACCAGGACCCGCACCGGCGCCGTGGTCACCAGCCCGTCGCTGACATCGCCCTCCACCAACGGGAAGTACACCGGAGCCACCGGCAGCACCGCCCGCACCCGCACCCCGGCCGGCACCTTGCCGCGCTCGCGGTCGGCCGCCTGCCACATCACCGCCTTGCCGCCCCTGGAGTGGCCGAGGGTGCCCACCCGGCTCAGGTCGGCGCGGCCGCGGAAGTCGACCTCGCGGGGCGCGCCGGTGTCCGGATCGGTGAACCGCCCGGCCAGCTCGCCCTCGCCGGTGGCGGCCAGCCGCTGCCACATCGCCAGGTGCTTGTTGATCAGGTCCGCGCGCGCCTGGTAGGGCTGCATGGGCCGGTCTGGGCCGGTGGCGCCAAGCTTGTTCCACTGGCCCTCCACCGCGTTGGCCGCGACGGAGACCGCGATGATCCCGCGCTGGGCCAGCGCCCGGCCGAGGTAGTCGTAGCCGCGGTGGCTGGGCATCGGCGCGGAGCTCTGGCACGGCCACTCGGCGTTGTCGGCGCAGGAGTGCCAGGAACCGTGCAACATCAGCACCACCGGCGCGGGCCGGGCGCTGCGCCGCACCGGATAGTGCACCACCGCGGTCAGCTCCAGGGGCTCCGGCATGGCCGGGGTGCGGAAGGCCGCCCGGCCCAGGTCGTAGGCCACCGTGCCGATCCCGCTGCCCTCGGCCTCGGCCTGGGACAGCGCCGGGGACAGCGCGATCAGCAGCGCGGCGGTGGCGGAGACGGCGGCGGTGTGCACGGGCACGGGGTTTCCCTTCGGCGGGCGGGTGGCCGTCACCGACGGTAGGGGTGAGTTGTCAGGAAGTTGTGAGCCGGCTGTGAGTCTGCCGTTGACGCAGCGCCGGTCAGGCCCTGGTGAAGCCCATGTCCATCCAGTGCGTCCACTCCCCGTCCACCAGGCGCTCCCAGGTGGCGGCCATGGTGTTCTCGCCGATCCGCAGCGTCGCTTTTGTGTCCGGACCGGCGAAGGTCCACACTCCGCCGGCGTCCACGGTCGCGGTCATCTCGCTGAACACGCCCTGGTTGTCGAAGGCGCGCATCGGGTAGCTGTCGGTGGCCGGGTCGTGCGGGCCGATCATCTCCAGCACCTGCACGTGCTCCCCGCCCACCCGCACGTCCACCCGGTGCACCAGGAACCGCTCACCGGGGAACCACTGGTAGTCGTCGGTGCCGATGATCTCGATCGGCCGCTCGTCCACGGTGCGGCCGCGGGAGCGCCAGAGCCCGAGCAGGGCATTGAGGCGTGCGTTCATGAGTGCAGGGTAGGTGTCAGACCTGACATCCAGGGGGGACAGGGCGGACCGGGCTCGGGGTTCCGGTCCGCCGCTGTCCTCGCGCGCTCAGCTGTTGCGAGCGCGCCGGTCGACCACCGCGACCAGCTTGCCGCTGGCCCCGGTCCGGTCGAAGACCCCGGGATCAGCTAGCTGCACGTGCAGGTGCACCAGCCCGTCGCGGACCGCGGTGACCATCAGCTCCGGGTAGCGCTCCAGAAACTCCGCCCGCACCGCCTCGGCGGCCAGGGGCGTCCTGCCCTGTTCCAGCCGGATGGTCAGGCTTTCCCGCTCGCCCTCCTCGGCCAGCACCAGCTGGAGGTCGCCTGCGTAGGCGAAGGCCTCGGCGGCCACCGCGACGAAGCGGCGGTAGTTGAGGAAGTGGCCGCCGCTGCGGAAGACGTCGCCGGAGCGGCCCAGCAGCTCGAACCTGGGCGTCTGGCGGCCGCACGGGCAGTCTTCGGCCAGCCAGCGGCCCAGGTCGCCGATCTCGTAGCGGTCCAGGCGCTGGCCGCGGCGGGTGTGCGCGGTGAAGACCAGGCGGCCGGTCTCGCCGGGGCCGACTGGGCGGTCCTGTTCCCGGTCCAGGATCTCCAGGGTCTGGATGCCCGCGAACAGGTGGTGCACCCTGGCCGGGGACTCCGGGCACTGGTAGCCCAGCGGGCCGCCGTCCACGCTGCCGTAGGCGGCGCTGCGGATGACCTCGACGCCGAACTCCTCGGTGAGCCAGCGCCGTTGCTGCTCGCTGAAGTGCTCGCCGCCGTAGAAGATCTTGCGCACGCCCCGGTAGTTCCGCAGCGTGTCCCCGGACTCGTCGAACAGGCGCAGCAGGTAGCTGGGCATGCCGAGCAGGGTGTCCACCCGGTTGTCCACAATGGACTTGGCCACCAGGTCGTGCAGGTTCTGCTGGCCCGCCATCGGGAACTGCACCGCGCCGAGGCGTTCCACCGCGGAGAAGAAGCTCAGGAACCCGCCGTAGAGCTGGCCGCCGAAGAACAGGTTCATGGTGCGGTCGGTCCGCGGGTCCAGCCCGGCGGCCAGCAGGCCCTCCGCGCCGTGCCGCATGTGCTCGTCGTAGTCGGCCCAGCTGAACGCCGAGAGCTTCGGCTCGCCAGTGGTGCCGCCGCTACGGAAGAACACCTCGGCCCGGCTCAGGTCGGTCTGCAGCTCGTCGAAGCGGGCCTTGGTGGTCACCGGCACCGCCGGCGGCGGCAGCGGCCGGGAGGAGACCAGGTCATCCAGGCAGGCGTGCCCGGTGAACCGCTCGTCCAGCTGCACGTCCACCCGGCGGCTGTAGCGCTGCAGCGCGTAGACCCCGTCGTGCGGCTCGCCGTCGTAGCTGCCCAGCATCCGCCCCGGCATGGTGATCCGCTGCACGCCCGCGCCGATCAGCGCACGGGTCAGCACCGCCACCTCCTCGCGGTCCGCGCCGAGGCCCACGGTTTGCAGGTATCGGCGCATCGGCCGCAGCACCTGCGCGATCTTGTTGCGGGACAAGGACTTCACCCACACCGTGCGGTACAGCGGGGAGGCGCGCAGCGCGGAGCGGGTGTCGGCCAGCACCCGCCAGGACCCGTCCTCGGCGGCGTGCACCTTGGTCAGGCCGAGGTGCTCCTCCAGCTGGGTGACCAGCACGGTGTTGGTGATCTCGGCCCATTCCGGGTCGCTGGGCTCGCGGGTCTCGGTCTTGGCCACGGTCTCGGCCAGCACCGCGGCGAAGCGCTCGGCGAAGGCGAAGACCTCGCTGTCGTCCTCGGTGTCGAGGTAGATCACCTGCGGGCTGGAGCAGGCCTGCTGGTCGAGCAGGCACACATCCCCGGCCACCGCGCGCAGCGTGTCCTCGTCATTCCAGGTCGCGGCGGTGAGGTAGGCGAAGGACAGCTTCGGTCCCCAGTCCACCAGGCGGCAACCCGGCCGCAGCACCGAGGCCACCCCGGCGAGGGCTTCCTCGCCGCCCCAGGCGGCCACCGCGTCCGCGGGCGCGCACATCCGCTCCAGCCAGTCCTTGCGGGCCGAGGAGTAGTGCAGCACGATCACCCGGCGCGCGATCTGCCCGGTCGGGTCCGCCTCGGCGAGCGCGGCCAGCAGCTCGGCGGTGAACCGCGAGTCGTCCCCGCTGGTCTTGATCACGTTGAGGTTGCCGGACAGCAGCCCTTCCAGGCCGCTCATCGCCCCGGCGGCGGGCGCGTTGCCGGGCGCGATGTGCGCGAGCAGCCCGACCGGGGCCCAAGCCTCGAAGATCTCCTGCCGGAAGTCGAACCGGGTCAGCCGGCCGGGGTCGATCCCGCCCAGCTCCCGAACGACCTTGCGCTCCAAGGTTTCCCGGCTCAGCGCACCGGTGAGCTGGGTCAGCGTGGCCTCGATCTCGGCGGCTGGCACCTGCCAGGCGGCGAGCCGGTCGGCCAGCCTGCGGCGCACCGGGCTCTCGGCGTCGCGGAGCTGGGCGACCACCTTCTCCGCGGCGGCCAGCACCAGCAGCGGGCTCAGCGGCTCACCGCCGAGCACCTGCTGGGTCAGCTCCTCAAGGGTGTCCAGGCGGCGGTCCGCTTCGGCGTCCTCGACCCACTCGCCCTGCCAGTAGTGCTGGTTCACGACTTTTCCTTCAGCAGTTCGGCGGCGGCGATGGCACAGCTCTTGTTGCGGCTCAACCCCGCGCGCCCGAGGATCTTGAACCACGGCGTCGGCGCGCCGCAGCCGCATTCCTCGGGGGCGTGCAGCGAGGCCAGGTCGCCCATCAGCACGCTCTGCGCGGGCGCGGAGGTGATGAACGGGGAGACGAACTGCAGGTAGCCCGGTTCGCCGTAGCCCAGCGGGGCCAGCTCGCGCACCGAGCGGATCAGCACCCGGGACCACACCGGCACGTGCATGTTGTGCCGCGCGCATTCCATGTAGGGCACCGAGTGCTCCACCGAGCCGAAGCCGTCCCGGATCCGCTCGTCCGGGATGCCCAGCTGGTCGGCGATCTTGCCGTAGAGCTCGGGCTTGCTGACCTGCTTGTCCGCGTTGCCCTTCCAGCCGCCGCCGAAGACCACCAGCGAGGCCGGGTCCAGCTGGATCGGCTTCATGCCCATGTTGCGCATCCGGTCCAGGGTGAAGGACAGGAAGGCGGGGAAGCCCAGGATGCGCACCGGGACGCCGTCGGAGGCCGAGCGCAGCAGCGAGCGGATCGCGCCGAAGGCGTCGAACTCGTGGCCGGTGCCGGTGCTGGGCAGCGCGTGCTCGACCCGGTTGACCGGGGCGAAGTCGCACAGGTAGTTGTCGGTGAAGGAGGCGCCCAGGTTCAACCCGGGCCTGGGCTGGTAGGTGTAGATCAGGTAGTCCACCGCGCGGCTGTCGTCGATCCAGCCGTAGTGGTCGAAGATGCGGGCCACCATCCGCTGCCCGGCGCGCAGGGTCCACTCGTCGAAGAACATCTGCGACTTCTGGCCCGTGGTGCCCGAGGAGGTCACGTGCAGCTTGACCTGCTCGCGCGGGATGGAGACGACCTCGTGCATCTTGAAGAAGTTGGCGTGCACGAACGGCTGCCGCTGAATGTCCACAATGGACTCCAGCTGGGGGCGGCCCTTGCTCTGCCACAGCGAGTCGAAGAACGGCGAGCGCGCGGCATGCCAGGCGTTGGACTCGTTCATCGCCGCCACGAACAGCTCGTCGGCTTCCGCGCCCGCGGCGTAGGGGACGGCCAGGTCGCACAGCCGCTGCACCGAGGCCAGCGCGGCCGGGTCGGGGACCGTGACCGGTCCGAGGTAGGAACTCACCGGAACACCCCGCGTGTGTTGAGATACATCTGTTTCCAGGCTTCGATGTACTGCTCGGTGAACGGCTGGAACGCCGCGTCGATGGCCAGGCCGCGGAAGTCCAGCGGCTGCATGGTGCGGGCCATCACCACGTAGTCCTGGAACAGTTCGCCGTCCCTGCGCATCGCCGGGTAGGCCGCGGCCGGCAGGAAGCCGTGCGCGAGCAGCTGGCCCAGCTCGTCGAAGGCGCGCAGCGGCACCAGGGTCTCGATGTAGAAGGCGCCGTAGTCGTTGAGCTGGGAGATGAGCAGGTCCAGGTGCCGGGCCACCGCCATCGCGTCCGGGTTGGCGCCGATCAGCGTGCAGTAGCCGTCGCTGCCGGACAGGTGCGCGAACACCTCGTAGGAGCCGTCGGCGGCGGCCAGCAGCACGTTCGGGGTGTGGAAGGGGTAGAAGCGGCGGCCGGGGTTGGTCAGCTGGTCGTTGTAGCGGCGCAGCACGAACCTCGGCGCGCTGATCAGCTCGACCTCCGCGGGCGGGGACTCCCCGCGCTGGACCGGCACCTCCACATCGGGCACCAGCTCCGGCCGGGTGGGCAGGCCCACGACCTGCTCGACCGCCGCCAGCAGCGGACCGAGGCTGGCCGGGACCCGCTCCACTGGGTGCCGCTGCTCCAGCACGCCCTCCTGGTGGCGGGCCAGCAGCACCATGGTCTCGTGCCGGGCGGCCTTGCGCAGGTTCGGGAAGATGCCCAGCGCCTTGAACCCGCTGCGCAGGCAGATCCGCTGCGGGGCGGTGGAGGTGGTGCGCGCGGTGCCGTAGACGGAGTCCGCGCGCCCGTCGGAGAGGATCAGCTCGGCCAGTGAGCTGACCGCCTGCTGCGCCACCCCGCCACCGCGGTGCTCGGGGTGCACCACCAGTCCCTGCATCTTGCCGAGGCGGTCAGCAGGCTCGACGTTGCCCACGATGGAGGCCACCAGCTCACCCCGCTCCCTGGCGACCAGCCAGCTGGTGCGGTCGGAGGTGATCTCGGCGGCCATCACCTGCGGGTCGGTGCCCAGCGGCAGCGCGTAGGCGCGGCCGTAGACCCGGCGGTAGAGCCGGAGTAACTCGTCGATGTCGTCCAGACTCGCCCGTTCGAACACAGGCCCCACTCAAGTCTCCTTCTCATGGAATGCGGCCGGGACTGAGACGTCGACCGGAGCGATTCCAAAGGCTAGCCCCCGCAGGGCCTTGAGACTTCTTTGATAAAGAGCTGACCAGCGCAGATGTCCTGACGAGGCGATCAGGCTCACAACGCGATCCCACCGTATGTCGTAATTGGTGCGAGGTGTGGGAAGCAGGTCAACGCGGATAGTCAGGAAGCCGCAGTCCAGAAGCCGCCTTCGTGGTGAGTTTGTTAAAGAAAGAACTAAGCCGGGGGGAGCTGAGCGCCTTGTACATCAGGTTGCGCCGCCGGATCCCGAAGGCGGTGCGCGGGGCCAGGAACGGCCCGGCGTTGTCCGAGGTTTTCTGGCAGCCGGTGGCGTACCCGCGGATGATCTCCTCGTACCGCCGGAAGGCCACCCGGTGGTCGCCGTCGGCGGCCAGCAGCTCCCCGGCCAGCACGTGCGCGCACACGATGGCCAGCCCGGTGCCCAGCCCGCCGCAGGTCGCCCCGTACCCGGCATCGCCGAGCAGCGCGATCCGGCCGCTGGAGAGCCGGTCGATGTGCACCTGGCTGATCGAGTCGAAGTAGAAGTCCGGCGCCTCCCACATCGCGTCGATGATCTTCGAGGTCTGCCAGCCCATCCCGGCGTAGGTCCGCTCGACGATCTTCATCTGCTGCTGGGGGTCCCGCCGGTCGTACTCCAGCGGGTCGCTGGCGAAGACCAGCAGCGTGCCCGACTCGATGCCGCCCAGCGAGGCGCCCCGGCCGGGCTCGTTGTAGAGCCGGTTGTGGTTGTCCAGGCCGGGGTGGCCGGGCGTGGAGAACCCGCACACGTAGTAGCCCAGGTGCCGCAGGAACTGCGACTCCTCGCCGAAGGTCAGCCTGCGCACGGTGGAGTGCAGCCCGTCCGCGCCGATCACCAGGTCGAAGGTCCGCGGCGCGCCGCGCTCGAAGGTGACCTCCACCCCGTCGGGGGTCTCGGTGAGCGAGCTGATCGAGTCGCCGAAGACGTACTCGACCTCGTCCTTGGTGCGGTCGTAGATGATCCGGGAGAGGTCCCCGCGCAGGATCTCCACCTCACCGGCGGTGAAGAACGCGGGCAGCCCGGCCAGCTGCCGCCCATCCCGGTCCACCACGAGCATGTCGCCTGCGTCGGTCTGCTTCGCGCGCACCGCGTCCAGGATGTCCATGCGGCGCAACACCTCCAGGTGCACCGGGCCGCGGAAGTCGACGGCGAAGCCGCCCTCGCGCAGGGCGGGGGCGCGTTCGACCACGGTGGGGTTGAAGCCGTAGCGGCGCAGCCAGAAGGCCAGCGCGGGACCGGCGACGCTGGCGCCGGAGATGAGCACGTTGCGGTTGGTCATGGGCGCAGCCTGGCCGGACCCGCTGACCGGCCGCGCACCACGCGCTGACGGTGCTGGTCAGCTGGTGACGACCCGCCGGTAGATGTTGGTCAGGTAGGCCGGGGTCATGCCGAGCGACTCGTAGAGCCGGTAGGCCCCGGTCGGGTTGGTGGTGTGCACGCCGAGCCCGGCCTTGCCCAGGCCCTGCTCGGCGTACCCGGCGAAGGCACCGGCCAGCAGCGCCTTGCCCAGGCCGCGGCCGCGGTGCGCGGGCAGCACGCCGAGCCACTTCACCCAGCCCTCCTCGCTGTCCAGCGACTGCCCGGAGGACACCATCACCCCGGCCAGGTCACCGCTGTCGGCCTCGGCGACCAGGGCCTCCGCCCACCGGATGCCCGGGGTGTCCGCGAACTCGCCGAGGGTGGCGGGGAAGGTCTGGGCGGTGCCGGCGAAGGCGGCGCGCAGCACCTCGTGACACTCCACCAGCTCGCCGGAGTTCAGCCTGCGCAGGGTGTAGCCGGGCACCGGATCCGGCCGCTGCTCGTCACCGGTCAGCGGCCGGGTCATCCGCGCGTGCTGCCGCTCGAAGGCAAAACCCGCCTGCTCCAGCACCCGGATGTAGGCCGTCTCGCCGGGCGTCGCGGCCGACCTGGCGGTCACCGGGGCGCGCTCGGCGAGCTGGTCCAGCAGCAGCCGGACCAGCTCGGCCTGGACGGCCGGGTCCGCGCCGGGGCGGGCGTAGGCCTCGCAGCAGACCTCCTCGGCCGCCGCGCTGGGCGGATCGAGGTAGCCCCAGCCCACGGCCAGGCCGTCCCGGTCGCGCACCACCCAGGACTCACCGAGTGCGGCGACCACCTCGGAGGCGTCGAAGTCGGCGAACCCGACCGCGGCGATGTCGCTGGCGTGCACCAGCGCGAGGATCTCCGCGACATCGGCGGAGCCGGGACGTGCCACCTGGAAGCCATGCATCGGGTCAGTGAAGTGCCTCGCCGGCCGGGAAGGCGAATTAGTTACCCGATCTCGACCTGTCCGGGACGCCGCCCCGCCACTGCCAGCTCCGTCGCCGCGGGTGCCCTGGTAGCTCCCCGCGCCCGGTGCACCACAGCAGCACCGCCACCGGATCACCCGCGGGCGCCTCGGGGAACAGCCGGTCCGCCGCCGCCGCGCACACCTCGGGATCAGGCCGCCAGTGCACACCGAGCGCGCGGGTCAGGTCGCCGGTGTGCACGGTCAGCTCGACCACGCCCATCGCGGCGAACCCGGCCGCGTCCGCCACACCCCACGGGTGCCAGCCGCGATCGGCCGGAGCGGCGTGCCGGACCGCGGCCGACAGCAGCGCGGCAGCGGCCCGGACACCGGCCAGGCAGTCCCGGATCGGCGCATCGGGCCGCAGACCGCCGAGCAGCGCGGTCCAGCTGTCGGCGGCCCCGGTGCCGAGCTGGGCGGTGTAGCAGAGCAGGCCCTCCACCAGGTGGTCCAGGGTGGTGCGGCAGGACCAGTCCAGGCCGTCGGCTCGGCGGGTCCAGTCCGCGTCCGCGACCGTGGTCAGCGCCTCGAAGCTGTCGTTGGCGGCGGTGTCGAGCAGGGTTGGCCAGCGCACGTCAGGCCGCCTTGCGCAGCAGCTCGATGACCCGCGCCCAGCCATCGCCGCCATGCCCCTGCGCGACCGCGCGGGCCGCGTAGTCGCGCAGCAGCTCGGGCAGCGCGGCGTCCACCCCGCGCACCTGGCTGGCGTGCACCAGGTGCTCGATGGTGGCCAGCTGCACGTCGATGGTGGCGTCGAAGCCCGGGTAGGCGCGCTGGTCGACCTGTGGCACGTAGGCGCGGATGAAGCCGTTGACATCGCCCAGCCAGCGGATGGCCAGCGGGGTGAACTCCGCCGCGGTGGCCCCATCCGCGGTGACCAGGGCGGCGGCGTGCAGCCAGCCGGTCATGGTCGACCACATCATGCCCAGCAGCGCGGTGTCGTAGAGCGAGGCCACCCCGGGGTCCTCGCCGAGGTGGATCGCCTCGCCGAAGGCCGCCAGCAGCTTCTCCGCCGAGGTGAAGGCGGTCCGGGAACCGCTGTAGAGCAGCATGGACTCCGGGTTGCCGATGCCCGGCGGGGTGATCATGATCCCGCCGTCGAGGTAGCCGATGCCGTGGCCGGCGGCCCACTTGGCGGTCTCGCGGGCCTGCTCGGGGGAGCCGGAGGTGAGGTTGACCAGGGTGCGCCCGGCCAGCGCCGCGGGGTCCAGGATCTCGTGCAGGGCCGGGTAGTCCAGCACGCAGGCGATGACCACCGGGCTGGCGGCCTGGGCCAGGGTGGCGGTGGCCGCGGCGTGCGCGCCCTCGGCGGTCAGTGCGGCGGTCTTGGCGGCGGTGCGGTTCCACACCGCGGTGCGGTGGCCCGCGCGCAGCAGGGCGGCGGCCAGCGCCGAGCCCATCTGGCCCAGGCCCAGCACGGTCACGTCGTATTCAGTCACATGACCAGCCTCAACCCTGCACGCGTAGATCAACAGTGGCAGAAATGCCGACATCCGCACGATTACTGCCATAGGCTGCCGGGCATGAGCACCGGCACCGTGGCCATCGTGGTGGCCGAGGACGAGGCGCCCTCGCTGTGGGACGTCTACGAGGTCGGCCTGGCCTGCGTGGTCTTCGGCGTGGACCACCCCGACCTGGCCGATCCCTGGTACCGCACCCGCCTGTGCGGCATGCGCCCCGACCTGCCCAGGGCCGAGCACGGTTTTGTGCTGCACCCCGAACACGGCCTGGAGGGCCTGCGCGGCGCGGACACCATCATCGTGCCCTCGGTGCCCGAGGCCGTGCTGCACGGCACCGAACCCCTGGATCCGTTGCTGGTCAAGGAACTCCAGGAGGCCGCCGCGGCCGGGGCGCGGATCGCCGCGCTGTGCAACGGGGCCTTCGTGCTGGCCGAGGCCGGGCTGCTGGACGGCCGCCGCGCCACCGCGCACTGGAACTACACCGCCGAGCTCGCCCGCCGCTACCCGAAGGTTCACGTGGACGACTCGGTGCTCTACATCGACGAGGGCCAGATCCTGACCAGCGCGGGCGCGGCCGCCGGACTGGACCTGTGCCTGTACCTGGTGCGCCAGGACCTCGGCGCGCACGTGGCCAACCAGCTCGCCCGCCAGCTCTGCGTGCCCGCGCACCGCACCGGCGGGCAGGCCCAGTTCGTCACCCGGCACGTGCCGGAGACCGACGACGACAGCATCGCGCCGGTGCTGGAGTGGGCCACCCGCAACCTGCACCGCCCGCTGACCGTGGCCCAGCTCGCCCGGCGGGCCGGCCTGAGCCAGCGCACCTTCTTCCGCCGCCTGCACGAGGCCACCGGCACCACCCCGCTGCAATGGCTGCTCGGCCAGCGCCTCGCGCACGCCCAGGCCCTGCTGGAGACCACCGCGCTCTCCGTCGAGCAGGTCGGCGAGCGCTGCGGCCTGGGCAGCGGGGCCAACCTGCGGCGGCACTTCACCGCGCACCTGGGCATCGCGCCCACCGACTACCGCCGCGCCTACACCGCTTGACCTCCACCTAACCAGAGGTAGTGAACTCCCTGTCATGACAACAGAAACGATGCGGGCCGCCGCGGCCACCAGGTTCGGCGGCATCGAGGTCCTGGACGTGGTGGAGCTGCCGATCCCGGAACCGGGGCCCGGCCAGGTCCGGGTGCGGGTGCGCGCGGCCGGGATCCAGCCCTTCGACCTCGCGGTGCGCGGCGGCTGGACCCCGCCCTACGGCTCGGTGGACTTCCCCCAGCCGCTGGGCAACGAGTTCGCCGGGGTGGTCGACGCGGTGGGGGAGCAGGTCGACACGATCGAGGCCGGCGCGGAGGTGCTGGGCTTCTCCGTGCTCAACGCCCAGGCCGAGTACGTCGTGGTCGGCGCGGACGCGGTCACCCCCAAACCACCGGAGATGCCCTGGGAGGTCGCCGGCGGCTTCACCGCGGGCACCCAGACCGCCACCCTGGCCCTGGACCAGCTCGACCTCAAGCCGGGCCAGACCCTGCTGGTGCACGCCGCGGCCGGTTCGGTGGGCACCGCCGCGGTCCAGCTGGCCCAGCTGCGCGGCGCGAAGGTGATCGGCACCGCCAGCCCGGTCAACCAGGACTACCTGCGCTCCCTCGGCGCGACCCCGGTGATCTACGGCGAGGGCCTGGCCGACCGCATCCACCAGCTCGCCCCCGGCGGCGTGGACGCGGTGCTGGACGGAGCTGGGGGAGCGGCACTGGACCTGTCCCTGGCCTTGGTGGCACCGGCGAAGATCGTCACCCTTGTTGACCACGACCGAGCGGCTGACCTGGGAGTTCAGCTGGTCAACGGCACCAGGTCCGCGGAGCGGCTGGCCGGACTGGCCCAGCTCTACGCCGAGGGCAAGCTGAAGTTCCCGGTGCGCCGGACGTACTCGCTGCACGAGATCCAGGACGCGCACCGCGAGGTGGCCACCGGGCACGGCCGCGGCAAGGTGGTGCTGATCGTCGGCTGACTCAGCCGGTGACGAGGCGGCGCACGGCCTCCCGGATCGCCTCCCGGTGCCGGGCGACCCGCGCCGCCTCGGCCTCATCCCCTGCCGACGGCGCGCCGAAGTGGGTGAACCAGGCCAATGCCAGCCCGATCACCAGGATCAGCAGGTCCTCCGGATCCAGCCCGGTGGCCAGGTCCGCCTCAGCGAGGGGTTGCTGCTTGTAGGCCAGCTCCGCGGTGCGCTCCTCGGCGGTCATCGGGCGTTCCAGCTGCCGCCAGGCGTTGAGCCGCAGCACATCCGGGTTGGCCAGCAGCGCGTCGAACAGGCCGACCGCGTAGCCGGGCAGGTCATCGGGGGTGAAGGGGACCAGGTCGGAGATGACCGCGGTGGAGCGGGCCAGCACGAGGTCGAACAGCTCGTCCTTGTTGCCGAAGTAGACGTAGAGCAGCCGCTTGTTGGCCTTGGCCTGCTCCGCGATCCGGTCCACCCGCGCCCCGGCGATGCCGTAGCGGGTGAACTCGGCCGTGGCCGCCTCCAGCAGGCGGGCCTTGGTCGCGGTGGAGTCCGGTGGCATGGCGGGAGCATACCCGGTGAACTGGGGTAACTAACCAGTTATAGACAGGTCCCGGGGTGGCGTGCTTTTCTGTAACTACCCAGTTAGATACGCACTTTGAAGAGGTCCTCATGGCTCCCCGCACCTGGTTCATCACCGGCACCTCCACCGGCTTCGGCCGCCTGCTCACCGAAGCCCTGCTCAAGCGCGGCGACCGGGTCGCGGCCACCCTGCGCCGCCCCGAACAGCTCGACGAGCTCGCCGCCGCCCACCGCGACCACCTGTGGGTGCGCCGCCTGGACGTCACCGACACCGCCGAGCTGCGCAGCGTGGTGCACGCCGCCTTCGCCGAGCTGGGCCGGATCGACGTGGTGGTCAGCAACGCGGGTCACGGCGTGCTCGGCGCGACCGAGGAGTTCACCGACGAGCAGGTCACCCGCCAGCTCGAGACCAACCTGCTCGGCTCCATCCAGCTGGCCCGCGCCGTGCTGCCGCACCTGCGCGCCCAGGGCGGCGGCCACCTGGTGCAGCTGTCCAGCATGGGCGGGCAGATGGCCATCGCCGGCTCCAGCCTCTACCACGCGAGCAAGTGGGGTATCGAGGGCTTCTACGAGAGCCTCGCCCAGGAGGTTGCCCCGTTCGGCATCCACACCACCCTGGTGGAACCGGGCGGCGCCGCCACCGAGTTCGTCACCACCGGCATGATCGTGGCCGACCCGCTGCCCGCCTACGCCGACGGCCCGGTCGCCGGGCTCCGAGCGATGCTGGCCGACCCCGGCGGCTACCCCTTCGCCGATCCGGCCAAGATGGTCGAGGCGATCATCGACGCCGCCACCGCCGAGCACCCGCCGGCCCGCCTGCTGCTCGGCGCCGACGCCTACCAGGCGGTCACCACCGCACTGGCGGCCCGCCTGGCCCAGGCCGAGCAGCAGCAGGACCTGGCCCGCGCGGTCAGCTCATGAGGCGGGCAGCGGCCGCTCGTCGACCACCCGCTTCATCACCAGCGTCGAGTTCAGCCGCTGCACCCCCGGCAGCGCGGAAAGCACGTCGTCCTCCAGCTGCTGGTAGGCGGCCAGGTCGGCGGTGACGATGCGCAGCAGGTAGTCCGGATCACCAAAAAGACGTTGCGCCAGCAGGACGTTCGGGATCTCCGCCACCGCGGCCTCGAAGGCCAGCAGGGTCTCCCGGTCCTCCTGGTGCATCGTCACGAACACCAGCGCCTCGAAGGTCAGGCCCAGCGCCGCGGGGTCCACCACCGCCCGGTAGCCGCGGATGGTGCCGTCCCGCTCCAGCGCCCGCAGCCGCCGGTGACAGGGCGAGACGCTCAACCGCACCCGCTGGGCCAGCTCGGTGAGCGTCAACCGCCCCTCCGCCTGCAACACCGCAAGAATCTGCCGATCAACCGCGTCCACGGAGAAGATTCTTCCACCAACAGCTCGTCAGCGGGCAAGAGTTGGAAGCACCTTCGGCCACTCCGCGCATAGCTTTCTGGCATGCCAGCCAGCAACCTCCTCGCCTTCTGGGCCGTGGCCGCGCTGCTCATCGCCGTGCCCGGCGCGGACTGGGCCTTCGCCATCGCCGCCGGTCTGCGCCGCCAGGCCCTGGCCGCCGCCACCGGCATCACCCTCGGCTACCTGGCGATGACCGCGGTGCTCGCCGCCGGCCTGGGCCTGCTCATCACCAGCACCCCCGTCGCGCTCACCGCACTGACCGTCACCGGCGCCTGCTACCTCGCCTGGCTGGGCGCGAGGACCCTCCGCAACCCCAGCAGCCCCACCACATCCGGGGACACCACGACCAGCCCCCGGCAGACCGTGCTGCAGGGCTTCGCCGTCAGCGCGCTCAACCCCAAGGGCCTGCTGGTCTTCGTGGCCCTGCTTCCGCAGTTCACCACCCAGGCCGCGCCCTGGCCGATCCCGCTGCAGCTGGCCACGCTGGGCCTGGCCTTCACCGCCACCTGCGCCGTGGTCTACCTGTGCGTGGCCGCCACCGCGCACGCGGTGCTGCGCGCCCGGCCCTCGGCGGCCAGGGTGGTCTCGCGGGTCTCGGGCGCCTCCATGATCGTCATCGGGGCGGCGCTGGTGCTGGAACGCGTCATGACATGATGCGAGGACCGTGATCAATCCTGGCGTCTGGGGGACGTTGACGGTGACCTCGCCGGAACCGGCCAGCGCGGCCGAACGACTCCTCGGCCGCCCGATGCCGGCGGACCGGCTGCGCGGCTGGCTGGTCGCCGCGGTGCTCGCGGTGCTCGGCGGGATCATCCGGTTCCAGAACCTGGGTTCGCCCACCGATCCCAGCGGCACGCCGGTCTTCGACGAGAAGTACTACGCCGTGCAGGCCTGGCAGATGCTGCGCAACGGCTGGGTCGAGGACAACCCCGGCTTCAACTGGACCGTGCACCCGCCGCTGGCCAAACAGCTCATCGCGCTGGGCGAGCTGCTCTTCGGCTACAACGGCTGGGGCTGGCGGTTCGCCTCCGCGGTCGCGGGCACGCTGATGATCCTGCTGATCGTCCGGATCGCCCGGCGGCTGACCCGCTCCACCCTGCTCGGCGGCCTGGCCGGGGTGCTGCTCATCTGCGACGGCGTGCTGCACCTGATGAGCCGCACCGCGATGCTGGACATCTTCCTCGCGCTGTTCGTGCTCATCGCCTTCGGCTGCCTGCTCCTGGACCGCGATCAGGTGCGCCACCGGCTGGCCACCGCCGTCCGCGAGGGCTGGGCCACCCAGACCCCGCACGGCCCGCGCCTGGGCTTCCGCTGGTGGCGCTTCACCGCTGGCGTCTCGCTCGGCCTGGCCTGCGGGGTGAAGTGGGGCGGCCTGTACTGGATCGCCGCCTTCGGTCTGCTCACCGTGTGCTGGGACGCCACCGCCCGCCGCGCCACCGGGATCACCCACCCGTGGACCGGCGCGCTGCGCCGCGATGTGCTGCCCGGTCTGTGGTCGCTGCTGCTCATCCCGGTGCTGGTCTACCTGGGCACCTGGTGGTCCTGGTTCGCCAGCGAGACCGGGGTGAACCGGCACCTGCTGGCCACCGCGCTGTCCTCGCTCTGGCAGTACACCGTCGACGTCTTCCACTTCCACCAGGGCCTGGCCACGCCGAAGGACAAACCGCACCCGTGGGAGTCCAAGCCGTGGAGCTGGCCGATGGGCCTGCGGCCGATGCTCTACTTCATCGACAACTCGGCCACCGGCTGCGGCGCGACCACCTGTGTGCGCGCGACCATGCTGATCGGCACCCCGGCGATGTGGTGGCTGGCGTTCCCGATGCTCGCCTGGGGCCTGTGGCGCTGGCTGGGCCACCTGGACTGGCGCTACGGCGCGGTGCTGGTCGCCTACCTGGCCGGGCTGCTGCCCTGGTTCCTGAACCTGGACCGCCAGATGTACTTCTTCTACATGACCCCGGTGGCCGCGTTCCTGGTGCTGGCCCTGGTCCTGCCGCTGGGACAGATCCTGGGCTCGGCGCGCGAGGGGTACGAGCGGCGGGCGACCGGTCTGCTGGTGGTCGCGCTGTACGTGGGCCTGGTGGTGGCCAACTTCGTCTGGCTGTGGCCGATCCTCAACGGCGACCCGATCACCGAGGCCCGCTGGCAGGCCGAGCTCTGGCTGCCGTCCTGGCGCTGAGCCCGGACCAGCCGATCGGCTGATCTCCGGCTCAGCCCCCGGACCGGGAGACCGGTTGATGTGCGCGCGGTCGCGCCACTGGGACGGTGTCGGCATGACAGAGCCAGCACGCAACCAGCTGAGCCGCCGGACCCTGCTCGCCGGCGCGACCGCCGTGGCAGGCGGCACCCTGGCCGCCGGGACGGCCGGGCACGCGGCCACCGAGCCCGCCGGGTTCGGCCCGGTGCGGATCCGGCCCGGCGACCCGCGCTACGAGAACCTGTTGCGCGGCAACAACTTCCGCTTCGCCGGGCAGCCGGAGGAAATCCGGGTGGTCAGCTCCACCGAGCAGGTGGTGCGCGCGGTGGCCGAAGCGGCGCGCACCGGACGCCGGATCGCGCCCCGCAGCGGCGGGCACTGCTTCGAGAACTTCACCGCCGACCCGCAGGTGCGGCTGCTGCTGGACCTCTCGCCGATGGACGAGGTCGGCTACGACCCGGCCATGAAGGCCTTCGCGGTGCAGCCCGGCGCGACCCTCGGTCAGGTGTACCGGCGGCTGTTCCAGGGCTGGGGCGTGACCATCCCCGGCGGCAGCTGCCCCGCGGTCGGCGCGGGCGGGCACTTCGCCGGCGGCGGCTACGGCGCGCTGTCCCGCCGGTACGGCTCGGTGGTGGACCACCTCTACGGCGTGGAGGTCGTGGTGGCCGACCGAGACGGCACCGCCCGCGCGGTGGTCGCCACCCGCGAACCCGAGGACCCGAACCGGGAGCTGTGGTGGGCGCACACCGGCGGGGGCGGCGGCAACTTCGGCGTGGTCACCCGGTACTGGCTGCGCTCACCGGGGGCCACCGGCGAGCCCTCCCGGCTGCTGCCGCCCTCGCCCAGGACGATGCTCGAACGCGTGGTCTCCTGGGCATGGGCGGGCATGACCGAGCAGGCCTTCACCCGGCTGCTGCGCAACTTCGGCGTCTGGCACGAGCGCAACAGCGAACCCGGCGCCCGCTCGGCCGGGCTGTACGCGATCCTGCTGCTCTCCCACCACAGCGCCGGGTACTTCTCGCTGGCCATGCAGATCGACGCGGACCTGCCCGGCGCGGCGGGCCTGGTGGCCGAGTTCCTGGCCGCGGTGACCGAGGGCACCGGCGTCAAGCCGATCGACGACCGCCACCAGCGGATGCCGTGGCTGCACAAGATGACCTGGCCGGGCACCGGGGAGGCCGGTGACGCCGGCGCCCGCCGGTACAAGAACAAGGCGGGCTACCTGCGCCGCTCGCTGACCGACCGGCAGCTCGCCGCCGTGCACCACCACCTGGCCAAGACCACCGCCACCCCGTCCGCGACGATGCTGCTCATCGGCTACGGCGGCCAGGTGCGGGCGGTGTCGCCTGAGGCCACCGCGATCGCCCAGCGCGGGGCGGTGATGAAGGCGGTCTACAGCACGACCTGGACCGACGAGGGCCAGGACAAGACCCACCTCGCCTGGATCCGCGCCTTCTACCGCGACGTCTACCTCGACACCGGCGGCGTGCCGGTGCCCGGCGAGGTCAGCGACGGCTCCTACATCAACTACCCGGACAACGACCTGGCCGACCCCGTGCACAACACCTCCGGCGTGCCCGCGCACACGCTCTACTACCGGGACAACTACCCGCGCCTGCAACGCATCAAGGCCCGCTGGGACCCGCGCGGGATCTTCCGGCACGCCCTGGGCGTCGAACCACCGGCCTGACCGGCGACTATGGTCACGACGAGAGGAGCGCGGATGGTCGGCGCACTGCCGTACACCCTGCTGGCCGCGCTGGCCGCGGGCACGGTGGCGATCAGGTGGTCCAACGGCCAGTCCCCGGCCGTGGACCTGGCGCTGTGCGCGCTGGCGGCGGCCTGGATGCTGTGGCCGCACACCCTGCATCCGGCCTGGCGGAGGCGACCGCGGGTGATGGCGGTCTTCGTCGCCGGGCTGATCGTGATCATGGCGGTGCTGGTGGTCCGGGCACCGTGGTTCGGGCTGTTCACCCCGGCCGGGTACCTCTTCGCCTTCCAGGTGCTGCCCTGGCCGGGGCGGCTGGCCGGGGTCGCCGGGGTGGCGGTGGTGGCGGGTACCGCGCAGTCCTACGCGGTGGAGCTCGACACCGCCACGGGGCTGGCCGCCTATGTCATCGTGGTGGCCGCCAACGCCATCCCGCTGTGCGGCTTCGCCTGGTACGCCGAACGCACCGACCGGCGCAACGAGGAACGCCTGCGGGTGCTGGCGGAGAACGCGGCCCTGCACGAGCAGCTGCTCGCGCAGGCCAGGACGGCGGCCGTGCACGAGGAGCGGGAGCGGATGGCGCGGGAGATCCACGACACCCTGGCCCAGGGCCTCACCGGCATCATCAGCCAGCTCCGCGCCGCCGAGCACGCCGACCCGGAGAGCTGGCGGCGGCACGTGGCCACCGCGACCGGACTGGCCAGGGAGAGCCTGGCCGAGGCCCGGCGCTCGGTGCACGCGCTGCGCCCGGAACCGCTGCGCACCGCACGTCTCGGCGAGGCGCTGACCAGCGTCGCGCAGGACTGGTCGGCGCTGCACCTGGTCCCGGTCCAGGTCACCACCACCGGCACCGCCCGGCCGCTGACCCAGGAGGCCGAGGTCGCGCTGCTGCGGGCCGCCCAGGAAGCGCTGACCAACGTGGCCAGGCACGCGCGGGCCAGCCGGGTGGGCGTGACACTGTCCTATCTGGACGAGGAGGTGGCCTTGGACGTGCGCGATGACGGCGGCGGCTTCGACACCGCCCGGCTCAGCGCCGGGTTCGGACTGGTCGCGATGCGGCAGCGGATCGAGGGACTGTCCGGCACGCTGCTGGTGGAGTCCGAGCCGGGCGCGGGCACCGGCATCTCGGCCAGGGTGCCCGCCTCATGATCAGGCTGCTGGTGGTGGACGACCACCCGGTGGTCAGGGACGGGCTGATCAGCATGTTCGCCCGCGAACCGGACTTCGAGGTGGTCGGTGAGGCCGCCGACGGGGCCGAGGCGGTCCGGCTCGCCGCGACCCTGCGGCCCGAGGTGGTCCTGATGGACCTGCGGATGCCCGGCATGGACGGGGTGGCCGCGACCAGGCAGCTGGCCGGGACCGGCGCGCGCGTGCTGATGCTGACCACCTACGACACCGACAGCCACGTGCTGCCCGCGATCGAGGCCGGCGCCACCGGCTACCTGCTCAAGGACGCGCCGAGGGAGGAGCTGCTGCGGGCGGTGCGCGCCACCGCACGGGGCGAGGCGGTGCTCGCGCCCGCCGCGGCGGCCCTGCTGATGAGCAGAGTGCGTTCCACTGCCAGCCTGCTCAGCCAGCGGGAGCTGGAAGTGCTTCAGCTGGTGGCGGGCGGGGCGACGAACCGGGAGGCGGCGGCGAAGCTGTTCATCACCGAGGCCACGGTCAAGTCCCACCTGCTCAACATCTACGGCAAGCTCGGTGTCGGCGACCGCGCCGCCGCGGTCACCGAGGCGTTCAACCGAGGTCTGCTGGTGCCGAAGACGCCGTGACCGCGCGCAGGAACGCCAGCACCGGCACCCGCTCGATCGGCACGTAGTGCCCGGCGTCCGGCAGCAGGTACATCGTCGCCTGCGGCGCGTGCTCGGCCAGCCGCTGCCGGGTCTGCGCCGAGTCCAGCAGGACGTCCCGCGCCCCGACCGCCACCAGCACCGGCATCCGCAGCGTGGCCAGCTCCTCGTCGGTGGCCACGGTGATCCGGTCCTGGCGCGGGCGGAAGTGGCGGTTGACGAACAGCTGGTACTCCTCGGTCTCCTGGGTGATGCCCGGCCAGCCGGTCACCAGGTGGAAGAGCTTGCGGCGGCCCGCTTCGCCCTGCAAGGAGTAGAGCAGGGCCTTGGGCAGCCAGCCGAAGGTGCGGCGGCCGATCCCGCTGGGGCACAACAACGCCAGGCGTTCCACCTGCTCCGGGTGGTGGATGGCGTGGTCAAGGGCGATGCGCCCGCCCAGCGAGGTCCCGACGAAGGCGGCGCTGGGAATGCCCAGTGCGGCAAGGACTTCCGCCAGCCAGCGGGTGTGCCCGCCGGAGACCAGGGGGAGGCGATGGGCGGTGCTCAGGCCGGGTTCGCCGGGGATGTCGATGGCGTGCAGGCGGAAGTATCGCGACCACTCGGCCGCCACGCCGAGCCAGGAGGCGGCGTTGCCGCTGGAGCCGTGCAGCAGCACCAGCGGCGGGGCGCCGGCGGGACCACTGGAGACCACGAAGGTGTCACCGTCCGAAGTGGACAGTGTGCGCTGGTCGGCGGGGGAGGGCCAGCGGTCGAGCAGGGCGCGGTAGCGCTCGCGGAGCAGGCGCTCGCTGTCCGGGGTGCGGTAGATCAAGGTCACCGGGTCACGAGCCGGTCGACGAGGTCGAGCAGGGCCGCGGTGTCGCCGACCGGGCCGTTGAGGATGATCTTCATGCTGGCCCGCTCCTGGTCGTAGTAGGTCTGCACGCGCATGGCGGGCGCGGAGAAGTCGCGGCCCTGCAGGGAGGCGGTGAGCGCGCCGCTGACGGTGCTCATCAGCTCGAAGCTGATCGCGTCGATCTGCACCACGGTCGAGGCCTCGGCATGCCGGTGCCGGGCCGCGGTCTCCCTGGCCGGTGGTTCGGCGGTGCGGCCGGTGAGGGCTTCCAGGTCCCGGCGGGCGATCCGGTACTGCTTGCCGATCCGGACCGCCTTCAGTCGTCCCTCGCGCACGTAGTTGCGCACGGTCTTGACGTGCAGGCCGAGCACGTTGGCCACGTGCTCCACGGTGTACAGCTCGTCGTCCACGAACACTCCCTAGGTTCCCTTACCGGCGCAACCGTAGCATGGAAAGGGAAGAATAGGGAGTGATAGGGAAGCCTATGGTGCGACCGGTGGCCATTCGATGAATTCCCGTGGTCGGACTGCTCCGCACGGAGGGCGAGAATGCGTCCTACCGGCAAGAATGTTCCGGCTGGGGCTGATAATCCCCCGAACGAGGCTGAGGACCATGACCAAGAAGGACGACGCCGTCCGCACCGCGACCGGCCGCGACTGGACCGAGTGGCTGTCCCTGCTGGATGCCGCGGGCGCCGCCGAATGGGACCACCAGGGCATCGTCAAGCACCTGGCCGCGGACTATCCGCAGGTCAGCAGCTGGTGGCAGCAGTCGATCACGGTCGCCTACGAGCGCGCCCGCGGCAAGCGCGCGATCGGGGAGACCGCCAGCGGCTTCCAGGTCGGCGTGCAGCGCAGCGTCGCCGCGGGGGCCGACGTGGTGTGGAAGGTGCTCACCGAACGGCCCGAGCTGTGGCTGGGCGGCCCGGTGCGCTTCGAGCCGGGCAACCAGTACGAGGGCGGCGGGGTCAGCGGCGAGATCAGGGTGGTCAAGCCGGTCGACCGGGTCCGCTTCACCTGGCGGCGCACCGGCTGGGACACCCCGGCCACCGTCCAGGTCAGCCTGCTCGGCGAGGGCAAGACCGTTGTGCACGCCCTGGTGGAGAAGCTGCCCGACGCCCAGTCCCGGGAGTGGGCTCGCGAGCAGTGGCGGATCGCGCTGGAGCGCATCGCCACCGAGGCCGGCTCCTAGACCTGCTCGGCAGGCGGGTACCGCGTGGTGATGCCGGTGAGCACGAGGTCGATCCCGGCCAGGAACTGCTCGCGGTCATCGTGCTCGCGCATCTGCTCGGCCACGGCCCTGGTGAACGGGTAGTCCGCCGGGTCGAGCTCCTCCCACGCCTTCGAGGCCGCGTCCAGGAACTCGCCGCGCTCGGCCGCGGAGACCACCACCCGGCCATTCGCGGCGTTCTGGCCGGCCGCGCCGAGGATGTGGTGCACCAGCGCCGAGGCCACGGTGAACCAGTCGGCCTTGGGCACGCCCAGCGCGCTGACCTGCCTGCCGATGCTCTCGAAGATCCGCGGCGTCACCGAGCCCCACGGACTGCGGGAGAGCTGCGCGGCGAGCTGGGTGGCCAGCCACGGGTGCTCGTCGATCGCGTCGAACAGGCCGAGCGCGACGGCGCGGATCCGCTCCTGCGGCGAGTCCGGTGCCCCGGCTGGTTCAGTGGCCAGCGCGGCAGCCAGGACGGCGTCGGTCGCGGCGTCGAGCAGCTCGCCCTTGTTCGCCACGTGCCAGTAGATCGCCCCTGGTCCGGTGGCCAGGCGCTCGGTCAGCGCCCGGAAGGTCAGCCCGCCCTCGCCCGCCTCGTCGAGCAGCTCGACGGCGGCCGCCACGATGCGCGCCCTGGAAAGCGCCTCTGTCCGCCGCTGTGACCGCGTTGCCATGCGCCCATCTTGACACGATTGGAGCGCTGTTCCAACATGGAGCGGCGTTCCAGAGTTGGAACGGCATTCCATCAGCCTAAGGAGCCCTCGTGCCCACTCCCGTCACGATCATCGGCGCCGGCCTCGGCGGACTCACCCTGGCCCGCGTCCTGCACGTGCACGGCATCCCGGCCACGGTCTACGAGGCCGAGCCCTCGCCCACGGCGCGCGCGCAGGGAGGCATGCTCGACATCCACGACTACAACGGTCAGCCCGCCCTCGAGGCAGCCGGGCTGATGGCGGAGTTCCGCAGCCGCGTCCTGGACGGCCGCCAGGCGATGCGGATCCTGGACCGGGACGGCACCGTGCTGTTCGAGAAGGCCGACGACGGCACCGGCGGCCGCCCCGAGGTGCAGCGCGCCGACCTGCGGCAACTGCTGCTCGACTCACTCCCGGCCGGCACCGTCCAGTGGGGCCACAAGGCCACCGGCGCCCGCACCCTCGGCGAGGGCCGCCACGAGGTGACCTTCGCCGACGGCGGCACCGTGGTCACCAGCCTGCTCGTCGGCGCGGACGGCGCCTGGTCCCAGGTCCGGCAGCTGCTTTCCCCGGCCACCCCGGAGTACGTCGGCACCGCCTTCGTCGAGACCTACCTGTTCGAGGCCGACACCCGGCACCCGGCCGCCGCGGCCGCGGTCGGCGGCGGATCGCTGATCGCCGCCACACCGGGCAGGGAGATCCACGCGCACCGGGAAAGCGGCGACACCCTGCACACCTACGTGGTGCTCGCCGAGCCGCTGGAATGGTTCGCCGCCATCGACTTCACCGACGCCGCCGCGGTTACCGCGCGGATCGCCCAGGAGTTCGACGGCTGGGCCCCCGAGCTCACCGCGCTGATCACCGAGGCCGACACCGCGCCGGTGCTGCGCCCGCACTACGCCCTGCCGACCGGACACCGCTGGGACCGGACGCCCGGGGTGACCCTGCTCGGCGACGCCGCCCACCTCACCGCCCCCAACGGTGAAGGCGCCAACCTGGCCATGCAGGACGGCGCCGAGCTCGGCAAGGCCCTCGCCGCGCAGCCCGGCGACCTCGAGACCGCCCTCGCCGGCTATGAGCAGGCCATGTTCACCCGCGCCGCCAAGATCCTGGACGAGGCCGCCCTCATGGAGCACATGTTCGGCGACGACCTCCCGCACAGCCTGGTGCGGATGTTCACCGAAGCCGAGCAGACCCGTTGAGCCACCGAGGGATCAACGTGCACACCTGCTTGCCCGTTCGTGCCGGAGACCGGGGAACTGGATCTTCCCGGGGTTAGCTTCGGGTTGTCAGCGAGTCCCTGCGAAACGCGCGAGGAAAGAATGACCAACCCCCTCCCTGTGGTCCTGGTGCACGGTTTCTGGCACGGCAGCTGGTGCTGGAGCCCGGTGACCGAGCAGCTGGCCGCGCGAGGCGTCCAGTCCGTCGCGGTCGACCTGGAGGGACACGGGTTGCGCGGCCCCGCGCCGCGCGCCGCCTGGACCCGGCCGTTCGACGCCGAGGCCTTCGCCACCGAGAAGTCACCCGTCGCGACCGTCACCGCCTCCTCCGCGGCGGCCCTGCTCGCCGAGCAGGTGCGCGCGATCGGCGGTGGGGGGCCGTGCCTGGTGGTCGCGCACAGCATGGGCGGCGTGGTCGCCACCGCGCTGGCCGAACTCGCACCGGAGCTGGTCGGCGGGCTGGTCTACGTCGCGGCGTTCGCACCGGTGAGCGGGCAGCCCGCGGCCTTCTACAACACCTGCTCGGAGAACGCGGGCGGCAAGTCGCTCCAGCTGCTGGCCGCGGACCCGGCGCTGGTCGGCGCGGCGCGCATCGACTTCGGCGACCCCGACCGGCACGAGCAGATCAAGGAGTGCTTCTGCCACGACGTCGACGACCGCACCGCGGCGGCGGTGATCGGCCTGCTCAGCCCGGACGGCCCGGTCGGGATCCCAGCTGAGGAGCTGACCATCACCCGGGCGCGCTACGGCCGCGTCCCGCACTCCTACGTGACCTGCACCAGGGACAACGCCATCCCGATCGCGCTGCAACACCGCTTCATCACCGAGATCGACGCGGTGTCGGCCGCCCCGACCACGGTCACCGAGCTGGACTCCTCGCACTCACCGTTCCTGTCCCAGCCCGAGGCCCTCGCCGACGCGATCGCCAAGGCCGCGGTCTAGGGCAGGTCCAGTTCCACGGTGGTTCCGGTGGTGGCGGCGACCGCGCCCGCGGTCTGCTCGGCCAGCCACCGCCGGAACCCCTCGGCCTCGGCTTCCGGCACGTGCACGATCAGGCGCACACTGCTGCCGTAACCGACCTCGGCGATCCGGTGCCCGGCCGCGCGCAACGCGTGCTCCAGCCGCCCTGCCTCGGCGTGCGCGGCGGTGATCTCCAGGGTCGCGAACCGCGCCCGGCGCAGCAGGCCGACCGCGTCCACCGCCTCGGAGACCGCGCGGCCGTAGGCGCGGACCAGACCGCCCGCGCCGAGCTTGGTGCCGCCGAAGTAGCGGGTCACCACGGCCACCACGTCGACCAGCTCCCGCCGCACCAGCACCTCCAGCATCGGCACCCCCGCGGTGCCAGCGGGTTCGCCGTCGTCGCTGGAACGCTGCGCGCCGTCGCCGAGGCGGAAGGCCGTGCAGTTGTGGTTGGCCGACCAGTGCTCCTTGCGCACCGCGGCGATGAACTCCGCGGCAGCCTCCTCGGTCTCCACCCTGGCCAGGTGGCAGCGGAAGCGCGAGCGCTGGATCTCGATCTCGTGCACGCCGTCGCGGGCGATGGTGGCGGTCATCGGCGCAGCTCCACCAGGTCGGCCAGCTCGGCGTCGGAAAGCTCGGTGAAGGCGGCTTCCCCCGCGGCGAGCACCGAGTCGGCGAGGTCCTTCTTCACCGCGATCAGCTCGGCGATCCGGTCCTCCACGGTGCCCTCGGCGATCAGCCGGTGCACCTGCACCGGCCGGGTCTGCCCGATCCGGTAGGCCCGGTCGGTGGCCTGGTCCTCCACCGCGGGGTTCCACCACCGGTCGTAGTGCACCACGTGGTCGGCCCTGGTCAGGTTGAGTCCGGTGCCCGCGGCCTTGAGCGACAACAGGAACACCGGGACCTGACCGTCCTGGAACCGCCGCACCAGCTCCTCCCGCCGGGGGACCGGGGTGCCGCCGTGCAGCAGCTGGGTGCCGATGCCGCGCGCGGTGAGGTGCTGCTCCAGCAGCCGGGCCATGGCCACGTACTGGGTGAACACCAGCACCGCGCCGTCCTCGGCCAGGATGGTGGAGAGCAGCTCGTCGAGTAGCTCCAGCTTGCCGGACCTGTTGTCCAGCTTGGGTTCTGGCTCCTTGAGGAACTGCGCCGGGTGGTTGCAGATCTGCTTGAGCGCGATCAGCAGCGAGACGATCCGGCCCCGCCGCGCCATCGGCCCGTCGCTGTTCTTGATCGCTTCCAGGCTCTCCCGCACGGTCGCCTGGTAGAGCGCGGCCTGCTCCCTGGTCAGCGACACCGGCTGGTCGGTCTCGGTCTTGGGCGGCAGCTCCGGCGCGATCCCGGGGTCGGACTTGCGGCGGCGCAACAGGAACGGCCGCACCAGCCGGGCGAACCGGTCGGCCACCGCGGTGTCCCGCGCGCCCTCGATCCGCTTGGCCCACCGGGTGCGGAAGGCGGGCAGCGTGCCCAGCAGTCCCGGCGTGGTCCAGTCCAGCACCGCCCACAGCTCGGAGAGCGTGTTCTCCACCGGCGTCCCGGTCAGCGCGACCCGCGCCGGGGCCGGGATGGTGCGCAAGGCCTTCGCGGTGCCCGAGCGCGGGTTCTTCACGTGCTGGGCCTCATCCGCCACCACCAGGTCCCAGGAAAATCCGGCCAGCACCGCGGAGTCCAGCCGCATGGTGCCGTAGGTGGTGAGCACGAACCCGCCCTCGACACCGTCCAGCGAACGCCCGTTGCCGTGGTAGCGGCGCACCGCGACGCCGGGGGCGAAGCGCTGGATCTCCCGCTCCCAGTTGCCCAGCAGCGAGGCCGGGCAGACCACCAGCGTCGGCGCGGGGAAGTCCTCGCGGCGGTGCAGGTGCAGCGCGATCACCGTGATCGTCTTGCCCAGGCCCATGTCGTCGGCCAGGCAGCCGCCGAGGCCCAGCTCGGTCATCCTGGCCAGCCAGCGCAGCCCGCGCAGCTGGTAGTCGCGCAGGGTCGCGGCCAGCTCCGGCGGCGCCTGCACCGGTTCCCGGCCGGTGTCGGGCTCGGCGATCCGCCCGCGCATGCCCTCCAGCCACCCGGTGGCGCGCACCGGCAGCCGGTCCCCGGCCACCACCGCCGACCCGGTCAGCGCGACCTCCAGCGCGTCCATCCCGCCGAGCACCGCGATGGTCGGTTTGTCCGCCTTGCGCCGCAGGTCCGGCGGCACCAGCGTCCACTTCTCCCGCAGCCGCACCACCGGCCGCCGCGACTCGGTCAGCTGCGCCAGCTCGGCCTCGGTCAGCGGATCGTCGCCCAGGGCCAGCCGCCAGTGGAACGCGAAAGCCTTGTCCCCACCGAAGAACGACGGCCGGTCCCCGGTCGCGGCCACCTCGGCCCGCGCGCTCAGCCCGCGGCCCAGCTCCTTCGGCCAGTGCACCTCGATGCCGGGCACCCCGCCGAGCAGCCGCAGCACCTCCTCATCGGCGAGCTGGAGGTCCTCGGGCGCCTCGGACTCCAGCAGCCGGGCCAGCGGCGGCCAGGCCAGGGCGCTGCGGCGCAGGGCGGCCAGCACCCCGTCCCTGATCTCCGCGCCGAGCCCGGCCACCCCGCCCGCCCACACCTCGGCGGCATCGGCCACCAGCGCCGGATCGGCCTGGCTGTGCACCTGGAGGACCGCCCGGAACAGCCGGGTCCGCCCGAACTCCACCCGCAGCGACACCCGAACCTCGGGCGGCCGAGGCGGCGCGGGCCTCGGCGTCCACGACGACAACACGGGCATCGCGGGTGCGGCCGCCGCCCCCATCCCGTCGGCCACCGCGGCCAGGAAGTCCCGCACCAGCCGCACCGGATCGCCGAACCCGGCCCGCTCCGGCATCTCCGCGGCCAGCCGCGCCACCCGCTGCTCGTCAGCCTCGTTCAACCGGCCGGCGCGACCGGCGGTGACCAGCTGCAACCCGAACACCGCCACCGTGCCCCAGTAGGCCGCGGCCGGATGCGCGCCAGGGCTGCGCCGCGCCCGGCTCAGCACCGGCAGCGCCTCGGCCACCGGCAGCCACCGGTCCTCGGCCACCCGCACCCGCCCGGCACTGGGCGGCGAGCCCGGCCGGAACTCCGCCGCGACCAGCCCGAGCTGCTCCTCCGTCAGCCGCACCCCGAGCTCTACTCGAACTCGCCGTGCCGCCCGGCCCCGCCGCTGAACCGCCGCGCGCCTTCCAGCGCGTCGGAGGCCAGCGAGACGAACCCGTGCCGCAGCTCGTTGGCGATGGCCGCGTCCTCGTCAAGACCGTCCTGCTCCAGCACCGACAACCGGTCCCGCCGCATGCAGGTCTGCGGGAACCGGGCCAGCCGCGCGGCCAGCTCCTCGGCCGCGGCCCGCGCCTGTCCCGGCGGCACCACCCGGTTGACCAGCCCAATCCGCTCGGCTTCGGCGGCGTCCACCGGCCTGCCGGTGAGGATGAGGTCCATCGCCCGCGAGGTCCCGATCAGCCGGGGCAGCCGGACCGTGCCGCCGTCGATCAGCGGCACCCCCCAGCGCCGGCAGAACACGCCGAAGATCGAGTCCTGCTCGGCCACCCGCAGGTCGCACCACAGCGCCAGCTCCAGCCCACCGGCCACCGCGTGCCCGCTGACCGCGGCGATCACCGGCTTGCCCAGCCGCAGCCGGGTCGGCCCCATCGGACCGTCGCCCTCAGCGGTGACCTGGTTGCCGCGCTCGGTGCCGATCGCGGTGAGATCCGCCCCGGCGCAGAACGTGCCGCCCTCACCCCACAGCACCGCCACCGCGGCATCGGGGTCTGCGTCGAACTCCCGGAAGGCCGCCGCCAGCGCCGCCGCGGTCGGCCCGTCCACCGCGTTGCGCTTCTCCGGCCGGGACAGCACCACCGTGCTGACCGGCCCCTGCCGCTCCACGCGCACCGACATGGGCAAACCCTAGTATTCAGTGTTCCGGGCCGGAAACTCGCCAAGCTTCAAGGGGGGACTCCACGTGACGACTTTGATCACCGTGGTGGAAGAGCGTGACTATCCGGGGCACATCCCGACCGGACCGGTCGGACGTCCGCTCGCGGCCCGCCTGCTCGCCGCGGGAGAGCCAACGCGGGTGCTGGCTCCGCCATCGGAGACAGCGGGCTGGCCGCCGGGCGCCGAGATCGTGGTGGGCGATGTCGCTCGGCCGGGGGAGGTGCCGGCCGCCTTTGCCGGGATCAAGCGGATGTTCCTGGCGGGGGCGGTCCCGGAAACGGTCCGGCAGGCGGTCACCCTGGCCCGGCAGGGCGGTGTGCAGCGGATCGCGGTGCTGTCCTCACACGGGCCCGACGTGGAGATCGAGTTCGAGCCGGAGTCGTGGTACTGGCTGGCGATCGAGGTGGTGGTGGAACGCAGCGGGGCGCAGTGGACCCACCTGCAACCGTCGCCGACCATGAGCCAGACCCTGCGGGACGGCTATCCCCGGTCCCGTGCCAACCTGGCGGCGGCGATCCGCGACCGCGAGGTCATCCGCGAACCGTACCCGGACAGTGCGTGTCCCTTCCTCGACGAGGACGATCTCGCCGCGATCGCCATGGCGGTGCTGTTCGAGGACGGGCACACAAACCAGACGCTGACTGTGCACGGCGAGCCGATCAGCCTCCGTGCGCAGCTCCAGCTGATCGGGCAGGCGCTCGGCCGGGAGATCCCCTTCGAGGAACTGACCCCGCGGCAGGCCGCCGACCGCGCCCGGCGGCAGGGCATGGCCGAGGAGGAGATCGAGCAGTGGCTGGCCGGCAAGGCGGACTGGGCGGCGAACCCGGACGACCCGGAGTATCGCCGCTGGCTCGACCTCGGCGTCACCACCGCCACCCGCGTGCTCGGCCGCCCACCGCGTGGCTATGCCGACTGGCTGGCCGACCACGTCCACCTCCTCGGCTGAACGTGTCATCTCGGTCCTACGGGCACACCCGCGGCGCGGCCACCCCGGCGAACCGCTCCCGCACCCACCGCTCCTGCTCAGCTGAGGACTCCCCGAGCACCCCGTCATGCCCGCCGGGGTACTCCCGATAGGTCACCGCCGTGCCCTGCGCGCACTGCTTCCTGGCCTCCTCGGCGACGGTGTCGGCGGCCACGTCCACATCCGAGGCCCCGGCGACCACCAGGATCGGCCTGGCCAGCGCGCCGCCGGAGTAGCGGTTGCCCTCGATGAAGGCGCGCGCGGCCGGATGCGCAGACCAGTTGGGGCGCAACAACTCCCGCGAGGTCGCGGTGCCGCTGACCGCCCGGCCGTAACCCCAGCACCCCTCCCGCAGGTACTTCTCATAGTCCCGCAACCCCGCCTCGCTCAACATGTCCGCCGGGCTGAAGTCCTTGTGCCGCAACGCGATCGCACTCGCCGCATAGGCCAGGTACTGCCCCTGGCCCGGGTTGTCCGCGACCCGCTCCTGCAACCGGTCATAGGGCGTCACGGGTGCCAGCGCGACCGCGCCGAGGAACTCCCCGGTCGGCTCGGTCACCTCCTGCCGGGCCACGCCCCACACCGTCTGCCCGCCCTGGGAATGCCCGACCGCGACCCAGCGCGCCCCGAGCTCCGGCACCGCCCGCCGGGCCGCGGCCACCGCGTACCGGACGTCCTGGGCGTTGGCGGCCAGGGTGAGGTACTCGTGCCCGTCACCCGCGCCCAGCCCCGAGTAGTCCGCGGCCACCACCGCGTAGCCCCGGCCAAGCCAGTCCGCCATGACCTCCGGGTAGTAGAGGTCCTTCATCAGCGAGGGCGCGCACTGCCGGGCCACCCCGCTGGTGCCGTGCGCCCAGGCCACCACCGGCCAGCCCCCGCCCGGCGGGTTCCCGGCCGGGGTGAGCACCGCCGCCGAGGCCGCCACCGGTGTGCCCGCCGCCGACCGCGAGTCGTAGACCACCCTGGTCCCGCTCGCTCCCGGCGGCAGCCGCCAGCCGGTGAACCGCTCGGCGCGCAGCACCGTGCCCGGGGCGGCCCCATCCGGGCTGACCTCGTAGAACCCGTCGCGGGGGAGTGCGTTGGCGGCCTCGGCCGCCTTGGCCTTGCCCGTCGCGTCCTCCGCCGGCGGCGCGCAGGCCGCCAGCAGTCCCAGCACCAGCACCGCCGCCATCCGCCTGCCCGCATCACGCATGCGGACAGGAAAGAGATCGCGGCTCCTAACGTCAATGGTGTTGACATAAGCTGCGCCGGTGGCTCCGAAGCGCGTTCCCGAGCACCGCACCCGCCGCAGGCGCACCCAGGGCGGCCAGCTGCTTTCCGCCGAGCTGATCATCGACACCGCGCTGCGGCTGATCGAGCTGCACGGCCCGGACGGCCTGTCCCTGCGCAGGCTCGGCGCGGCCCTCGGCGCGGACGCCACCGCGGTGTACCGCTACTTCACCGGCAAGGACGACCTGCTGCTGGCCATCACCGACGAGCTGATCGGCCGCACCTTCGCCGGGCACCGCACCACCGGCGACTGCGTGGCGGACCTGCGCGCGCTCGGCGAGCGCATCTACCGGGCCAACCTCGCGCACCCCAGGGCCGCCGCCCTGGTCACCGCACGGGTCACCGGCCGCGAGCACGAGACCGCCGCGGTGGAGACCATCCTCGGCATCCTGCGCGAGGCCGGTTTTCCACCGGCCGAGGCGGTCCGGCACTACCGCTGCTTCATCGGCATCGCGCTCTCCTTCGCCGCCCTGGACGCGGCCGTGCACACCGCCGAACAGGCCGAGGACAAGATCTGGCGCGAGGTCTACGCCACCCTGCCCGCGCAGCGGTACCCGAACATCACCGCCAGCGCGGCCGAACTGGTCACCCAGATGCGGGAAAGCCCGTTCCAGCTGGCCCTGGAGGCATTCCTGACCACGCTCGCCGCGCGGTTGCCTACCGCAGCACCCGGTCCAGGTGGTAGCGCATAGTTTCGGTGGCCTCGGCCCCGGTGAGCTGCCCGCAGGCCAGCTCGATGGTCAGCGCGTCGGCCAGCGACCAGATGATCCGCGCCTCCCGCTCCGGGTCCAGCCCGGCCGCCCGGCCCTCCTGCTGGGCCTGCCACACCACGTGCGTGGCCAGCGCGCGCAGCTCCGCGTTGTCCTGGAAGAGCACGTCGGCGATGGCCACGTCCTCCATCGCCCTGCCCAGGAAGGCCACGTTGACCCTGATCGCCTGCCGGGTGTCCGGATCGTCGCCGAGCACCTCCTCCAGCGCGGCCCGCAGCAGCTGCTCCGGCGACCCGGCCAGCCCGCTGAGCCGGTCCGCGATGCGGAGCTCCATCCGCTGCCCGGCCAGCTTGAGCCCGTAGAGCAGCAGCGCGTCCTTGTTGCGGAAGTAGTGCTGCACCCGGCCGACCGACACACCGGCCTCGGCGGCCACCTCGCGCACGCTCACCGCCTCCAGCCCGGCGCGGGCGGCCAGCCGCCACATCGCCTCGGCGATCTTGGACTTCTGTTCCTCGGCCACCGCCCCAGACTATCAATACGACCGTATTGAAGATCGGCCGGGAGGTGGTCTACAGTACGATCGTATTGCCCGCGGGAGGAGAGCAGATGGCCAAGAGTGTGTCCGCTGTGGACGGTGCGCAGGGGCTGATCGCCCTGGCCGGGATCACCCTGGGCGCGGTGCCACTGGTGCGCTGGCTGATCGAGGGCCGGCACAGCGGGCCGTTCCGCTGGATCTTCGGCGAGCCGACCGGGGCCATGGGGTACCTGGCCCCACTGCTGGTGATCGCCGCCGCGATCGGGCTCATCGCGCTGCTGGAGCTCCGCAAGCGCCGCTAGCGAAAACCATTTGGCCCCGCCCCAATAATCGACTTGATGACGATCATCGAGGTGCCGGCCGAACTGGCCGAGATGTACGCCAAGTTCGACGGCGACGAGGGCCGGGCGTGGGTCGAGCGGCTGCCCGCGCTGGCCATGGACTTCCTGGACCGCTGGGACCTGCGCCTGGACGGGAAGTCCATGCACGGCATGGCCTCCCTGGTGCTGCCGGTGCGCACCCCCGGGGACCTCCCGGCGGTGCTCAAGCTCCAGCGCCCCAACGAGGAGAACCGCGGCGAGCCGCTGGCCCTGCGGACCTGGGACGGTGACGGCATCGTCCGCCTGCTGGCCGCTGACGAGCCCACCTGCACCATGCTGCTGGAACGCCTGGACGCCGGCCGCCCGCTGTCCGCGCTGCCCGACGCCGAGCAGGCCCTGACCATCCTCACCGGCCTGCTCGGCCGTCTGGTCCAGCGCCAGGCCCCACCGGAAATGCGGCGGCTGGGCGACATCGCCGCCGCCATGCTCGCCGACACCCCCGGCAAGGCGACCCGGCTGGCCGACCCGGCCGACGCCGCCCGGCTGCACTCCTGGGCGGCCATCGTCGGCGAGGTGCTCGACGAACCCGGCGACCGCCTGCTGCTGTGGGACCTGCACTACGACAACGTGCTGGCCCCGCTGCCCGGCGCCGACCGCGAACCCTGGCTGGCCATTGACCCGAAACCCCTCGCGGGCGACCCCGGCTTCGAGCTGTTCCCCGCGCTGGAGAGCCGGTTCGAGGCCCTGGAGGCCACCGGCGAGGTGCCCCGCGCGCTGCGCCGCCGCTTCGACCTGATGACCGATCATCTCGGCCTGGACCGCGCCCGCGCCGCGCGCTGGACGGTGGGCCGGGTGCTGCAGAACAGCCTGTGGCACATCGAGGACGAGGACGACGGCAAGCTGGTCCCCGACCACCTCGCCATCGCCGCCGCGATGGAGCGCTACCTGGCCTGACCTCTCAACCCGATCGTGGCTGGCGTGCCGCACCGGCACAGCGCAGGCTCGACCCAGACAGCCGCCCCAAGCCACAGAACGGACCCCCATGCCCGAGCAGTCCACCGCCATCGTCTTCACCGAGCACGGCGGCCCCGAGGTGCTGCACGCCGCCCAGCGCGATCTCCCCGAACCCGGCCCCGGCCAGCTCCGCATCCGGGTCAAGGCCGCCGGGGTCAACCCCTTCGACACCAAGGTCCGCGCCGGCGCTTTCCCCAGCATGCCCGCCACCTACCCCGCCGTCCCCGGTTCGGACGTCGCGGGCGTGGTCGAGGCCGTCGGCCCGGAGGTCACCGAGTTCGCCATCGGCGATGAGGTGCTCGGCACGGCCGCCACCGGCTCCTACGCCATCCACACCCTGGCCACCCCCGGCAAGCTCACCGCCAAACCCGCCGAACTGGACTGGCCCACCGCCGCCGGCCTGCCCGGGGTGGCCACCACCGCCTACCGGGTGCTCGCCCTGCCCGAGGTGAAAGCGGGGGAGACCCTGCTGGTCGACGGCGCCGCGGGCGGGGTCGGCACCTTCGTCGTGCAGCTGGCCAGGGAACGCGGCGTGACCGTCATCGGCACCGCCAGCGAAGCCAACCACGCCTACCTGCGCGGCCTGGGCGCCCACCCGGTCCGCTACGGCGAAGGCCTGGTCGAACGGGTCAAGGAGCTCGCCCCGCAGGGCGTGGACGCGGCCCTGGACCTCTCCGGCCGCGGCGGCCTGCCCACCCTGCTCGCCCTCACCGGCGGCCCCGACCGCGTGCTCACCATCGTCGATGGCCAAGCCGCCGACTTCGGCGTCCGAGCCAGCTGGGGCGGCCCCGCCGAAGAAGTCCCCGGCGCCCTGTCCGACGCGGTAGCCCTGGTAGCCGCCGGAAAGATCAAGCTACCCGTCACCCGCACCTATCCCCTGACCGAAGCCGCGGCCGCGCACCGCGCCAGCGAGGGCGGCCACGTCCGCGGAAAACTGGTCCTGCTCGTGGACTAGGCGATGAGCAACTCGGCCTCAAGCTAACCGCAGCCTCCGCGATGGCGCTCACCTGCGCGAGTCTCTGACCGGTGCGCCAGCGGGAGCAGGCCCCGTGCCTCCACCCGGGGCCTGCTCGCCCAACGCTCAGCCCTGGTGCGGACAGTTGCCGCGGTACTCCGAGATCGCACTGCCACTCGGAAGCGGGCACAGGAACTGCTCATAGCGAGTGTCGTTGTCCACGAACCGCTTGAGCCAGGAAATGCTGTACTTGGCGATGGTCACGTTCGCGATGTTCGGGGCGAAGTGACTGGCACCGGCCAGCTCTAGGTACGCCCTGTCCAGAGTGGAGGGAAGGCTGGTGTAGAAGGGTTCGGAGTGTGCGGCGACACTCGCCACCGAGTCACGCTCCGCGCCGATGATCAGCGTGGGCGTCCGCACGGAGGGCCAGTTCTTGGTGCCGTTCCAGGGCGTCAGCGGAATCGCCGCCTGCAGCGTGGGCCGGTCCTTCGCCGCCTCCAGGCTGCCACCCCCGCCCATGGAATGCCCCATCACTCCCAGCCGGGAGCCATCGATGCGCCCACGGACCGAACTGCTCTGGGTGAGGTAGTCCAGCGCGGCCAAAAGCTGGTCCCCCCGCGCGGCGGGCTGGTCGTACCGGCCGAGGGTGTCAATCGTGAAGATCACGAAGCCCTGGGACGCGAGACGCGGGCCGAACCACGACATGCTGGACTGACTCGCGGTGAAGCCGGGCGCGACAGCGACGGCGCCGAAGGTGCCCTGACTGGTGTCGGTGGGGTAATAGATCGTGCCGCCACCGAAGCCACGTACCGCGGTCGCCGACACCCGCGTCTCGGCAGTGCGGAACGGGCCGCTCGCGGCCTCGATGCTCGCGACGGTCGGCGCGGGACCGCGCTCGTAGGGATTTTCCGCACTTGGCCGCGCCTGAACCGCAGGCGCAACCAACAGACTGAGCGTCACAGCCAACGCGGCGGCGGCCGGACGGAGACAAGCAAGAGTCATGACACTCGCGCTTTCGCTCGCAGGGGGTGATGGCCGTCCCCAGGGGACTCCGCGGCGACGCGGACCACAGCCTTGCCGACACAACCGCACTCACGGCATACTGTGACCCACATCACCGAACCGGTTAATCCGGCGTCCGAAACAGCAGCGCCATTTCGGAACAACCGAAAGTTTCCCTTGCGGCGCAACGCATGTCCACGGGACTACTACCTTCCGCGCAGCGCTGATATTGCTCCCACTCCGGATGCTCACCCGAATGACAAATTCCTGAACCGCCACTCACCGAGTTGACGCCGGCCAAGCGCCACACGTCCAGAACCAACCCGTACCGACCGGTCGGTACGGCTGGACCAATCCGGCGGCAGCCCCCGTACTCTCGGCCGTGGACAGTTCGTTCACCACCAGCACGGTGTTCGAGGTCGCCGCCACCCACCGCGGCCAGGGCGTGGGCCGGGCGCTGGCGGACCACGGTGCCGACTACGGGACGAGGTAGCCCTGTTCATGAGCCGTCCCCGGTAGCCGCGATGGCTCGACCAAGGATCAGGAGCCGGCCGGATATCGACCTTGACCTCACCGGAGCCATCCTTTCCGGTGACGCATGCTTCTGGCGTGCGGAATTCAGCGACTTCACGGACTTCAGGCATACCCGGCTCAATAACTACGCCGACGTCACCGTACCTGTCAAGAACTTGATATTCCGCGCGATCGTCCGGCATCCTGCGGATCCGGCATCCCGACGGTAACGGCAACATCCCGTCCGACAGATCACCAGGCAACATCAGCAGAAATGCGAACAGCTTCTCAGAGCATGCGGCGCGTTCGGCGTCTGGTCGGTCCGCTCCGGCGTTGGCCAAAGCTTCCGTCCGCCCTCGAGCACGGCGAGACCACACCACAGCGGATCAGTGCTTGTCCGCCAGTCCCCGATCCCGGAACACCCGCCGATAAGCCCCCGGCGTGGTCCCCAACGCGCTCGCGAACCGCCTGCGCAAGTTCGTGGCCGAGGACAGCCCCACCCGCCGCGCGATGGCCTCCAGCGGAAGATCCGAAGACTCGAGCAGATCCTGCGCCACGGCCAGCCGCCGGGCCAGCAGCCACTGACCAGGGCTGGTGCCCAGCTGCTCGGCGAACCGCCGGGCCAGCGTCCGCGTGGACAGTCCCGCCCGCACCGCCAAGCTCTCCACCGTCACCGGTTCGCCCAGCCGCTCGGCGGCCCAGTCCAGCAACGGTGCGAGCGTGCCGTCGAACTGGGCCGGGTGGGGCGGGGCCGAGTACTGCAGCTGCCCGCCCTCGCGGTGTGGCGGCATGACCATGGTCCGGGCGATGTCCGCGGCGTACCGGGCGCCCTGGTCCCGCCGGACCAGGTGCATGCACAGGTCGAACCCCGCACCCGCGCCCGCGCTGGTGGCCACGTCACCGTGGTCGACGTAGAGCACGTCCGGGTCGACCCGCACCCGCGGGAAGCGGGCGGCCAGCTCCTCGGTCTGCGCCCAGTGCGTGGTCGCCCGCCGTCCGTCCAGCAGCCCCGCGTGCGCGAGCAGGAACGCGCCGGAGCAGATGCTGGCCACCCGCGCACCCCTGGCGTGTGCCCGGCGCAGCGCCTGCACCACCGCGCCCGACGGTGGCTCGTCGACGGGCAGCCAGCCGGGGACGATCACGGTGTCGGCCCGGTCGAGGGCGGCCAGCCCCTCGGTCACCAGCATGTCGTAGCCGGCGTAGGTCGCGACCGGGCCGGGGTGCTCCGTGCACACCTCGAAGGCGTACCGGGTCGGCAGTCCCAGTCGTTCGATGCCGAACACCTGGGCCGCGCAGCCGAGCTCGAAGGTCGACTGCGGTGGGCGGAGCAGCGCCACGACCCGGTGCATGGCAGAAAAGTACCGGATGATGTCTTTCCTGACACTCGGCGGCCCGCGCGCGGATCGGCAGGCTGAGCGCATGACGACCGAAGAGGGTTACGTGTGGTCCACCGTCCAGGACGCCCCGGTCCGGGAGCTCTTCCCCGGCATCCGGTTGCGCCCGCTGTGGCAGGGGGACAACGGCGCGAAGGCCTACGTGCTGGAGATGGACCCGGACAGCCGCTGGCAGGGGATCGACGTGCACGAGCCGGGACCGGAGGAGGTCTTCGTGGTCTCCGGCGTGTTCAACGACGGCGACCGGGACTACCCGGCAGGCTCCTTCATCCACGCGCCCGCGGGCTCCTCGCACGTCCCGCAGACCACCACCGGCTGCACGCTGTTCCTGTTCTACCCGGAGGGGTGAGCCACAGGACTTGAACCTCCACCTACGTCAGCTCCTAGGGTCCGGCACATGACGATCACCGTTCTCGACACCCACACCGCCATGACCGGCATCCTGCGGGCCCCGGTCGCCGACCGGCCCGAGCTGCTGCGCGCCATGCTCGAACCGATGGCGGGCATGTACCGCTACTTCCCGGGTGAGGTCGACCTGGTCGCGATGCACCTGGCCGCCGCGGGCTTCCCGCTGGACCGCGACGAGCAGCGCTGCCTGGACGCGCTGGACACCCTGGCCGCGGCCGACGCCTGGCCCCGGCTCCAGCGCGCCCTGGACCAGGCCGTGCAGGTCCAGCTGGCGGCGACCCCGGAGCTGGCGGTCCCGGACATCTCCGTGCTGCTCGTGCTCGGCGACCCCGGCGACGCCACCTTCATGGGGCCCAGCCTCGGCGTGACCGGCAACGGCGGCATCTCCGGCTTCATCGTGATCACGCTGTGGCCGTACCCGGAGAACCTCGATCGCCTGGAAGCGACCGTGGTGCACGAGCTCAACCACAACCTCCGCTACAGCCCCGGCGGCGTGGTGTGGGACCCGGCCACGGTCAACGTCGGTGAGCACGTGGTCTCCGAGGGCCTGGCCGACGCCTTCGCCCGCCAGCTCTACGGCGCGGACCTCGGCCACACCCGCATCGGCGTGCCGCACCTGCACGACGAGGCGGTCTTCGCCAAGGTCGTCTCCGGCCTGGAGGTCACCGGCATGCGGAACTTCACCGCCTGGGTGCACGGGGACGCCATCGCGGCCCACTTCGGCGCCACCCCGGTCGGCCTGCCCACCGGCGCCGGCTACTCCGTGGGCAACCGGCTGGTTGACGCCTACCTGACCGCGACCGGCCAGACCGCGGCCCAGGCCCTGCACGCGCCGAGCGCGGAGATCATCGCCACCGCGTTGAACCGGATGAGCTGAACCGTCCGGGTCCGGCGCTAATCCGGTTGCCGGACCCGGACGGCGCGGCCACCCTGCACGCATGACTGCCGCCCGGGTCGACCTGCTACTCAAGCAGCTCGACATCGCCTGGTCCCTGTTCGAGCACCACCTGACCGGGCTGGACGACACCGCCTGCCTGTGGGAACCCGCCCCGAACAGCTGGAACGTCCGCCCCGGCGCCGACGGCCGCTGGCACGCCGACTGGGTGGAGCCCGAGCCCGATCCCGCGCCGACCACCACCATCGGCTGGGTCAGCTGGCACATCGGCTTCTGGTGGACCACCACGCACGGCCACCTCTTCGGCACGGGCGCCCCGGCCCGCGCGGAGATCACCTGGCCGGGCAGCGCCGAGTCCGCGATCGCCTGGCTGACCGGCCTCAAGGACAACTGGCGGGCCGCCCTGCTGCCGCTCACCGACGCCGAACTGGACTCCACCGAACGCACCAGAACCCTGCCGTGGGGCGGGGAGTTCACCCTGGCCGACATCGCGGGCTGGGTGACCGTCGAGCTGACCAAGAACGTCGCCGAGATCGGCCAGCTCCGCCACCTCCGGCACGCCCGGCCAGCCTGACGTACCCCGGACCCCGCCGCGTACGTCCGAACGCGTACCCGGCCCGCGATTCCGGACGGACGCGCTCCCGCCGCGCGCTGCCTACCGTTTCCCCGACGGCACCACCGGATCTCCAGGGGGAACTCCATGCGCGGCGCGCGGCTGGCCCACCTCGTCTCCATCGCCTACGTGTGGGTGGTGATGATCGCCTTCGGCGGGGTGGTCGTGGAGACGGTTCTGCTCTACCCCAACATCTTCCGCGACCCACCGGCCTCGCTCGCGGAGTCCATGGGCTTCTTCCAGGTGGTCGGGCCTGGTGACGTCTTCCGGCCGCTGGGCATGGCCACCGTGGCGGCCTCGGTGCTGGCGGCGGTCACCCTGTGGCGGCGGCCCGGTGTTCGCTGGTGGTTCGTGGCCAGCCTGGTGACGCTGGTGCTGGGGGAGGGGGTGTTCTCCGCGCTGTTCTTCTGGCCGCGCAACACCATCATGTTCACCGAGGGCCTCGCCGTGCACTCCGCGGAGTTCCTGCGCCAGACCGCGGCGGAGTTCGTCACCGGCCACTACTTCCGGGTCGCCTTCACCGGCGCGACAGCGGCACTGGCCTTCACCGGACTGGTGCGTCTCCTGCGCGCCCGGCCCGTGGCGTGAGCACCCGCTCTGGTCCACAGTGGACACCATGCTGAGCCGCCGCCCGCTGCTGACCGACGCGGCGCTGGCGGTGTTGGTGCTGCTCGCGGTCGGCGCGGCGATCACCGCCAACATCGGCCGCCCCGGCCCGCCCGGCCCGCTCGGCTACGCCTTCGCAGTGCTGTTCGCCGGGCTGATGTTCCTGCGCCGCCGGCACCCGGTGCCGGTGCTGCTGATGAGCGCGGCCGCGCTGATCGCCTACTACGTGCTGGGCCTGCCGCCGATCGGCCTGGCCGTGCCGCTGGCCGCCCCGCTGTACTCCGCCGCCGAACAGGGCAGGACGCGCTGGGCGGCCGGAGTCGCGACAGCGGTCCTGGTGGTCTCCACGGTGGCCCGCCTGGACGAGGGCGACGACCCGGCCTACGTGCTGGGCCTGGACTTCGGCGTCTCGGCCGCGCTGTTCGCCGCGGTGATCGCCTTCGGGGACGCGGTCCGCTCCCGCCGCGGCTGGCGCGCCGAGCTGGCCAAACAGGCCAGGGCCGCCGAGCTGGACCGGGAACGCGAGGCCGCCGCCCGCGTCGAGCAGGAACGGCTGCGCATCGCCCGCGACCTGCACGACCTGCTCGCGCACACGGTCGCGGTGATCTCCCTGCACACCGATGTGGCCAGGGAGACCCTGCGCGAGGACCCCGACCGCGCCGAACGCTCACTCACCGCCGCCCGCACCGCCTGCAGCGAGGTGGTGCAAGAGCTCCGCGCCACCCTCGGCGCGCTGCGCGCGGGCGAGAGCGACCCGGTGCCCGGCCTGGACCGCCTCGCCGAGCTCGTCGACTCCGCCACCACCGCGGGCCTGACCGTCACCGTGCGCACCGAAGGCGAGCCGGCCGCGCTGCCCGCCGTGGCCGACGCCACCGCCTACCGGGTGGCCCAGGAGTCGCTGAGCAACATCCGCCGCCACGCCAACGCCCGCACCGTCAAGATCACCCTGTCCTACCGCCCGGACGAACTGGTCCTGGCCATCCGCGACGACGGCCAGGGCCCCGCCGATTCCGCCGCCGACGGTGGCTGGGGCATCATGGGCATGCGCGAACGCCTGGCCCTGCTCGGCGGCGCCCTGCACACCAGCACGCCCAGCGGCGGAGGATTCTTGGTCGAGGCACACATCCCGCTGCGGGCCCGCCCATGATCCGCATCGCCCTGGTCGACGACCAGTACCTGGTCCGCGAAGGCCTGCGCGCGCTGCTGGACCGCGCCGAGGACATCACCGTGGTGGGCGAGGCCGACAACGGCGAGTCCGGCCTCGCGCTGGTCCGCAGGGAACGCCCGGACGTGGTGCTGATGGACATCCGCATGCCCGGCACCGACGGCCTGACCGCCACTCGCGAGATCGTCGCCGACCCCGCGCTGCGCGAAGTCCGGGTGATCGTGCTGACCACCTTCGACACCGACGAGCACATCCTGGCCGCGGTCCGCGCCGGCGCCTCCGGCTTCCTGCTCAAGGACACCGGCCCCGACGAGCTGCGCAACGCGGTGCGCATCGTGGCCGGCGGCGACGCGCTGCTGTCCCCGGCGGTCACCCGCCGCGTCATGCACGCCGCCGCCACCAGCCCGCCCCGCGCCGACCTGCGGCGGCTGGCCGTGCTCACCGACCGCGAACGCGAGGTGCTGGCCACCGTCGGCGCGGGTCGCTCCAACGACGAGATCGCCGCCCTGCTGCACATCAGCCCGGCCACCGCCCGCACCCACGTGAGCAGGCTGCTGACCAAGCTGCATGCCCGCGATCGCGCCCAGTTGGTGGTGCTGGCCTACGAGACCGGCCTGATCACCCCGGGCGGCCAGTAGTCAGCAACACCTTGCCGCGCACCGCGCCCGCCTCACTGAGCCGGTGCACCTCAGCCGTGTCAGCCAAGGACCGCACCGCACTGACCTCCACCCGCACCAGCCCGACCAGCTCCGCCAACTGGTCGCGATCAGGCCGGGCCACCACATGACTGGCGTTGGCCGCCACCACCGGCGTGGCCACCGACACGAACGCCCGCGCCAACCCAGCCAGCCGCGACCCCTCCGCCGCGCTGACCGGCACCACGTTGAGCACCACGTCCACCGGCTCGTCGAAGGCGGTCACGGTGTAGTCGACCGCCTCGTCAGCCCCCAGCCGCCGCACCGCCTCCGCACTCCGCGCACTGGCCGTGGCGATCACGTGCGCCCCGGCCCGCCGGGCCAGCTGCACCGCGAACCCACCGATCCCACCCCCGGCCCCGTTGACCAGCACCCGCTGCCCGGCCTCGACCCCCGCCGCTGCGACCGCCTGCATCGCGGTCAGCCCCGCCAACGGAATCCCCGCCGCATGCGCCAACGGCATCGATCCTGGCGCCGCGACCAGCCGTTCCACCGGCGCGACCACGAACTCCGAGGCCGCCCCGCCATCTACCCACCCGACCACCGCGTCCCCCACCGCGAACTCCGACACCCCGTCCCCGAGCCCGGCGACCACCCCGGCCACATCCCAGCCCAGCGCGAACGGCAGCGGCACCGGGAACACCCCGGCCCGCACCGCGATCTCGGTCGGGTTGAACGAGGTGGCCACCACCGCCACCAGCACCTCACCCACCCCCGGCTCCGGCACCGCAACCTGGTCCAGCCTGATCACCGACGCATCTCCGTGCTCATGCACGCGCACACTCAACACACCCTGAACCTAGATCCGCCCGCCGAGACGAACCATGTGCCCAAAGCGCGATTTCCTACGCGATCGTCTCCTACCCTGACCGCGTGGACCTGCTCAGCGACGTGATCACCGTGCTCCGCACCGGCAACCCCCGCTCCGCACACGTGACCTGGCACGGCGACTGGTGCCAGGACTACGCCGAGGTCCCGGGTGCCGCGGGCTTCCACGTGGTGCTCCAGGGCGAGTGCACGCTGCGTGCCCCCGCCGAGCTACGCCTGGCCGAGGGCGACATCCTGTTCCTCCCCACCAGCCCCAACCACACCCTGACCGCCAGCCCCGCCAACTCGCCCGGCGACGCCACCACCACGCCCGGCCACCCGGCCCACGCCATGCCCGCCCTGCCACCTGCCCGCAAGCCCGCCCCCGCCACTCCGGCCAGCCCCGCCGCGCACCCATCCGGTGCCACCGCCCCGGCACCCGCACGCTCCGGCCACCCCCCAGCCGCGCTCCCACCTGCCCCACAGCCCACTCCCGCTGACGCCTCCGCACGCCACATCCGCGCCACCGCCCCCGGCCCCGGCCCGATCACCACCGTCACCCTCTGCGGCGCCTACGAGCTCACCCCCGCGCGCACCCACCCCCTCCTGCGCACCCTGCCCACCACCATCCACCTCCCCGCCGCGACCCAGCCCCCCGAGCTGACTGCCGCCCGCACCCTGCTCGCCCGCGAGCTGACCAGCCCCGACCAGGGCACCGACGCCCTGATCCCCGCCCTCCTGGACACCCTGCTGGTCTACCTGCTCCGCGGCTGCCTGACCGCCACCGGCACCGGCTGGTCCGCTGCCCTGCGCGACCCGGCCACCGCCGCCGCGCTCCAGGCCATGCACCACAACCCGGCCCACCCGTGGACCGTGGCCAAGCTCGCCGCCGAGGCCGGACTTTCCCGCGCGCCCTTCGCCCGCCGCTTCACCACCCTGGTCGGCCAGCCCCCGCTGACCTACCTGACCTGGTGGCGGATGACCACCGCCGCCCGCCTGTTGCGCGAGACCGCCGACCCGGTGGGCGTCATCGCGGCCAGGGTCGGCTACCTCTCCGAGTTCGCCTTCGCCACCGCGTTCAAGCGCGCATTCGACCAGCCGCCAGGCAGGTATCGGCGCGGCTAGCCCTTGTGCCGCTGGTAGTAGCGCGCCACCCGGGCCCGGTTGCCGCAGCGCTGCGCCGAGCACCAGCGCCGCCGCGGATGGGCGGGCAGGAACAGCAGCACGCAGTCCTCGCTCTCACATTCCCGCACCTCGGCCACCGGCCCCGCGATCAGCTCCGCCACCGCCTCGGCCAGCTCCGCCCCGACCCGCTGGGCGGCCGAACCCGACCGGACCCGCCGCACCACCACCCCGCCGTCCCAGCTCAACTCCTGGTGCACCGGCGCGGCCCGCTGCAGCTCGGTCAGTCCCGGCAACACCTCCGCCGGCGGCTCCTGCCCGTGCCGCAGCGCCAGCACCGCGGCCGCCGCCAGCTCGCGCGCCGCGAACACCACTTCGCGCACCGCCTCGGTGTCCGAGGGCGCGGGCAACCGGTCGGACTGCATGGCCAGCCACTCGCGCAGCCCCTCCGGTGTGGCCAGCAGATCCACCGGCTCGCCACCGAGGTGCGGACGCGTGTTGAGCAGGTCCAACGCCAGCTGCTCACCGGTCAGCGGGAACTCCACCATGCCACTAATGCTACCGCACCGACTTGACCCATTAGCCCGCGACGGTCTACTAATGCATCAAGCGACCAGAAAGGCATGTGACATGACCGCGCTGACCCTGCCCCGGATCACCCACCGGCACGTCGAGGTGGACGGACTGCGGATCTTCTACCGGGAGGCCGGCCCGGCCAAGGCCCCCACCTTGCTGCTGCTGCACGGTTTCCCGACCGCCTCGCACCAGTTCCGCCGCCTGTTCGAGGCCCTCGGCTCCGACTACCACCTCATCGCCCCCGACCTGCCCGGCTTCGGCCACAGCGACACCCCGGACCCGGCCGAGTTCGCCTACACCTTCGACCACCTCGCCGAGGTGATCACCGGCTTCGTGGACGCACTGGACCTGCGCCGCTACGCCCTCTACGTCTTCGACTACGGCGCACCGGTCGGCTTCCGCCTCGCCGAGGCCAGGCCGGAGCGGGTCGCCGGGCTCGTGGTGCAGAACGGCAACGCCTACCACGAGGGCATCTCCGAGCTGTTCCAGCCGCTCATCGACCTGCGCCCGGACCAGCCCGGTGCCGAGGAGACCCTGCTGCGCGAGGTCTCCAGCGGCTCGCTGGACCTGCAGTACCTCACCGGCGTGCGGGACCGCTCGCTGGTCGACCCGGACAGTCCCGCCCTGGACCAGCGGCTGCTCGACCTGCCGAGGCACCAGCGGGTCCAGGTGCAGTTGATGTTCGACTACCACCGCAACCTGGAGCGCTACCCGCACTGGCAGCACTGGCTGCGCACGCACACCCCGCCCACGCTGATCGCCTGGGGCCGGGACGACCCGTTCTTCACCGAGGCCGGCGCGCACGCCTACCTCCGCGATCTTCCCGAGGCCGAGCTGCACCTCTTCGACACCGGCCACTTCGCCCTGGAGGAGCGGCTGCAGGAGATCGCGGCCCTGATCGCGGAGTTCCTGGACAAGCTCTGACCTGCACGAACAGGGCCGGTCGCGCGATCCTTGCGCGACCGGCCCTGTCTACGTACACTCATACGTATAGCGGGCCAGGGGGTGGGGGTTAGGATGCTGTCGTGCCGAACAAGACGATCTACGTTTCCGGTGATGACCTGGAGCTGTTCGCCCGCGCGCAGGAGCTCGCCGGGGGCAGTCTCTCCGCCGCGATCGTGGCCGCGCTGCGCCGGTACGTGGACCTGGAAGAGGGCAGGGCCGCCGGCTTCGACGAGGTCGTGGTCAAGGTCGGGCCCGGCGTCGGCCGCAAGGTGCGCTTCTCCGGCGTGCTGCTCGGCGAGTGGGGCAACGCCAGTGACCAGCGGGTCGAGGTGTACCGGGTCTACCGCTCGCGCACCGGCAAGTTCGTCCTGCACATCGACCGCTCGCCGGAGTGGACCGCAGGCGAGCCCGGCCGCGAGGGCATCGGGCCTGCCGAGGGCTGGCGCGGGCTGATCGGCATGGGCCAGAACCAGAGCTGGTCCAGCTTCCTCGGCCTCAGCGAGCAGACCTGGGGCTTCAACCAGGGCGAGGCCACCCTTGAGGTGGTCGAGACCGTGGCCGAACTGCAGGCCAAGATCCCGGCCGAGCTGTACAGCCTGATCGCCAGGGCCGCCGAACAGCCGCCCGTCGAGGACCTCGACATCTGATCCATCGCTCCCACCTGCGGTAATCCAGCCTGGCTGAGCACGCCGGGTCTCTTCGCGCTGCCCACCAACGGCTCAGTGCGCCCATCGACATTCGCAAACGGAAACGAAGTGAGCAGATCATGACAGTCACGTCCGCCCGGTCGGCGATCACGGTGACCGGCCTGCACAAGTCCTTCGGCGAGCACGTGGTGCTCGACGGCCTGGAGCTGGACGTCGCGGAGAGCACGGTCTTCGCCCTGCTCGGCCCCAACGGCGCGGGCAAGACCACCGCGGTGCGCATCCTGTCCACGCTGATCAGCCCGGACCGGGGACAGCTGCGCGTGGCCGGGCACGACGTGGTCGCCGACCCGGCCGGGGTGCGCGCCGCGATCGGCGTCACCGGGCAGTTCTCCGCGGTGGACAACCTGCTCACCGGCCGGGAGAACCTCCAGCTGATGGCCGACCTCAACCACCTGACCACCCCGGCGGGCCGCCGCCGCGCCGCCGAGCTGCTGGCCAAGTTCGACCTGGTCCAGGCCGCGGACAAGCTCGCGGCCACCTACTCCGGCGGCATGCGCAGGCGGCTGGACCTGGCCATGACCCTGGTCGGCTCGCCGCGGGTGATCTTCCTGGACGAGCCCACCACCGGGCTGGACCCGCGCAGCAGGCACACCATGTGGGAGATCATCCGCGAGCTGGTCGCCGAACAGGGCGTGACCCTGTTCCTGACCACCCAGTACCTGGAGGAAGCCGACCAGCTCGCCGACCGGATCGCCGTGCTCGACCACGGCAGGCTGGTCGCCGAGGGCACGGCGGAGCAGCTCAAGCGCCGCATCCCCGGCGGGTTCGTCCAGCTGCGCTTCCCCAGTCACTACCAGCTGGCCGCCGCCGAGCGGATCTTCCCGGCGGGCACGCCCGATCCGCAGTCGCTGACCCTGCAGGTCCCCGGCGACGGCAGCGTGCTGGAGCTGCGCGCCGTGCTGGACCGGCTCGACAGCCACCACATCGAGGTCGACCGGCTCACCGTGCACACCCCCGACCTCGACGACGTCTTCTTCGCCCTCACCGGCCACGCGGCCGACGCTGACAAGGAACCCGCCCGATGAGCACGATGACCCTGACCGCCCGGCCCGCCACCATCCGCGACTCGCTGACCATGCTGCGCAGGGACCTGCGGCACGCCCAGCGCTACCCGTTGATGACCGTGGCCACGGTGATGATGCCGCTGCTGATGATGCTGCTGTTCGGCTTCGTCTTCGGCAACGCGATGAGCCCGCTCACCGGGTCCGGCAACTACCTCAACTACCTCACCCCCGGCATCGTGCTGATGGCCATCGGCGCCGCCAGCGGCAGCGCGGTGGCGATCAAGGTGTGCTCGGACATGCAGCAGGGCATCATCGCCCGGTTCCGCACCATGTCGATCAGCCGGAGCTCGGTGCTGATCGGCCAGGTGCTGGGCGGGCTGCTGCGCACCCTGGTCAGCGTCACGCTGATCATCCTGCTGGCCCTGTTGATGGGCTTCCGGCCGACCGCCGGACCGGGGGAGTGGCTGGCGGTGTTCGGCCTGGTCACGCTGGTGATCGTGGCCTTCACCTGGCTCGCGGTGGCCATCGGCCTGGTGGCCAAGACCGAGGGCGGGGCCAACACCGCGGCCTTCCCGCTGCAGTTCCTGCCCTTCCTGAGCAGCGCGTTCATCCCGCCGGCCGCCATGTCCGAGGGGGTGGCGCTGGTCGCCCAGTACCAGCCGTTCACCCCGATCGTGGACACCCTGCGCGGCCTGCTCACCGGCACCCCGATCGGCTACAGCTGGCTGATCGCCATCGCCTGGTGCCTCGGACTGGCGATCTTCGGCGCGGTGATGGCGGTCCGGCTCTACAACCGCGATTCGTCGCAGTAACGTATCGTCGCACAAAACACAACGCAAACCAAACCCAGCCGGACTCGTCAACCCGACCAGCCCTGGTTGACCGCCGATAATGTTCACTTATCGGCGGTCAACCAGGGCTTTCGTCTGCGTCGCCCAAATCGCCCCAATCTGATTTCGTATCGTGTCGTTACGTGTGCACGCGACGGAAGTAACGCTACGATTCTCCGGTGACCGTCGAAGTCAGCCGCGAGCCCGGAATATGCAACTACCCGGGCTGCACCCGTCCGATCGCCCGCACCGGCGGCCCAGGACGCCCCTCGGAGTACTGCGACCTGCCCGAACACACCCGCTGGCGGGCTTGGCGGGAACGACAGCGGTTGCAACAGGGTGAGGAAGCAGCCGAATCCATCGTCACCGTGACGAAACAAGCCGGACCCGTAACCGCGGCCCGACTACGCGCTGACGAACTTCTGACCCAGTTCCGGACCCTGGCCGGTCAGCTGAACCAGACCCTCAACTCCGCGGTCACCGAACTGTCCACCCTGGCCGACCCCAGCGCCGCCGAGGCCCAGGTGCAGGCGGTCCAGGCCGACGCCGCCCGCCGGATCGCCGAGGCCGAGTCCACCGCGGTCGCCGCCGAAGCGGCCCGCCGGGAAGCAGAAGCCGCCAGGGCCCAGGCCGAAGCCGCCGCGGACGACGCGGCCAGCGCCGCCGAGGCCGCGGAACAGGAGGCGATCACCGCGCTGGCCGCCCGCGACCACGCCGAAGCCCAGGCCGAGGCCGCCACCCGTCAGGCCGCCGAGGAGGTGCTGGCCGCCCGCAACGAGGCCGAGGTACTGATCAAGGGCGTGCGCCGGGAGGCCGCCGCCGAGATCGACCGCGTCCAGCAGGAAGCGGTGGCCCAGGCCGAACAGGCCCGCCGCCAGGCGGCCAAGGACGTGGAGGCTGCTCAGCGGGAGGCCGCCGCCTCGGTGACCCAGGTCCAGCGGGACGCCCAGTCCGCGGTTGAACGCGCCCAGCGCGAAGCCACCAACGCCGTGGCCCAGGCCAAGAAGGAGGCCATCACCGCCACCGAGCAGGCCGACCGGGCCGCGCAGGTCCGCATCACCGCCGCGGAACAAGCCCGCGCCCAGGCCGAGGTCCGCGCCGAACGCGCCGAGCAGACCGCCGAGGACGCCCGCACTGAGCTGGACCGACTCCGCCAGGAGCTCCGCGAGCTGCGGGAGGGCCACGCCCGCGAGCTGGCGGCCGCGGTCGAACAGGCCCGCGCCACCGCCGAGGAACGCCTGGCCGCGCTGGACGAGGCCCGCGCCCAGACCCTGGCCCGCGCCGAACGCGCCGAGCGCCAACTCGACCAGTTGATGTCCAAGTGAGGATTCGGGTCTGTTCGAATCACTAACGCCGCAGGTCAGCGCGACCTAGCATCCGGTCATGTTGCTTCGACGGGTATTACGCGTGATCACGGCCGCCGCGCTGGCCGTCCCACTGACACTGGCCGGTGTCACCGGGACGGCCTCGGCCGAGCCGCCGCCTGCACGGCAACTGATGTACTTCAACCACGGCTACGGGGTGGTCGACCGGGAGACCGCCGACGCCATCGAGCACTCCGCCTACCTGCGGGAGTTCGCCAGCTTCCACGTGCGCACCACCACCGGTGCGGGCGGGCAGACCTGGACCGGCCGCTACCTGATGGGCCGCGAGACCTACTTCGAGATGTTCGGGATCGGCGACCTGCCCGGTGAGGACGGCAAGCTCGGCATGACCGGCTTCGGCGTCTCCACCGAGAACGCCGGCGAGCTGGAGAAGGTGCGCCAGCGCCTGCGGGACCAGGGCGTGAAGCCGGTGGAGTTCCAGCAGACCAGGGACTTCGGCGACGGCGTGCCGGTGCCCTGGTTCGACGCGATCTTCACCAGCCCGGACCCGTACGAGTCGCTCAACGCCTGGGGCATGGAGTACCGCGAGGAGTACCTCAGCGATCCGCGCACCAAGATCCGGCCCGCCGCCTACCCCGGTGAGGTCAGCCGGGACCGCTACCTCAACGAGGACTACCAGAAGCACCTGATGCGGGACGTCTCCGCGATGCACATCGGTATCACCGCGCGCGACCTGAAGGTGACGCTGCCGCTGCTGACCGCGGGCGGTTTTGTGGTCACCCCCTGCCCCGGTGGCGTGCTGGTGACCCGCGGTGGCACCACGATGCGCCTGGAGGCCGTGCCGCAGGACCAGATCGGCCTGCGCATGGTCGAGTTCACCCTGAACCGGGAGCTGGGCGCGCGTCAGGTGGTGCCGATCGGCCGTTCGACCCTGACCGTCGGACCCGGCAGCCGCGCCGTGTGGACCTTCCAGCGGTGACCTGCCATCCCTGACCTGGTCCGGGCGGCCGCCGCGCTCGCCGGCGGCGCGGCGGTGGTGCTGCCCAACCCGCACCCGCTCACCTCGGTGGTGGCCGCCACCACCGCCGAGGCGGTCAACGCGGCCAAGGGCCGCCCCGCCGGCCAGGCGGTGGCGTTGTGGCTGGTCGAGGACGGGCCGTGGGCGGAGCTCGCCGCGGCACTGGACCTCGATCCGCACCAGGTCACCTGGGCCAGGGAGCTCCTGGCCGAGGAAGGGGTGACCGCGCTGCTGCCGGTCACCCGCACCGCGCCGGACTGGGTCCAGGAGGCGACGCGGGACGGATTTGTGCTCGTGTTCGGCTCCTGCTGGGTGCCGTTGCGGCCGCTGCTCACCCACCCGCTGCGGGTGAGCAGCGCCAACCGCACCGGACACGCCCCAGTGGCCGACCCGGCGTCCGCACGGGCGGAGTTCCCGCCGGAGGTGCACGTGCTGGCCGCCGGGGACGGCCGCCCCGCGCAGGGCAGGCGTGCCACCACCACGCTGCGCCTGACCAGAGCCGGGATCGAGCACCTCCGGCCAGGCGCCCAGTGCCACGCGCACGGCGGAGCGGCGGCCTATCTGGCATACCTGCGCGAGAAACGTGCGGCCGGATGTCGAGAACGCGGCGACGGCTCCGTCCCAGGGTCGAGAACCCGAGGACGAGAGGAACGGCCATGCACCCCGACGAGATCACCGAGGTCCTGAACCGGCCGATCAGCCAGGAACTGCTGGCTCGCGACCTGACCCGCCTGGCCTACGTGGCCAAGGACGGCACACCCCGCAACGTGCCGATCGGGTTCAGCTGGAACGGCGCCGAGATCGTCATGTGCACCAGCACGAACGCCCCGAAACTGGCGTCGCTGCGGGCGAACCCGATGGTGGCCCTCACCATCGACACCGAGGTGCACCCGCCCAAGCTCCTGCTCATCCGCGGCCGCGCCGAACTGGACGTCGTCGACGGCATCCCGGCGGAGTACTTGGAGATGAACGGCAGCTACCAGATGACGCCCGAGCAGCGGGTGGTGTGGGAGGCCGAGGTCCGCTCGCTCTACGACGGCATGGTCCGGATCGTGGTGACCCCGACCTGGGCGAAGCTGATCGACTTCGAGACCACGCTGCCCAGCCCGGTGGAGGAGCTGATCCGGCAGCGGGCCGAGCGCCAGCTCGCCTAGACCCGGTCTGGCGCGGCGACCTCGCGGATGGCCCCGGCGATGGCGCGGAAGTCCTTGCGCAGGATGGAACCGTGCGTGCTGGCAACCTTGGCGTGGATCTTGATGTGCGGGTTGCGGGCGGTCACCTTGGACAGGCTGGCTCGGATCAGTTCCTGCTCATCGCCCTTGCTGCCGAAGGACGAGCCCGAGGCGTTCACGTACCGGGCCGGGACGGTGATCGCGTCCAGCACGGGGCCCAGGACGCGCTCCTGGGCGAGCCTGCCGACCTCGATGTTGCTCTCCGCCATCTGAGCGGCGGTCATCGTCGGGGCCAGCCGGGCCAGGCGCAGCGGCAGCATGACCACGCTCAGCCACCGCCACAGTTTCCGGATCCGCTGTGCCATGGCCTCGTCGTACCAGTCGTAGGGCTGCGCGCCCTCGACGAACACCGCGCCCACGGTGCGGCCGGGGTTGCGGCTGGCCCAGTGCGCCGCCACGAACGCGCCGTAGGACCAGCCCACCACCAGTGCCCGGTGCACACCTCTGGCCGCGAGCACGGCGTCGACGTCGCGGACGTTGGTCTCGAAGGAGTAGTCCGCCGAACGCTTGGACTTGCCGCGGGCGCGCATGTCGTAGGTGATGTGCCGCCAACCGGGCCCCAGTTCGGCGATGGTCCGTCGCCAGTGCACCTGCGTGGCCATGTGGCCGTTGAGGTAGAGCACCGGGATGCCGGGGCCGCCGGTGTCGGTGACGGCCAGGGCCGTGTCGTCCACCGGCACCATGCCGGTCCACTTCGCGGTCTTCGGGGCTGGCGCGTTCGTCTCGACCATGATCAGCTGCTCCTTGCACTACTTGGTGTCACTGAGTACCGGTATACGGTAGCGCTGACTACCGGTACCTAGCAACACTTAATAGTGAACGCGCAGCACCGCCGTCTCGCCGACCACGGCGACCGTGGTCACCTTGACCTTGTTGAAGGTGACCGTCACCCCCGCCGGCACGGTCACCACGCTCGGCTCGCTGCCATCTCCCGCGACCAGCCGCGACTTGCAGTGCACCGGCTGGCAGCCGACGGAGAAGTCGCCCCCGGCAACGGTCGGCCCGAACCCGAGCACAGCCGCGCCCTCGCCGATCGACTTCACCGCCAGCCTGGCGTTCATGTTCTTGGGCAGCCGGACCGCTGCGGGCCTGGTCATCAGCACCTCGCAGGTGCCGTCGGCGCAGGCTGCGAGGTTGGCGCCGTCGGCCGCCGCCGGCAGGGTGCTCGGCGCGGGTGGCAGGGTGGGCGAGCCGGCCGCCGGGGTGGGGCTGGTCGTTGAGGTGGGGCTGGGTGCCGCGGTGGTGGTCGCGGACGTGACGGGCGGTGGGGCCTGGGGCGGCGGCGCGGCGCACCCGGCGAGGGCGAGCGCGGCGAGTGGGCCGAGCGCGCGCAGCAGTGGCGTCATCCGCCCACCGCACCACAGGCCCCCGGGGATCCCTCCCGTCAGTAGGCCACGGTGAACCGGCCGCGGTGCCGTGGCTGTTCGGCCTCGTCCAGCAACGCCACCGCGAAGTCCTCCATGGAGATCGCGGACTCGCCCTGCTCGTCGGCCAGCAGGTCGTCCTTGCCCACCCGGTACCGGCCGGTGCGCACCCCGGGCTCCAGCAGCATGGGCGGGCTCAGGTAGGTCCAGTCCACGCCGGTACTGGCCTCGGCGACGGCCAGCTGGTCCTTGCAGGCCAAGGCGATCGGGCGCAGGTGGGCGGGGAAGTCGGCGGTGTGCACGAGCAGTTCGCCGCCCGCCACCCGCAGGCTGGCCGAACCGCCGACCATCAGCAGCCGGACGCCGGTGTCGCGCAGGGCGCTGAGCATGGCCTTGGCGACCTGGACCAGCTCGGGCTCCCGGCCCGGTCGCGGGCGGGTCGCGGTGATCACCAGGTCCTGGCCCTCGGCCAGTTCGGCGACCGCGGCCGGGTCGGTGGCGTCGGCCGCGCGGTGGACCGCCGAGGGGTGCAGGGCCGGGAAGCGGTCGGCCGAGCGGGCCACCGCGGTGACCTGGTGGCCGCGGGCGAGGGCCTCGGTGACGACCCGGCTGCCGGTCGCGCCGGTGGCGCCAAAAACGGTGATGCGCAAGGGAATCAGCTCCTGACGAGGGTGCGGGAGGGGAGTTGGGCGGTGACCACGGCGGCCAGCACGACCAGGCCGCCCAGGCCCTGGACCGGGGTGAGGCCCTGGCCGAGGACAAGCCAGCCGAGCAGGGTGGCCACCAGCGGGCTGAGCAGGCCGAGGAAGGTGACCTCGGTGGGGGAGAGGGCGTTGATGCCGCGGAACCACAGCGCGTAGGACACGGCCGCGCCGATGATCGCCAGGTAGCCGTAGCCGAGCAGGTTCGCCCCGGTCAGCACGGGCGGCGGCGGGCCTTCCACCAGCAGGGTGACCGGGAGCAGGACCAGGCCGCCGGCGACCAGCTGCCAGCCGGTGACCGCGAGCAGCGGGGCGTCGGCGCGCCAGCGCTTGCTGAGCACCACGCCCAGGGCCATCACCACCGCGCCGCCGAGCGCGGCGGCCACGCCGAGGCCGTCCAGAGCGGCGTCGGCGCGCAGCACCAGCAGGCTCACCCCGGCGAGTCCGGCCAGCGCCGCGAGCACGGTGCGCCTGGTCAGCCGGGTGCCGAGCAGTCCGGCGGAGAACCCGGCCACCAGCAGCGGCTGCACCGCGCCCAGGGTGGCCGCGACACCGCCGGGCAGGCGGTAGGCCGCGACGAACAGCAGGGCCAGGAAGATGCCGATGTTGAGCGTGCCGAGCACGGCGGCGCGCCACCACCACTGGCCACTCGGTAACCGGCGGGTGATCAGCACGAGCAGCAGACCCGCCGGCAGCGCGCGGAGCACGGCGGCCAGCAGCGGGCGGTCCGGTGGCAGCAGCTCGGTGGTGACGAGGTAGGTCGATCCCCAGATGGCGGGGGCCAGTGCCGTGACCAGCAAGACCCCCAGGCGATTGCTTAGCACTAAGGCAATGTATCTCACCGCTAAGACATCGCTAAGCCATTTAAGATGGGTGCGTGACAGATCACGTCGACCGCGTACTCGCGCAGTGGGCCGCCCAGCGCCCGGACCTGGACGTCTCCCCGATGGCCGTGCTCGGCAGGCTGGGCAGGGCAAACCGGCTCACCGGCACCGCGATGGCCCGCACCTTCGCCGACCACGGCCTGGACCGGGCCTCCTTCGACGTGCTGGCCACCCTGCGCCGCAACGACCCGCCGCACCGGCTGACCCCGGCCGAGCTGATGCGCTCGGCCATGGTCACCTCCGGCGCGATCACCCAGCGGCTGGACCGGTTGCAGTCCCGCGGCCTGGTCACCCGCGAGCCCAGCCCCACCGACGGCCGGGTAGTGCACGTCCAGCTCACCGCCGAGGGCAAGGCGCTGATCGACCGGGCGCTGCCCGACCACGTGGCCACCGAGGAACGCCTGCTCGCCGGACTCACCCCGCAGCAGCGCACGGACCTCGCCGACATCTTGCGCACCCTGCTGACCTCCTTGGGCGATACCGTTTTCTGACATGTGGACCTGGGATGCGTCGCTGTACGCGGGCAGCGCGGAGCACTACGCGCGCGGCCGCCTCGCCTACCCGGCCGAGCTCGCCGACGCGCTGGCCGCGCAGCTGCGGCTGGACGGCACCGGCCGCCTGCTCGACATCGGCTGCGGCCCCGGATCATTGACCCTGCCGCTGGCCCGCCTGTTCCAGGAGGCGGTTGGCGTGGACGCCGACCCGGACATGATCACCGAGGCCGAGCGGCAGGCGGCCAAGGCCGGGATCAGCGACATCCGCTGGCTGCACCTGCGTGCCGAGGAGTTGCCCGCCGGGCTCGGGACCTTCCGGCTGGTCACCCTGGCCCAGTCCTTCCACTGGATGGACCGGCCCACGGTCGCGAAGGCGGTGCGCGGCATGCTGGCCGAGGGCGGGGCCTGCGCGCACGTGCACGCCACCACGCACCAGGGCACCGAGCCCACGGTCCCGCTGCCGCATCCCCGGCCGCCGCACGAGAAGATCACCGGGCTGGTGCGCGAGTTCCTCGGCCCGGTGCGCCGCGCGGGCCAGGGCCACCTGCCGCAGGGCACCGCCGGAGGGGAGGCCGAGGTCTACCGCGCCGCCGGGTTCACTGGTCCAAGGCGGATCGAGGTGCCCGGCCAGGTGGCCATCCGCACGCCCGATGAGGTCGTGGCCGCGGTGTTCTCCCTGTCCAGCTCGACCCCGCACCTGTTCGGCGACCGCCGCGCGGAGTTCGAGGACCGGCTGCGGCGACTGCTGGCGGCGGCCAGCCCGAGCGGCCGGTTCAGCGAGCAGTTCGACGCGGTTGCCGTCGACCTCTGGCTGTGAAGGCTCTCAGCAACACCTCGCTAGCTTCGGCGTGTGAGATCAACTCCACGCAGGGTCCTCGCGCTCGCCCTCGCCGCCACCCTGCTCACCCCCGGCACCGCCGCCGCGGACACCCGCCCTGACCTCCAACGTGAACTGGACGGCATGGTCGCCGCGGGCGTGCCCGGCGTCATGCTCGCCGTGCACAACGGCGACCGGGTGCACCGGGCGCAGGCGGGCGTGGCCGACCTGGACACCGGCGCGCCGCTGCCCGCGCAGGGCCGGTTCCGGATCGCCAGCCTGACCAAGATGCTGGTGGCCACCGTGCTGCTGCAACTGGTGGACAAGGGCGAGCTGGCGCTGACCGACACCCTCGGCCAGCGGCTACCCGGCCTGGTCCCCGGCGGCGACGACATCCGCGTCGAACAGCTGCTGCACAACACCAGCGGCCTGACCGACTACCTCAACGCGCCCGAGTTCGCCGACCCCGCCGATTACGTCCACCGCCGGTTCACCCCGGAACAGCTGGTGCGCACCGCCAACGCGCTCGGCCACGGCCAGCCGGGCAGCTGGAAGTACGCCAACACCAACTACATCCTGCTCGGCCTGCTCATCGAGCGGACCACCCGCGACAGCCTGGCGAACCAGCTGCGCCACCGGGTGTTCCGGCCGGCGGGCATGCACGCCAGCGAACTGCCCCAGCTGCCGCTGCTGTGGGGCCCGCACGCCTCCGGCCACTACCGGATCGACCCCGGCCCCCGGACCGAGCTGACCCACCTGGACCCCTCCTTCGCCTGGGCCGCCTACGGCGCGGTGTCCACTGTGGACGATCTCCGGCGCTTCCACACCGCGCTCGCCGACGGCCGCCTGCTCCCGGCCCGGCTGGTCGAGCGGATGCGCACCGAGGTCGTGAGCACCGGCCATCCGGCGTGGCCGCGCTACGGCCTCGGCCTTGAGGAGATGAGCACCACCTGCGGCGTGCGGCTGTGGGGGCACACCGGCGCCATCCCCGGCTACTCGACCATGGCCTTCGCCACCGCCGACGCGAAACGGCAGGTGATCATCTCCAGCTCGCTGTTCAGCCCGAAGGACGGCAAGCAGGTGCTGCACATGGTCAACGTGATCAACCTGGAGTTCTGCGGCGAACCTTGGCGGCCGCCGAGCTGACCACCCTCAAACCCCTTGCCCTGGCAGCACAATCCGCCGGGCACGCCATCGCCTTCGCCACCGGCCAACTACTGCGCGATGTGGTCGAGGCCGCCGGTTTCACCGCCTTCCCAGTGGGTTCCGGCGGCCCCGACCAGGGCAGCGAGATCACCCCGCTCGCGCCCATCGACCCGGAACGGGAACGCCGCGACCTGCGCGAGGCCTTCGGCAGGCGGATCACCACCGACCAACTGCCCGCCAAGCTGGAGCTGATCCGGCAGTGGCGGCCGGACGTGCTGGTCAGGGACGAGACCGACTACGCCACCGGCATCGCGGCCGAGGTGCTCGGCCTGCCCTGCGCCACCAGCACCTGCATGCCCGCGGGCGGGTTCGCCACCACCGAGGTCGTCGGCGAGCCGCTGCACGAGCTGCGCGCCGCCCACGGCCTGCCACCGGATCCGGAGCTGAGCGCGCTGCGCCGCCTGGTGCTGTCCCCGCTGCCACTGTCCTTCCGCGACCCAGCCGACCCGCTGCCCGCCACCGCCCGCGCCTTCCGTCCCCTCCTCCCGCAGCGCCCGGCCGGGACCCCGGACTGGGTCATCCCCGGCCGCCCGACCGTCTACTTCACCCTCGGCACGATCTTCAACCGCGAGTCCGGCGACCTGTTCCACCGGGTGCTCACCGGCCTGCGCGAACTGGACGCCGCGGTGCTGGTCACCCTCGGCCGCCACCTCGACCCCGCCGACCTCGGCCCGCAGCCCGCCCACGTCCGGATCGAGCGCTACCTGCCGCAAGCCGAGGTGCTCCCGCACTGCGACCTGGTCGTCTCCCACGGCGGCTCCGGCAGCGTGACCGGCGCGCTGGCACACGGCCTGCCCAGCCTGCTGCTGCCGATGGGCGCTGACCAGCCGTACAACGCCGCCCGCTGCGCCACGCTCGGCCTCGGCAACCACCTCGACCCGACCACCGCCACCCCAGCGGAAATCCGGGCCGCCGCGGCCGCCCTGCTCGCTGACCCTGGATACGCCGAACGTACCCAAGACTTCGCCAGGGAGATCGCGGCGCTGCCCGGCCCGGACACCGCGCTCGACTGGATCACCGCGATGCGCTGATTCGCCCGGGGTGTCGATCTGCGGCAGGCTCGTTCGTCGGGTGACCGACAGCCGGACCGAAAGGGAACTCCGTTGACCGAACCGCAGATCGAGACCCGCGCCGCCCAGCCCTACCTGGGCGTCACCGCCACGGTCACCATGACCACCTTCCGCCTCGTCGCCGACCGCATCGGCGAGATCATTGGCCTGGTCATGGGCCGGGGCGGGAACCTCGCGGGCGCCCCGTTCTTCCGCTATCACGTCATCGACATGGCGGGCGAGCTCGTGGTGGAGGCCGGGGTGCCCACCACCGAGCCGATGACCGGCGAAGGCGACATCACCCCTGGCGAGCTGCCCGCCGGGCGCTACGTCACGCTCACCCACACCGGTCACCCCGACCAGCTGATCGAGGTCACCGACAACCTGCTCAAGTGGGCCGAGCAGCAGAACCTGACCTGGGACCTGCGCACCTCCGACCGCGGCGAGCACTGGGGCAGCCGGATCGAGAGCTACCTGACCAACCCGCAGGAAGAACCCGACATGAGCAAGTGGTCCACCCAGCTGGCCGTCCGGCTCGCCGACTGAAAGCAGCGTGCCCATGCCTGACACGGTGACCGTCAACGGCGTGCCCACCTGGTACGACGTCCGCGGCGACGGCGAACCCCTTGTCCTGCTCCACGGCGGCATGACCGACGCCCGCTGCTTCGCGGGCAACCTGGACACCCTCGCCGAGCAGTTCCGCCTCTACCTGCCCGAACGCCGGGGCCACGGCCACACCCCCGACGTCGAGGGCCCGATCAGTCACGACCTGATGGCCGCCGACATGATCGAGTTCATCGACGCCGTGGTCGGCGGCCCGGTGCACCTGGCCGGGTACAGCGACGGTGCGGTGGTCGCCCTGCTGCTCGCGCACCGGCGGCCGGACCTGGTGCGCAAGCTGGTGCTGATCAGCGGCGCCTACGACCACTCGGGCTGGCTGATGACCCCGGAGCCCGGCGGCGAGATCCCCGAGGTGATCACCCGCGCCTACGCCGAGGTGGCCCCGCACCCGCCGGAGCACCTCCAGGTGGTGATGGCCAAGCTCGCCGCCTCCGCCGCGGCCGAGCAGCTGCTCACGACCGAGGACCTGGCGAAGATCGGCGTGCGCACGCTGGTGGTGGCCGCCGACGACGACATCATCAGCCTGGAGCACACCCTCGCGCTCTACCGCGGCATCCCGGACTCCGAGCTGGCCGTGGTGCCCGGCACCTCGCACGCGCTGCTGGAGGAGAAACCCCTGCGGTGCCGGGAGATCGTGGGCGAGTTCCTGCGAGATGAAGCCGTGCCCACCTGGATACCGATCCGACGCGCAGGCTGAATCCGCGAGGTGGATGATCTCGCCCATGGGCGAAGTCGCGATCGACATCGACAACCTCACCAAGGACTACGGCAGGCGACGCGCCCTCGACGCGCTGACCCTCCAGGTCCGCACCGGTGAGGTCTTCGGCTTCCTCGGGCCCAACGGCGCGGGCAAGACCACCACCATCCGCATCCTGCTCGACCTGCTGCGCCCCACGTCCGGCCGGGCCACCGTGCTCGGCCTGGACGTGCGGCGGCAGGCGATGGCCCTGCACCGCCGGATCGCCTACGTGCCAGGCGATGTCGCGCTGTGGCCGCAGCTCACCGGCGGCCAGGCCATCGACGCCCTGCTGCACCTGCACGGCGGCCCCGGCGACCAAGCCCGGCGGGCCGAGCTGATCGAGCGGTTCCAGCTCGACCCCTCGCTGCGCTGCCGCACCTACTCCAAGGGCAACCGGCAGAAGGTCGCGCTGGTCGCCGCCTTCGCCACCGGAGCCGAACTGCTCATCCTGGACGAGCCCACCAGCGGCCTGGACCCGCTGATGGGGGAGACCTTCCGGGACTGCGTGCGCGAGGCCCGCGAGGACGGCCGCACGCTGTTCCTGTCCTCGCACATCCTCGGCGAGGTCGAGTCGATCTGCGACCGGGTCGGCGTGGTCCGCGCCGGCGAGCTGGTCGACAGTGGCAGCCTGGCCGAACTGCGGCACCTCTCCGCCTACACCGTGGAAGCTGAACTGGCCCGCACGGTGCAGACCGACGGCCTGCCCGGCGTCACCGGCGCCACCCTCACCCAGTCCGAGGACGGTCGCTACCGGCTGACCTGCCGCGCCCAGCCGGGCGCCATGGACGAGCTGCTGACCGCACTGGCCGCCGCCGGGGTGCACACCCTGACCAGCAGGCCACCCACGCTGGAGGAGCTCTTCCTCGGCTACTACACCGAGGCCGCCCGGTGAACGCGCTGCTGCTGCGGCTGACCCTGCGCCGGGTCTGGGTGCGTTGCCTGTCCTGGGGCGCCGCGATCGGCGTGCTGATGATCGTCGGCATCGCCGCCTACCAGGAGGCCTTCCCCGACCCGGCCCAGCGTGCGGCCACCATCGCCGCGCTGGCCGGCCAGCCCGCGCTCTACGCCACCCTGGGCGCGCCCGGCGACATCGGCAGCCTCGGCGGGTTCGTCACCTGGCGGATGGGCCAGTTCGAGTGCGTGGTCATCGCGCTGTTCGCCATGCTCACCCTGGCCCAGCTGACCAGGGGCGATGAGGAGAACGGCCTGCGCGAGGCGCTCTGGGCCGGCGCCGTGCGCCGCACCGCGCCACTGAGTGCCGCCCTGCTCGTGGTCGGCGCCGGCACCCTGCTGCTCGGCGCGGTGATCACCACGGTGATGCTCGCCGAGGGCACCCCCGCGCTGGGCGCGGTGCTCTTCGGGGCCGCCTGCGCCGGGGCCGGACTCGCCCACCTGGGCATCGCCGCGCTGGCCAGCCAACTAGCCACCTCCCGCCGCGCGGTCAGCGGCCTCACCGGCGCGGCGCTGGCCACCGGCTACGTGCTGCGCACCCTGGCCGACGCCAACAGCGAGGTCTCCTGGCTGCGCTGGCTCAGCCCGCTCGGCTGGGCCCAGCGGGTGGACGCCTACACCACCAACCGTGCCTGGCCGCTCCTGCTGCTGCTCGGCCTCACCGCGCTGACCATCGCCGCCGCCCTGGCCATGGAGGCCCGCCGTGACCTGGGCGCCGGACTGCTGCACGCCCGCCCCGGCCCAGCGCACGGCCGGTCCTTGCGCGTGGTCGAACTGCTCACCCTGCGCCTGCACACCGGAGCCATCCTCGGCTGGGCACTCGGCCTGGCCGTGCTGGCCGCCTCCATCGGCGCCATCGTGGACGGCGTCTCCGGCATCCTGGCCGGAAACTCGCAGCTGGGCGCGATGCTCGCGGCGATCTCCGGCGGCGAGCGGCGGTTCACCGAGGCATTCCTGGCCACCCTGTTCCAGATCATCGGCCTGCTCATCGCCCTGGTCGCCGCCCAGGCCGTGGTCAGCGCCCGCGAACAGGAACGCACCGGCCAGGCCGAGGTGCTGCTGGCCCGCCCGCTGACCAGGGCCCGCTGGCTGGGCGCGCACCTGCTCACCGGCCTGCTGGCCGCGACCCTGACCGCCACCGTCGCCGGGTCCGCGGCCGCGCTGTCCTGGTGGGCCAGTGGCGGCCACGACACCTCGGTGCTGGTCGCCGCCGCGCTGAACACCCTGCCCGCCGCCGCGGTGTTCGCCGGGCTGGCCACCCTGCTGATCGCGGTGCTGCCCCGCTGGGCGGCCACCCTCGGCACGCTGCTGCCGATGGCCGGTTTTGTGCTCGCCCTGTTCGGACCGCTGGCCGGCCTGCCTGCCTGGCTGCTCGACGTGTCCCCGTTCCGGCACCAGGCCCTGCTACCGGCCCAGCCCTTCGACGGCACCTCCGCACTGGCCCTGCTCGGTGTGGCCGCGCTGTTCGCCGCCGCCGGATTGGTCCTCATCCAGCGCCGTGACCTGCGGATCGGCTAACTCGGTTGAGCACCACAGGTGGGGTTGGTTGGCTGCGCCCATGCTCCCCGACCTCACCCGCCCCGACGCCGCCGTGGCCCTGATCGGCCAGTGGACCAGCGCCGACCCCACCACCGAGCTCGACCGGCTCACCGCCGAGCCCCTGCCGGAGGGCTGCCTGGCCCGCGCGCACTACCTCGGCACCGACGGCACCAGCCTGCTGCACTACTCGCAGTGGGCCACCAGTGCCGCCGCCCGCGCGCACGCCGCCACCGCGCCGGTCCCGCTGGCCGAGTACCGCCGCTACCGAAGCCAGGTCGACGCCACCGGACCGGCCGGGTGCGTGGTCATCGCCGCGATCGACTTCGACCGCCCGGACGCCCAGCGGCAGCGCGACTTCGTCGACGAGATGTTCGCCGCGGGGGAGCAGGCAGAGGCCGAAGGCGTGCGCATCCCGGGACTGCTGGCCGCGCACTTCCACCTCAGCGTCGACGGCACCGGCGTGCGCAACTACGCCGAGTGGACCGACCCGGCCGCCCACCTGGCCTTCACCGGCGTCCAGGAGAGCCCGGCCTGGCGCCGGTATCGGCCACACCCCGCACCAGGGCACTGACAAGTCCACGACCAACGGCCATGTTCCGTTCACCGGAACACCTCTTACGGTCGGCAGAATCCCGCCGTTCCCGAATCCAGGAGGCAGGTCACCGGTGAACCTGATCAACAACGGCGACGCCGAGCGCGGCACCGGCGGCGCGGGGGAGCCCACGCCGACGGTGCCCGGCTGGCAGACCGTCGAGGGCGCCCCCGCGCTCATCCGCTACGCCGCGGGCGGCGGCTACCCCACCAGCACCGACCCCGGCCCGGCCGACCGGGGCGCCCAGTTCCTCAGCGGCGGCAACAGCCCGCGCACCCGGCTCACCCAGACCGTGCGGCTGCCACCCGGCTCGGTGTTCCGGCTCTCCGGCTGGCTCGGCGGCTACGCCACCCAGCAGGACGGGGTCCGGTTGTCAGTGGAGTTCCTCGACCACACCGGCTACCCGATCGGCCTGGCCGTGCTCGGCCCGGTCACCGCCCAGGAACGTGGCCTGCGCACCGGAATGGTCGAGCAGACCACCACCGGCCCGGTCCCCGCGGGCAGCACCCGAGCCCGGATCACCCTGCTGTTCACCCGCTCCGGCAGTGGCACGTCCAACGACGGCTACGCGGACAACCTCAGCCTGACCGTGGGAGCCCGCTGATGCTGAACCGACGCACCCTGCTCCGCGGCGCGGCCGCCGCAGGCGCACTGGGCACCGTGTGGCCGCTGTCCGACGCGCTCACCCCGGCCCAGGCCTACGCCGCGGCCGCCGACCTCGGCGTCTCCTACGACCCGAAACCCTTCACCCTCGGCGTGGCCTCCGGCGACCCGATGCCCACCAGCGTGGTGCTCTGGACCCGCCTGGCCCCCGACCCGCTGGCCGCCGAACAGCCGCTGCCCGCCGCGGTCGAGGTCAAGTGGACCGTGGCCGAGGACCGCGAACTGCGCCGCACGGTCGCCTGTGGCACCACCCCGGCCACCTCGCTGCTCGGGCACAGCGTGCACGTGCCGGTGCACGGCCTGCGGCCCGGCCGCACCTACTACTACGCCTTCGAGGCCCTAGGCCAGCGCAGCCGTCTGGGCCGCACCCGCACCGCACCGGTCGGCCGGGTGGACAAGGTCCGGTTCGCCTCGGCCAACTGCCAGGCCTTCCACGACGGCCTCTACGCCGCCCACCGGGGCATCGCCAGGGAGAACCTGGACTTCGTGGTGCACCTGGGCGACTACATCTACGAGCACGGCAAGGTCGGCGGCAGCCACATCCGCGACCACGACGGCCCGGAGATCCTCACCCTGGCCGACTACCGCAAGCGGCACGCCCTCTACAAGGGCGATGCGTCCCTGCGCGAGGCGCACGCCGCGCACCCCTGGTACCTGACCTGGGACGACCACGAAGTGGTCAACGACCACAGCGGCACCGAGGGCTCCGCGCCGTTCGTCAAGCGCCGCGCAGCGGCCTACCAGGCCTGGTACGAGCACATGCCCGCGCGCGCCGACACCGGCCTGCCGGACATCCAGATCTACCGGCAGCGCCGCTGGGGCGACCTGCTCGACCTGTCCATCCTGGACCTGCGTCAGTACCGCTCCGCGCAGAACCTGCCCGACGGCACCATCCTCGGCGCCGAACAGCGCGCCTGGCTGGGCAGCCAGATCGACTCGCCCAGTAACGCCTGGCACTGCTGGGTCAACTCGATCATGCTAAGCCAGCTGGCCAAGCCCGGCGGCGGCTACTACTTCACCGACCAGTGGGACGGCTTCCGCACCGAACGCAACAGCGTGCTCGGCCAGGCCCACCGCAAGGGTCTGGAAGACCTGGTGGTGATCACCGGCGACTGGCACTCCGCCTTCGTCGACGACATCCGCCCAGACTTCGACAACCCCGACGCCCCGGTCATCGGCACCGAGTTCACCGCGCACTCGGTCACCTCCGGCGCCTACTCCGCGGAGTGGAACAAGACCAACGGGCCGGTGATGGGCAAGGCCAACCCGCACCTGAAGTACTTCGAGGGCAACCGCTACGGCTACGACGTCTACGAGGTCACCCCGCAGCGCTGGTCCACCCACATGCGGGTGATCGGCGACCGGAAGGTGGCCGACTCCCCGGTCAGCACGCTGACCACCTTCCACGTCGACCGCGGCAAACCGGGCAGCTACGAGGACCCGGCCACCGTCGGCTCCGCCGCGCAGTACCGGCGGGCCTGAACCCTGGTCACGATGGCCGTCACGCCGAGGCGCGCACGGCCATCGTGACCCCCAGGGCCAGCATGGTCACCGCGATCAGCGAGTCCAGCACCCGCCAGGCCACCGGCCGGGCGAACACCCCAGACAGCGAGCGCGCCCCGAAGCCCAGCACCCCGAACCACAGCAGGCTGCCCGCCACCGCGCCCGCGGCGAAGAACCAGCGGGCCTGCCCGTAGCCGTTGCCGACCGAGCCCAGCAGCAGCACGGTGTCCAGGTAGACGTGCGGGTTGAGCCAGGTCAGCGCCAGGCAGGTGAGCACGGCGGCCCGCAGCGAACCGCCGCTGGCACCCCCGGCGTGCAGGGCCTCCGGGCGCAGCGCCCGGCGCGCGGCGAGCAGACCGTAGCCGATGAGGAAGACCGCCCCCGCCCAGCCCACCACGGTCAGCGCGGCCGGCCACAGCGCCAGCAGCCCGCCGACACCGCTGATCCCGGCCACGATCAGCACCGCGTCGGAGACCGCGCAGATGCCCACCACCGGCAGCACGTGCTCCCGGCGCAGGCCCTGGCGCAGCACAAACGCGTTCTGCGAGCCGATCGCGATGATGAGGGACAACCCGGTGCCCAGTCCGGCGGCCAGCGGTGTCAAGTATCCGTGCACGTTCTTGACGCTAAGGAGCGCGGATTCAGCAGGCCAGCTAAACATTCTTCACTATCATTAGCCATCGTGATGGACGAGCTGCCCTTCGACCAGGTCCGCACCCTGCTCGCCGCGGTCGACGAGGGCACCTTCGAGGCCGCCGCCCGCGCCCTGCACGTCACCCCCTCCGCGGTCAGCCAGCGGATCAAGGCCCTGGAACAGCGGGTCGGCCGGGTGCTGCTGCAACGCGCCAAACCGGTCCGGCTCACCCCCTCCGGCGAGGTGGTGGCCCGCTTCGGCCGGCAGCTCGCGCTGCTCGCCCGCGACGCCCGCGCCGAGCTCGGCCTGCCCGAGGACGGCCGGCCCACCGTGCTGCCGGTCGCGGTCAACGCCGACTCCCTGGCCACTTGGTTCCTCACCGCGCTGACCAGGGTCCCCGAGCACCTCCAGGTCTGCTTCGCGCTGCGCAGGGAGGACCAGGACCACACCACCGACCTGCTGCGCGAGGGCCTGGTGCTGGCCGCGGTCACCTCCAGCCCGGAACCCGTGCAGGGCTGCTCGGTGCGGCCGCTGGGCCGGATGCGCTACCGGGCGATGGCCGGCCCGGCCTTCGTCGAACGCTGGCTCACCGGCGGCCCACTGGCCGAGCTGCTGCCCGAAGCGCCGGTGGTGCTCTTCGACGGCAAGGACGACCTGCAGCACCAGTTCGCCCGCGCCCGCACCGGCCGCGACCCCAGCAACCGCCGGCACCTGGTGCCCGCCTCCGACATCTTCCTGGCCGCGGTCGTGCAGGGCCTGGGCTGGGGCATGATCCCGGACGTGCAAGCCGGTGACCACGCCGCCCGCGGCCTGCTGGCCGACCTCGCCCCGGCGCACCCGGTGGACGTGCCGTTGTACTGGCAGCAGTGGAAACTCGACTCCCCGTCGCTGACCGCCCTGGCCGAGGCGGTGGCGCGCACCGCGGCCGAACACCTCGCCCCACTGCCTTGACCTCACTGCCTTGACCTCCACTTGGCTGGAGGTAGCACGCTGCCGGCATGCCCCTTTCCGAAGACCTGCCGCCCGATACCCCAGCTGTGGTGCTCGACTACTGGTTCGCCCTGGAATGCCCCTGGCTCGGCTGGTTCGACTGACCCGTAATTCGGCGGCGCCACCCACCCCGGATGCCTAAGCTGCGGCCATGCGGGATCTGCGCGCGCTGCCCAAGGCCCATCTGCACGTGCACCTGGAGAGCACCCTGCGCCCGGCCACCCTCCGGGAACTGGCCGCCCGGCACGGGGTCGAGCTGCCCAGCGGCTCCGCCTTCCACGGCTTCCGCGCCTTCGCCGACGCCAACTCCCGCATCCGCGACTGCCTGCGCGACCCGGCTGACTTCCGCCGTCTGGCCCGCGAGTTCTGCGCCGACGAGGCCGCCCAGGGCACCCGCTACGCCGAGATCCGGTTCACCGCCGCCGCGCACGGCGAACGCCTCGGCGACCTGGCCATGCCACTGACCGCGGTGCTGGAAGGACTGGCCGAGGGCGAGGCCGAACACAACATCCAGGTCCAGGTCATCCTCGACCACTCCCGCCGCCGCTCCGTGGAGCGCGCCCGCCGCACCCTGGAGCTGGCCCGCAGGTTCCCGGAGCGGGTGATCGGGCTGGACATGGCGGGGGAGGAGACCTACCCGCTGGCCCCGTTCGCCCAGGTCATCGCGGAAGCCAAGGACGCGGGCCTGCACCAGGTGCACCACGCGGGCGAGTGCTGCGGCGCGGACAGCATCCGGGAAGCGCTGACCCTCGGGCACACCGAACGCCTCGGCCACGGCTTCCGCGTGCTGGAGGACCGCGAACTGACCGCCGAAGTCGCCGACCGCGGCATCCCGCTGGAGGTCTGCCCGTCCTCCAACGTCACCCTCGGCCTGGTCCCGAGCCTGGCCGGTCACCCGCTGCCCGACCTGCTCGCCGCCGGACTGGTGGTCACCCTCAACACCGACATCCCCAACTTCACCGGCACCACCCTCGCCGAGGAGTACCAGCGGGCCCGCGACACCTTCGGCCTGACCGACCCGCAACTGGCCGACCTGGCCCGCGACGCCGTGGACGCCTCCTTCGCCCCGGGTGCGACCAAGGCCGCCCTGCGCCGCGACATCGATGCCTGGAGCGCCGCACCGCCCACGCCGCCGATGCGATAGACAAGGCGGCGTGCCCAACCTCGTACTCGGTCCGCTGCTGCGCCACGTCGACGACAACTCGGCCACCGTCTGGGTGGAGACCGACCGCCCCGGCACCGTCCGGGTGCTCGACGCCGAAGCCACCACCTTCCAGGTCGCCGGCCACCACTACGCGCTGGTCGTGATCAGCGGCCTGACCCCGGACACCGAACACGAGTACCAGGTCCACCTCGACGGCGAAGCGGTGTGGCCGCAGCCCGGCTCGGCCTACCCGCCCAGCGTCATCCGCACCCTGCCCACCCACTCCGACCACCCGGTGCGGGTCTCCTTCGGCTCCTGCCGCTTCGCCCAGCCCGAGGACGCCAAGCGACGCGCCACGGTCGGCTACTGCGCACTGTCCGCGCTGGCCAACCGCCTCATCACGCAGCCGGTGCGGGAACGGCCGGAGGCACTGCTGCTGCTCGGCGACCAGATCTACGCCGATGAGACCACCGACCGCACCCAGCAGTACCTCAAGCAGCGCCGCGACCTCAGCCAGCCACCCGGCGTGGAGGTCGCCGACTACGAGGAGTACACCCAGCTCTACCGGGAGAGCTGGACCGAACCCGAGGTCCGCTGGCTGTTCTCCACCGTGCCCACCTCGATGATCTTCGACGACCACGACGTCCGCGACGACTGGAACACCTCGGAGATCTGGCGCCAGGAGATGGCGGCCAAACCCTGGTGGGCCAAGCGGGCCCGCGGCGCACTGGCCTCGTACTGGGTCTACCAGCACCTGGGCAACCTCGCGCCGGCCGCACTGGCCAAGGACGAGCTGTACCAGCAGGTCCTGGCCCTGCACGGGGCTGACGCCCAGGACCTGCTGGAGTCCCACGCCGCCCGCTGGGACACCGAGATCGGCGAGCACAAGCACGCCCAGTGGAGCTACTGCCGCGACTTCGGCCCGGTCCGCCTGCTCATGGTGGACAGCCGCGCGGGCCGCATCCTCACCGGCGGCCGCCGCAAGATGCTCGACGACGAGGAGTTCACCTGGCTCACCGCCCAGCTCGACGGCGCGGGCAGCGAGTACCGCCACCTGCTCGTCGGCAGCTCCCTGCCCTGGCTGCTGCCGCCGGTGATCCACCACCTGCAGGCCCGCAACGAGCACGCCGCGCACCGCCCCGGCTGGCGCGGCCGCCTGGCCGAACGCATCCGCCAGGCAGGCGACTTCGACCACTGGGCCAGCTTCCGCGAGTCCTTCGACCAGCTCTCCCAGTTGCTGCACCAGACCGCGGCCAAGACCGACGGCACGGTCGCCGTGCTCTCCGGCGACGTCCACCACAGCTACGTCGCCCGCACCACCGAGCAGGCCCCGGTGCACCAGCTGACCTGCTCCCCGCTGCGCAACGCCGAACCGGACCTTTTCAAACCGGCCCTGCGCCTGGCCTGGTGGCGCGCCCTGACCGCGCTGTCGCACGCCTGGGCCCGCCTCTCCGGCGTCCCAGCCCAGCCCACCCACTGGACCAAGATCACCGGCCCTCATTTCGGCAACCTGCTCGCGACCCTCAACCTCACCGCCACCGAGGCCACCCTGACCTTCGAGCGCGCCAGCGAAACCAGCCTCACTGAGGTCTGCCGCCTACCTCTGCGCTGACTCCGGTTCCTCCGGCAGGTGCAACACCGTCGGCCGATCCGCCTCGAACGCCCGAGCCAGCTCCACCCGCAACTCCGCCGCCCCCGCCACCCGAACCCCGTGACACCCCAACGCCCGCCCCAGCGCCGCGAAGTCCGGCGAAGGCAGGTCCACCGCGTGCACCGGATCCGCCCGAGCCACCATCTCCGCCTTGATCTCCCCATACCCGGCGTTGTCCACCACCAGCACCGGCAACGCCAGCCCCAGCTGCGCCGCCGTGGCCAACTCGGCGACGGTGAACATCACCCCACCGTCCCCGAGCAAGGCCGCCGTCCGCACCCCCGGACAGGCCACCGCCGCCCCAATCGCCGCGGGCAACCCATACCCCAACGTCCCGAACCCAGTCGGATACAGAAACCCACCCGGCCGCTGGATCGGCAGGTTGGTCAGCGCGCCGTAGTAGCAGGCCATCGCACTGTCCGCGCCCAGCACCCCGTCTCCGAGGAACTCGCCCAGCACCTCCAGCAGCCACAACCACCGAGCCCCCTCAGCCCGCCCCTGCTCCCGCAACCGCCCCCGCCACCGAGCCGCCCGCTCCACCCCGTCGCCTGGTCGGTCGGCCAGCCGGGGGAGCAGCTCCGTCAGCACCGCCCCGACATCCCCCACCACCTCCACCCCAGGTGTGGCGTTGACCCGCAACTGCCCCGGATCCACATCCACCCGCACCAGACACCCCGGCTGAGCCAATGGCTCCACCCAGAAGTCACTCGGCGCCAGCTCACTGCCCAGCACCACCAGCACATCGCAGTCCCGCACGAACTCCGCCACCCCAGGCAGATGCACCCCCGCCCCCAAGCTCAACGGATGCCCCTCGGCCAACACCCCCTTCCCGTTGGCTGTGCTGACCACCGGCGCCCCCACCCGCTCCGCCAGCTCCCGAACCAGCCCCGCCGCCCCCTTGGCACCCCCACCAACGAGCACCCCAGGCCGCCGCGCCGCCCCCAGCACCTCAGCCAGCCGTGCCAATGCCGCAGGCTCCGCCCGCACCCGGGGCACCACCACCGGCACCCCCACCTCAACCTCGCCAACCTCGGCGAGCACATCCACCGGCACCTCCAGGTGCACCGGCCGAGGCCGCCCCGCCCGGAAGAACGCGAACGCCTCAGCCACCACCGCCGGAATCTCCGCCACCGAGGTGACCCGCACGCTGTACGCCGCGATCGCCCCCATCGCCGCCGACTGGTCCTTCATCTCGTGCAGGAACCCGTTCCCCCGCCCCGGATGCCGCAACGGCAACCCAGGAGAGATCAACAACACCGGCACCGAGTCCGAGTACGCCTGCCCCACCGCCGCCGCCGCGTTCAACGTCGCGGGCCCCGAGGTCACCACACACACCCCAGGCCGCCCACTGACTCGTGCGTACCCATCCGCGGCGTAGGCAGCCCCCTGCTCATGCCGGGTGCTCACATGCCGAACCCCAGCCTCAGCCAGGTGCCGGTAGATCTCCAGGTTGTGCGTGCCCGGTATCCCGAACACGGTGTCCACCCCATGCGCGACCAACGCCCGCACCACAGCCTGCCCACCGGTCACCCGCACCACGCCACCCCCTGCTCAACCCCGGAGACCACGTCCCGAGCCGCCAAGACCACGTCCCGAGCCGCCAAGACCACATCTCCGGCCCCCGGCACCATCTCCGGCCCCCGGCACCGTCTCCGGCCCCCGGCACCGTCTCCGGCCCCGGGTACCGCGTCTCCGGCCCTCGAGTCTCGCGCACCAGCCACCACCGCCTGCTCCCAGTCCTCGCCCCCCGCCGCAGCGGCCCCGCCCCTCGCCTCAGGGGCCCCCACCCCCGGGTTGGCACGCTCCGCCGTCCCCCCCCCGACACCAGCGCCCAACTTCCCAACGCCAGCGATCGGTTCATCGACGCCACCGCCCACGTCCCCGCCAGTGCCCACCTCCCCGCCAAGGCCGAACTCGCCAACGCCAGCCATCAGGTCACCGGCCGCGGTGCCCAGCCTTCCAATCCCAGCCCCCAGCTCACCACCCCCGACCCCAGCGTCCAGCCAACTGGTCCCGGAGGCCAACCTTCCAACCCCGGTCGCCAGTCCAACCTCCCCGGGCACCGGCAGCGCATCCACCGCCCCCGCCCCCGACGGCCCCATCCGCACCGGATCGGCCTCCCCTCAGCAACCTCCGGCCCCGCCGGCGCCAACTCCACTGCGACGTCCCGGCACGCCTCAGCCAACGTGCCCCCGATCCCGAACAGCACCACGGCCCAGAACGTCGGATCCCGCCGGAGCCCCACGATCGGCCGGCCCCCGGCTGATCCTGCATCTCCAGCACATACCCGCGCTCGCCGAGCCGCCCCTCCATCTCGCCGCAAGCGCCAGCGGCACCGGATCCGCCCGCACCGCGTCCTGCTCGATCCAGCCCGCCTTCAGCACGAACCACCCGCGCAGCCAACAACTCGCTTCGCGAGCTCATCCGCTGCGCCGCTCGATACGGCGACCCGAGCGCGCACAGCAACTCTCGTGCACTCGAGTAGGTGATGAGACCGCCGTCTGACTCACTCCAGTAGGCATTGACCCCGGCAACAGCACCCACCACACCGTCACTCACCGCGCCGTCGCACGCCATCCGGCTCGCCCCGCTGATACCACCCGCGTCAGCGGGCGGATCCCCGCCGCAGCGGACTCCCGGGCGAGCCGGATGAAAGCCCGTTGTTCCGCGATGAGCCTGAGCCCGTCCGGGACCTGACGCACTGCCACCTCCAGACGCTGTGACTGATCAATCAGTCAGCAGCAATCTGGTACGACGGTGCCGGGATGTCAAGGGAACGGGGGACCCAATGCTCGACCACCTCGTGCTGGCGACGCCGGACTTGGTTGGCACCGTCGACCTGGTGCACCTCCTTTCCGGCGTCCGCCCGGTACCAGGCGGACGCCATGACGCGTGGGGGACGGCGAACTACTTGCTCGGTCTGGGTGAGCAGACCTTCTTGGAGATCATCGGACCGGATCCGGACCGCGTGGCCGAGCCGACCGTGTTCGGACTCGGCACGCTGACCGGACCCAGCCTGATGACCTGGGCCGCCCGCGCCACGGACATCGACGCGAGCGTGGCCGCCGCCCGCGCCCGCGGCGTCGACCCGGGCACACCGCAGGCAATGGGACGTGTCACCACCGACGGACGACGACTGAGCTGGCGGCTCACCCCGCCAGGCACTGGGGTCGTCCCGTTTCTGATCGACTGGGGTGACACGGCACACCCTGCCGGGAACCTTCCGGTGGCGCCGCTGGTGGAGCTGCACGCGATGTCCCCGGATCCGGAACCGCTTCGCACCACCCTGGCTGCACTGGACGTCACGTTGCCGGTCCGTCCAGCCAACCGCGTCGGCCTGAGATCAGTCATACACGGTCGAAATGGCGAATTCGAATTGATCACCGGCTCTTAGGCCTTTCTGACCCAATCGTGTCATTCCGTGTTCGCCCAGCGAAGAATCGGTCGTATACGGACCATTGCGTCTGCTTTGGTGTATGTATGCGCGCCCACTACGACGACATCGCCGACTGGTACGAACACGACTTCCTTGTCGCACAACGGGATTCAGATCCGCTGCAGCCGGAAGCGCTGCTGACCGACCTGCTCGGCTCAGGCGCCGGGCCGTGCCTGGAAATAGGCTGTGGAACCGGCGCGCATGCCGATCGACTCCGCACGCTGGGCTGGGACCCGTTCGGACTCGACATTTCCTGCGGTATGCTCCGTCATGCGTCGGCGAAACTGCCCGTGGCTCAAGCCGACGCCGAATCCCTGCCCATCGCCGACAGTTCACTGGCGTCCGTCATGACGGTGCTCACCCATACCGACATGTCCGGCTATCCGGCGGTGCTCTGCGAGGTGGCCCGAGTTCTGCGCCCTGGCGGCGTGTTCGTCCACCTCGGGGTGCACCCGTGTTTCTGCGGCGGTTTTGCCGACCGGTCTGACCCGGCGGCCATAGTGATCAAGCCCGGTTACCGGGACGCCCATTGGACGACCGCGTCGTGGACCGCACAGGGGTTGCGCGACAAGGTCGGTGCCCACCCACCGCCCACTGCCGCAGCTGCTCCACGACTTCCTGGCCGCCGGCCTGGTGCTGGAGCGTTTCGGCGAGGGTGGAGCTCCGACGCCGACGGTGTTCGGAGTGCGAGCACGAAAGGAGTGACTGCCGATGACGAACGGCGCCTGAGCATCACGCCGACGGTTCGGGCTACCCGGTGAACAGGCGGTCCAGGTAGTCGCGGAGGACGCGTTCGGCCGCCGTGCCGTCGCGTTGTCCACCGGCAACGCTGGAGACCAGGCCGCCGGTGAGCGCCACCAGGGTGGTGGCGGTGATCGCCGGGTCTCGGTCGGCGTCGATCTCGCCTGCCTCCTGGGCCAGGCGGATCTGGCCGGCCAGGTACTGCTCGAGCTTGTCCGGGGTGGTGCCGAAGTTGCGGCTGGCGAATGCCGGGTCGGAGATCATCAGGGCCTGGTAGGCGACCAGGGTGAGCTGGACGCGGTGGCTTTCCTCATCGCTGGGCAGCAGGCCGATCAGTGCCGCGTACAGGATGCTGCGTGGTGTTGGCGGCAGGCCCGCCTTTCGGATGCGGTCGAGCATGCGCTCGTTGAGCTTGTCGACCAGCCGGGTCAAGCCGTTGAGCAGCAGCTCTTCCTTGGTGTGGAAGTAGTACTGCACCAGGCGCAGTGAGACGCCGGCTTCGGCGGCGACCTCGCGCATGCTGGCGGCGTGCAGGCCACGGGTGCCGGCGATGCGCAGCAACGCCTCGGCGATCTCGGCACGGCGCTGCTCATGATCAACCAGTTTTGGCACGGCGCACACCCTACGACACCCAGCATCATGGTACGCTCGTATCATAACGGACGGTGATGGGGGTTGCTGCGGTGACCGACGTGAGGGGGCGCAGGTGAGCAAGACAAAGCGAGCTGGTTTCCGGAACGAGCAGGCACGCGAGGACTTCATCCGGACCTACGACGAGCTGATGACCGAGGTCTGGCCGTCAGCCACGGACTTCACCGAGGTGCGCACCTCCTTCGGCACCACCAGGGTGCAGCGCAACGGAACCGGTGCCGGCATCCCGATCGTGCTGGTGGCGCCCGCCGGCGGCCTGCCGCTGACCTACAGCAACATCATCGGGCGGCTGAGCGCGGCACACACCGTCTTCTCCCCGGAGACCATCGCCGAACCCGGGCACCACCTGCCCGAGCGGCCGGTGCTCAGCGGCGAGGACCTGGCCGCGTGGCTGGTGGAGGTGCTCGACGGGCTTGGGGTGGAGCGAGCGCACCTGGTGGGGCTGTCCTACGGGTCGTGGGTTTCGGTGCACACGGCGCTGTTCGCCCCGGAGCGGGTGGCCTCGGTGTCGCTGCTGGACCCACCGGGGTTCGAGAAGATCGGTGTGCGGTTCATCAGCTGGAGCCTGGCCTGCGCGTTGTTCCTGTTCGCCCCGCGTCGAGTGCGGGAGCGGGCGTCGCGGTGGCTGGTCAACGGGACGCTGCGGTCGGAGGTCCTCCGCAGGCTGTTGCCGAAGCTGGTCAGTTACCGGCAGGTGCTGCCCAGGCCCCCGCTCTACACCGAGGCGCAGCTGGCCGGGTTGAGCAGGCCGAGCCTGGTGGTGCTCGGTGGCAAGAGCAGGCTCAACGATCTGAACTCGCTGCGGGAGCGGCTGGCCGGGTTGCCGAACATCACCCGGGTCGAGGTGCTGCCCGAGGCCGGCCACGTGCTGACCATGGACGAGCCGACGCGGGTGGTCGAGCTGGTGCTGGACTTCGTCGGTGCGCAGGTGCACTGACCACGGACGGACCGGTGCTCGGGAACACGCGCTGTTCCCGAGCACCGGTCGCGGTCAGGCGCGGACGCGGGTGCCCTTGGGGTCGAACAGCGGGTCGCGTTCGACCACGCCGGGCACCCAGCGGCCGAAGATCTCCACCTCGACCTCGGTGCCAATCTTGACCCGGTCCACCGGCAGGTAGACGAAGGCGATGGCGCGGCCCACGGTGTAGCCGAAGCCGCCGGTGGTCACCCGGCCCAGCACCTCGCCACCGAGCCGGACCGCCTCGCTGCCCAGCGGCCAGACAGTCGCATCGTCCAGGGTGAGGCAGCGCAGGCGGTGGGTGAACCCGGCCTCCTTGCGGCGCAGCAGGGCCTCGCGGCCGTGGAAGCCGCCGGGCTTGTCAGGCTTGACGCAGAAGCCCAGGCCCGCCTCGTACGGGGTGCGTTCCGGGGTGAGGTCCGAGCCCCACAGCCGGTAGCCCTTCTCCAGGCGGAGGCTGTCGATGGCGCGGTAGCCGCCGGCGATGACGCCGTGTTCCTGGCCCGCCTCCCATAGCGTGCGCCACAGCGCGGCGCCGTACTCGCTGGAGCAGTACAGCTCCCAGCCCAGCTCCCCGGCGAAGGTCACCCGCAGCGCGCGCACCGGCACGTCGCCGACGGTGGTCTCCTGCGCGGTGAGGTAGGGGAAGGACTCGTTGTCCAAGGCGGCGGGGGTGAGTCCGGCCAGAATGTCCCGGGAGTTCGGCCCCCACAGAGCGAAGCAGGAGTAGGCGCCGGTGACGTCGGCGATGCGGACCGAGCCGTCGGCAGGGGCGTGGCGGCGCAGCCAGGCGGCGTCGTGGGAGCCGAAGGCGGTGCCGGTGACGACCTGGAACTCCTGCTCGGCCCAGCGGGTGACGGTGAAGTCGCACTCGATGCCGCCGCGGGCGTTGAGCGCCTGGGTGTAGGTGACCGCGCCGACCGGGCCCGCGACCTCGTTGGCGCACACCCAGTCCAGCAGCCTGGCCGCGCCGGGGCCGGTGACCTCGATCTTGGCGAAGGAGGACTCGTCGAACAGCCCGGCGCGCTCCCGGGTGCCCAGGTGCTCGGCGCCGATGGCCGGGGACCAGTTGCGACCGGCCCAGCCCTCGGGTCGCCAGGACTCCTGGCCGGCGGCGGCGCTGCTCTCGTAGTGGTTGACCCTCTCCCAGCCGGACTTCTCGCCGAAGCTGGCACCGTGCTTGCGGTGCCAGGAGTAGGCCGAGGAGACCCGCAGCGGGCGGCCGGCGCCGCGTTCCCGGTGCGGGAACGGGATGTCGTAGTAGGTCTCGTAGTTCTCCACCGTGCGCTTGCGGGTGTAGGACGGGGAGCGGTACTGGCGGCCGAAGCGGCGGATGTCCATGTGCGAGAGGTCGAACTCCGGTTCCCCGGCCACGATCCACTCGGCCATCACCTTGCCGATGCCGCCTGCCCCGGCGATGCCGTGCGCGCAGAACCCGGCGGCCACGAAGAACCCGCCGACCTCGGTCTCACCGAGGCAGAACTCGTTGTCCGGGGTGAAGGCCTCCGGACCGTTGATCATCTTGCGGATGCCCGCGGTGGCCATGGTCGGCACCCGCTGCTGGGCGGCCTCGGCGATCTCGGCGAAGCGGTCCCAGTCCTCGGGCAGCAGCTTGCCGTTGAAGTCCGGCGGCACCGCCTCGAAGTTCGCCCCGGTCTGCGCCCACGGCGCGGAGTCGCGCTCATAGCCGCCCATGAGCAGCCCGTCGACCTCCTCGCGGAAGTAGACCAGGTTGTCCGGGTCGCGCAGGGTCGGCAGGTGGCTGCCGTCGCGCGGGCGGACCGGCTCGGTGATCAGGTACTGGTGCGACATCGGCACGATCGGCACCCGCACCCCGGCCAGGCGGCCGATCTCGGCGGCGAACATGCCGCCGCAGTTGACCACGATCTCGGCCTCGATGTCGCCGCGGTCGGTGCGCACACCGCGGACCCGGCCCTCGTGCACGTCGATGCCCAGCACCCTGGTGTGCGGATGGATGCGCACCCCGCCGGCGCGCGCTCCGGCGGCCAGGGAGTAGGTGAGCTGGGCGGGGTCGACGTAGCCGTCGGTGGCCAGGTAGGTGCCGCCGAGCACCCCGGTGGTGTCCAGCAGCGGGAACAGTTCTTTGGCCTCGGCCGGGCTGATCTCCTGCAACGGCAGGTCGACGGTGCGGGACCAGCCTATCTGCCGCCGCGCCTCCTGCATCCGCTCAGGCGTGCAGGCCAGCCGGATGCCGCCGCAGGGCACGAAGCCGACCGGGTTGTCCCCGGCCTCCAGTTCGGCGTAGAGCTGGGCGGAGTAGATGTTCATCCTGGTCAGCGTCACATCGGCGCGCAGCTGGCCGACCAGGCCCGCCGAGTGGAAGGTCGAGCCGCTGGTCAGCTCGTTCCGGTCGAGCAGCAGGACGTCTCGTTCGCCGAGCTTGGCGAGGTGGTAGGCGATGCTGGTTCCGCCGACGCCACCGCCGATCACGACGATGCGGGCGCGGTCTGGGAGCGTTCGATCCACGGACACGCGTCCTTGGTAGCGCAGGTGGGCCGGTCGGGGGAACCACGCGGCCGCGTGTCTTGACGGACAAGTGTGCGCGCCAACACACTCGGCGACTATGTCGGCGACCGTGCAGGACGCGATCAGTCAGGTCCCGGCGTGGACGGGACGGCGGGTGGAGCTGCTGCCGATGACCGGCGGGCTCAGCCACCAGGTCGCCCACCTGCGGGTCGACGGGGTGGACCAGGTGCTGCGCGTGCTCGACCCCGCGGTCGCCGAGGCCGGGCTCGGGGTGCCGCTGGAGCAGGAGATCGCCAACACCGTGGTGGCCGCGGAGTCCGGGGCCGGGCCCAGGGTGCTGCACATCCTGCCCGAGCTGCCCGCGCTGGTGCTGGAGTACCTGCCCGGCCGCACGCTGAACTTCGACGACACCCGCGAACCCGGGTGCATCCCGCTGCTGGCCGCGGCCTGCCTGCGGCTGCACGCCGCGCCGCGGCCCTTCGTCAACGAGTTCGACATCTTCGCCAAGCAGCGGCAGCTGCTGGAGATCTGCCGCCGCCACGAGCTGACCCTGTTCGAGGACTACCTGGACCACCTGGGCCTGGCGCGCAAGCTGGCGGCGGTGCTGGGCGCGGACCCGCTGCCGGCGAAGCCCTGCCACAACGACCTGCTGGCGGAGAACTTCATCGCCGAGCCCGGCGGCATCCGGATCGTGGACTACCAGCTCAGCGGCACCGGCGATCCCGGCTTCGAGCTGGGCAACATCTGCGCCGAGGGCCAGTTCGACCCCGACCGGGTGGCCCTGCTGACCGATGCCTACTTCGGTGAGCACTCGCCGCGGCTGACCGCGCGGGTGCGGCTGTTCCAGGCGATGTCGGACTTCACCTGGACGCTGTGGTTCTGCATCCACCACGGCCTGCTCAGCAAGCCGGGCAGCACCTTCGACTACTGGGGCGAGGCCGCGGGCAAATGGGGGCGGGCCAAGGCCGCCCTGACCGATCCAGGGCTGGGCCGGCTGCTGCAACTGGCCCACTGAGGGCTTGACAGCGTTTGTAGCCTCGCTCACAACTATGGTCAATGGTCTGACCGTTGACCAATCAGCCGCTGTCCGGACCCCAGGTGGAGGCGCGCGTGAGCACAGAACAACCCCAGGGCAGGGGAGTGGACTACACCTCGGTCGAGGCGGGCTACCTGGAGCAACGCCAGCTCAAGAAGGGCGCCGCGGGCTGGGTGCTGCTGGCCGGGCTCGGTGTCTCCTACGTGATCTCCGGTGACTTCTCCGGCTGGAACAACGGCCTGGCCCAGGGCGGGTTCGGCGGGCTGCTGATCGCCACCATCCTGATGGCGGTGATGTACACCTGCATGGTCTTCGGCCTGGCCGAGATGGCCTCGGCGATGCCGGTGGCCGGGGCGGGCTACGGCTTCGCCCGGCGCGCGCTGGGGCCGCTGGGCGGGTTCGCCACCGGCACCGCGATCCTGATCGAGTACACCATCGCCCCCGCGGCGATCTCGGTGTTCATCGGCGGCTACGTCGAGGCGCTGGGGCTGTTCGGGCTGACCAACGGCTGGCCGGTCTACCTGGTCTGTTACGCCATCTTCGTCGGCGTGCACCTTTACGGGGTCGGTGAGGCGCTGCGGCTGATGTTCGTCATCACCGCGATCGCCGTGGTCGGCCTGGTGATCTTCGTGGTGGCGATGATCCCGATGATCGACCTGTCCCGGCTGACCGACATCCCGCCCACCGACGCGGTGGGGGCCAGCTCGTTCCTGCCCTTCGGCTACGCGGGCATCCTGGCCGCCTTCGTCTACGGCATCTGGTTCTTCCTGGCCATCGAGGGCGTGCCGCTGGCCGCGGAGGAGGCGCGGGACCCGCGCAAGGACATGCCCAAGGGCATCGTGGCCGCGATGCTGGTGCTGCTGGTCTTCGCCGCGCTGATCCTGATCGCCGCGCCGGGCGGGGCGGGCAGCAACGCGCTGAAGTCCTCGGACAACCCGCTGCCCGCGGCGCTGCGCGCGGTCTACGGCAGCAACGCGGTGATCGCCGACATCGTCAACTACATCGGCCTGGCCGGGCTGGTGGCCAGCTTCTTCTCCATCATCTACGGCTACTCCCGGCAGCTGTTCGCCCTCTCCAGGGCCGGGTACCTGCCCAGGAAGCTGTCGGTGACCGGCAAGCGCAAGACGCCGATCCTGGCGCTGCTGGTTCCCGGCGCGATCGGGTTCATCCTGGCCGCGGTCACCCAGAACGGGGCCAAGCTGATCAACATCGCGGTCTTCGGCGCCGCGGTGTCCTACGTGCTGATGATGGTCTCCCACATCGTGCTGCGGGTGCGCGAGCCGAACCTGCCGCGCCCCTACCGCACGCCGGGCGGGGTGGTCACCACGAGCATCGCGCTGGTGCTGGCCGCGGCCGCGGTGGTGGCCACCTTCCTGGTCGACATCCTGGCCGCCGGGATCATGGCCGGGATCTTCCTGCTGGCGCTGGCCTACTTCTGGTTCTACAGCCGCCACCACTTGGTCGCCCAGGCCCCCGAGGAGGAGTTCGAGGCGGTGCGTCGCGCCACGGCCGAGCTGGCGGACCCGTGAGATCGTGGCGGTCATGAGCACCGAGCAGGACTCACCGGCCACCCTGGCGGACCGGGCGGTCTTCCGTCCGGTCCGCAGCGGCAACGCCTTCGAGGAGGCAGTGGAGCGGATCCTGCAGGCGATCAAGCTCGGCGTGGTCGGTCCCGGTGAGCGGCTGCCCGCCGAGCGGGACCTGGCCGTGCGGCTGGGGGTCAGCCGGATGACGCTGCGGGAGGCGATCCGGGCGCTGCAGCAGTCCGGGTACGTGGAGTCCCGGCGCGGGCGCTTCGGCGGCACGTTCGTGGTCAACCGGGCCGAGCAGGCCCCGCGCGGGCGGGCCCGGCTGCGCAACTTGGTGGTCGGCATGGGCCAGGTCGGCCTGGAGGACACGCTGATCTTCCGGGAGGTGCTGGAGACCGGCGCGGCGCAGGCGGCGGCGGGCCGGGCGCTGCCGGAGCCGGACCGGGCGCTGCTGCGCGCGGTGCACGAGCAGGTCCGCGCCGCCACCCCGGAGACCTACCGGCAGCTGGACTCCCGGTTCCACCTGGCGATCGCGCAGATCACCGGCTCGGCCTCGCTGGCTTCGGCGGTGGCTGACAACCGGATGCGGATCAACGAGCTGCTGGACGCCATCCCGTTGCTGGGGCACAACGTCGAGCACTCGCACGAACAGCACGAGCGGATCGTGGCCGCGGTGCTGGCCGGGGACGCCGAGGCCGCGCGAGCGGCGATGGCCGAACACCTGGAAGGCACCGCGGCGCTGCTTCGCGGATTCCTGAGCTGACCTGCGCGCTTGACAGTGGCGCCGGTCACCCACCATCCTGCAAAGGTCCAATCGCAGACCATTTGGAGGCGGATGTGTCGCAGCCGGGAACCACGGCCCCGCTCTCGCTCGCCCGCCTGCACGAGCTGGTCGACACCGGCGCGGTGGACACCGTGCTGCTGGCCATGACCGACATGCAGGGGCGGTTGCAGGGCAAGCGGATCGCCGCCCGGCACTTCCTCGACGACGTCGTCCCGCACTCCGCGGAGGCCTGCAACTACCTGCTCGCGGTCGACGTGGAGATGAACACCGTCGGCGGTTACCAGATGTCCTCCTGGGAACGCGGCTACGGCGACTTCACCCTGCGGCCCGACCTGGACACCCTGCGCATGGCCACCTGGCACCCGGCCACCGCGCTGGTGCTGGCCGACGTCACCTGGGCCGACGGCAGCCCGGTGGCCGCCTCGCCCCGGCAGGTCCTGCGCCGCCAGCTCGACCGGCTCGCCGAGCGCGGGCTGGTCGCCCAGGTCGGCACCGAGCTGGAGTTCATCGTCTTCGACGACAGCTACGAGCAGGCCTGGACCAACGGCTACCGGAACATGACCCCCAGCAACCAGTACAACGTGGACTACTCGCTGCTGGGCACCTCCCGGATCGAGCCGCTGCTGCGCCGCATCCGCAACGAGATGACCGCCGCCGGGCTGCGGGTGGAGTCGGCCAAGGGCGAGTGCAACCCCGGCCAGCACGAGATCGCCTTCCGCTACGCCGAGGCCCTGGCCACCTGCGACAACCACAGCATCTACAAGACCGCCGCGAAGGAGATCGCCGCCCAGGAGGGCAAGAGCCTGACCTTCATGGCCAAGTACAACCAGCGCGAGGGCAACTCCTGCCACATCCACATCAGCCTGCGCGGCGCCGACGGCGAACTGGTCTTCGCCGGGGACCGCCGCCACGGCATGTCCGCGCTGGCCGAGCACTTCCTGGCCGGGCAGCTGGCCCACCTGCGCGCGCTGACCCTGCTGCTCGCGCCGAACATCAACTCCTACAAGCGGTTCGTGCCCGGCAGCTTCGCCCCGACCGCGGTGGCCTGGGGCCCGGACAACCGCACCTGCGCGCTGCGGCTGGTCGGCCACGGCGGGGCCAGCCTGCGGGTGGAGAACCGGGTGCCCGGCGGCGACGTCAACCCCTACCTGGCCACCGCCGCGCTGATCGCGGCCGGCCTGGACGGCATTGACCGCGAGCTGCCGCTGGGCGAGGCGCTCACCGGCAACGCCTACGCCAGCGACGCCGAGCACGTGCCGGCCACCATGCCCGAGGCGGTGGAGGCCTTCGCCGCCAGCGAACTGGCCCGCACCGCCTTCGGCGAGGACGTGGTGGCGCACTACCTCAACGCCGCGCGCATCGAGATCGGCGCCTACCAGGCCGCCGTCACCGACTGGGAGCTCTTCCGTGGCTTCGAACGCCTCTGACGCGCCCGTCATCGGGATCAGCTGCTACAGCGAGACCGCCGCCTGGGGCGTCTGGCAGCGCCCGGCCGCGCTGTTGCCGCGCACCTACGTCGACGCGGTCATCACCGCGGGCGGCATCCCGGTGCTGCTGCCGCCGGGCGCCGACGCCGCCCGCGCGCTGCCCCGGCTGGACGGGCTTCTCCTGGCCGGGGGCGCCGACATCGACCCGGCCCGCTACCAGGCCGCACCGCACGAGCACACCACCGGCATCCGGCCCGACCGCGACACCACCGAGCTGGCCCTGCTGCACCGCGCGCTGGAGCGGCGGACCCCGCTGCTGGCCATCTGCCGGGGCGCGCAGCTGCTCAACGTCGGCCTGGGCGGAACCCTGCACCAGCACCTGCCCGAGGTGCTGGGCCACCGCGACCACCAGCCCGCGCCGGGGCAGTACGGGCGCACCACGGTCCGGCTGGAACCGGGCTGCCCGCCCGCGACGCTGCTGGGGGAGAAGATCGAGGTCTCCTGTTACCACCACCAGGCCATCGAGGAGCTGGCCCCCGGCCTGGAAGCCGTCGGGCACGCCACCGACGGCACCATCGAGGCCATCCGCCAGCCCAGCCACCCGTTCACCCTCGGGGTGCAGTGGCATCCCGAGGAAGACACCGCCGACCCCGCGCATCCCAGCGCACCCCTGTTCATCGCGCTGGTGAGCGCCGCGGCAGAAGGAGCGAGAGCGTGACCGCCACCCACGAGTTGATCAACCCGGCCACGGGCGCGGTCTTCGACAGCATCGCCCTGGCCGACGAGGCCGCCACCGACGCCGCGATCGAGCGCGCGGCCAAGGCGTTCCCGGCCTGGCGCGCGGTCAGCCCCGGCGACCGCGCGCGGCTGCTGCACCGCTTCGCCGAGGCGGTGGACGCCGACCTGGAACACCTGGCCCAGCTGGAGGTCCGCAACGCCGGGCACACCATCGGCAACGCCCGCTGGGAGGCGGGCAACGCCAGGGACGTGATCCGCTACTACGCGGGCGCCCCCGAACGGCACTTCGGCCGTCAGATCCCGGTGCCCGGCGGCCTCAACGTCACCTTCCACGAGCCGCTGGGCGTGATCGGGGTGATCGTGCCGTGGAACTTCCCGATGCCGATCGCCGCCTGGGGCTTCGCCCCCGCGCTGGCCGCCGGGAACACCGTGGTGCTCAAACCGGCCGAGCTGACCCCGCTGACCGCGGTGCGCCTTGCCGAGCTGGCGCACCAGGCCGGGATTCCCGAGGACGTCTTCCAGGTGCTGCCCGGCGCCGGCCGGGTGGTCGGCCAGCGCTTCGTCACCCACCCCGCGGTCCGCAAGGTGGTCTTCACCGGCTCCACCGCGGTCGGCAAACAGATCATGGCCGGCTGTGCGGACCAGGTGAAACGGCTGACCCTGGAACTGGGCGGCAAGAGCGCCAACATCATCTTCGCCGACGCCGACCTGGAACGGGCCGCGGCCGCCGCGCCGTACGGGGTGTTCGACAACGCGGGCCAGGACTGCTGTGCCCGCTCCCGCATCCTCGTCCAGCGCGAGGTCTACGACCGGTTCCTGGAACTGCTCGAACCCGCGGTCAAGGGCGTCGTGGTCGGCGACCCGGCGGCGGAGTCCACCGAGATGGGCCCGCTGATCACCGCCGCGCACCGCGACCGGGTCGCCTCCTACGTGCAGGAGACCACCGTGGCCTACCGCGGTCAGGCCCCCGGCGGCGACGGGTTCTTCTACCCGGCCACGGTGCTGCTGCCCCAGGACGAGCGGGACCGGGCCTGGCGGGAGGAGATCTTCGGGCCGGTGGTCTCGGTGCTGCCCTTCACCGACGAGGCCGACGCGCTGCGGCTGGCCAACGACACCGAGTACGGCCTCTCCGGCTCGATCTGGACCCGCGATGTCGGCCGCGCGATGCGGGTGGCCCGCGGGGTCGAGGCGGGCAACCTCTCGGTCAACTCGCACTCCTCGGTGCGCTACTGGACGCCCTTTGGCGGCTTCAAGCAGTCCGGGCTCGGCCGTGAGCTGGGACCGGACGCCCTGGACGGGTTCACCGAGGTCAAGAACGTGTTCGTCAGCACTGAGGAGAACTGATGGGACGGCTCACCGACCGCGTCGCGGTCATCACCGGCGCGGCCAGCGGCATCGGCCTGGCCACCGCCCGCCGCTTCGCCGAGGAGGGCGCCACGGTGGTGGTCGTCGACATCGACGAGGCCACCGGCAAGCAGGTCGCCGACGAGGTCAACGGCCTGTTCGTGCGGGCCGATGTCACCAGCGCCACCGACGTGGAGTCCCTCTACGCCACGGTGTTCGACAAGTACGGGCGCATCGACATCGCCTTCAACAACGCGGGCATCTCCCCGCCGGAGGACGACTCGATCCTGACCACCGGCATCGAGGCCTGGCGCAAGGTCCAGGAGGTCAACCTGACCTCGGTGTACCTGTGCTGCAAGCACGTGCTGCCCTACATGCAGCGCGCGGGCAAGGGCTCGATCATCAACACCGCCTCCTTCGTCGCGGTGATGGGCGCGGCCACCAGCCAGATCTCCTACACCGCCTCCAAGGGCGGCGTGCTGGCCATGTCCCGCGAACTGGGCGTGCAGTTCGCCCGCGAGGGCATCCGCGTCAACGCGCTGTGCCCCGGCCCGGTGAACACCCCCCTGCTGCAGGAGCTCTTCGCCAAGGACCCCGAACGCGCCGCCCGCCGCCTGGTGCACATCCCGATGGGCCGCTTCGCCGAGCCCACCGAGATCGCCGCCGCGGTCGCCTTCCTGGCCAGCGACGACTCCAGCTTCATCACCGCATCCCAGTTCCTGGTCGACGGCGGCCTCACCGGCGCCTACGTCACCCCGCTCTAACCCGGCACCCGGTCCCGCACCGGCGCGCGAGATCGCCGGTGCGGGACCGCTGTCACGTTCGCGGTGGCCGAGCGTTCCAACGGCACCGCCCGCGGCTGCGGGCGGTGGCCTACCGGATGCTCGGCTCGCTGACCAAGGCCGAGGACGCCGTGCAGGAGGCGCTGCTGGCCGACTCGGTGGGCCTGGCCCTGCTGGTTGTGCTCGACCGGCTCACCCCGGCCGAACGACTGGCGTTCGTGCTGCACGGCATGGTCGAGCTGCCCTTCGCCGAGATCGCCGCCCTCCTGAGCCGCACCCCGATCGCGGCCCGCCAACTCGCCAGCCGCGCACATCGCCGGGTCAACGGCGGCGACATCCCGTCACCGGAGCCGGACCTGACGCACCAGCGGAAGGTGGCCGAGGCCTTCCACGCGGCCGCGCGCACCGGCGACCTCGCCGCCCTCATCGGAGTTCTCGACCCCGAGGTGGTCCTGCGCACCGACCACGGCACCACCAAGCCCGCTGTCACCGTCCGCGGCGCTGCGGCGGTCGCCGGACAGACCCGCCCGCCGCGGGGCGGCCAACTGCGGCCCGCGCTGGTCGACGGTGCCATCGGCGCGGTGGTCACCCGCGACGGGCAGCCGTTCGCCGTCATGGCCTTCACCGTCGCGGGCGAGCGAATCAACGTGCTCCAAGACCCGGATTGCGTCCGCCGCCTCGCCGGGGCCGACCCGAGAGGGGTCACCACTACTTGGCGCTCGGCCGTACCTCGACCGCGCCACCCAGGCGGCCAGGGCGATCGCGGCGTCCAAGTCCTCGCCCTCGACCACCGCCAACCCGCCGACCGCACTCGTGGCGTCCAGGAACGGCCCCTCGGTGGTCACGGCCGCGCCATCCCGCACGCGAAGCGCGGCGGTCCTGGGCTCGACGGTCTCACCGAGCACGGTGCCGTCGTCCCCGATGGCGGTGACCAGCGCGCGGTTCGCCCCCTCCGGCAGGGCGCAACCTGGTGGTCGACATCGGGGCCGGGGGCACCGACGGCACCGCGGAACGGGTGAGCAGGCGCTGTGCGCCGCCCGCGCCGAAGCCCCCTGAGCCCGACCGTCAGCGCCGTCGCCGAGGACCTGGCCGCATCACCCGCGCGGCGCTGGTCCAGTGCGCGGGCCGGTCCAGGTCAGGAGGCAGGCGGGTCGCGCTGTCGCCGCGGGCGGCGTTGACCTGGAACTGGGTCAGGAACAGTGCCTGGGACAGGTTCGCGCCGCTGACCTCGGCGCCGCGCAGGTCCGCGCCGATGAGGTCGGCCAGGGTCAGGTCGGCCTCCCGCAGGTTGGCGCCGATCAGGTAGGCGCCGCGCAGGTTCGCCCCGCGCAGCCGCTTGCGGCGCAGGTCCGCGCCGATCAGGTCCGCGCCGCGGCGTTCCGGGCCGGGGGAGTCGGCGCGGATGAGCTCGCTGGCCCGGCTCAGCAGCGGGTCGGCGGTCTGCCAGCGGGAGGCCACGTCCAGGGTGAGCAGGTCGGCCGGGGGCAGCCTCGACAGCTCGGTGAGTTCGGTGCGCAGGCGCGTCAGGTCGGGGCGCAGGGGACTGGTGGCGGGCCAGCGTTCGGCTTCGGTGAGGTGCCAGAGCAGTTCGTGGAGTTCGCGCACCACCGGGAAGACGGCGAACATCTCCTGGGCGTGTTCGGGGTGCGCGCGCCAGTCCTTGCCCTGGTAGGTGTGCTGGGCGACGTGCTGGCCCGCGCCGAAGCAGTCGTAGACGGTGCAGCCGGGGAAACCCCGGTCCCGGAGCTGGGTGTGGATGCCGCAGCGGAAGTCGGCGAGCAGGTTCGGGCAGGGGGTGCCCGCAGGCTTGGTGATGGCGAAGTCGGCCGAGGCTGAGTAGGCAGGCACTACACAGCAGAGGCCAAAGCAGTTCGCGCAGTCGGCTCGCAACATCACCCATCGACTCTACGGCCGTGGCCACAGCCACCGCCGCGACACCGCCCCGGCCAGCACCGCCAGCCCGGCCAGGCCCGCACTCACCCACAGCGGCGACCGGTAGCCGAACCCGGCGGCGATGGCCAGCCCACCGGCCCACGGACCCAGCGCCGCGCCCACGTTGAACGCCGCGGTCGCGCACGCCCCGGCCAGCGTCGGCGCACCGGTGGCGGCATAGAGCGCCTGGGAGATCAACGTCGAGCCGACCGCGAAGGACAGCGTGCCCTGCACCAGCGTCAGCACCAGCGCGAACACCGGATCGGCCGCGGTCAGCCCGAACACCGCCCACCCGCACACCAGCGCCAGGCCACCCGCCACCACCAGCGCCCTCGGCCGCGAGTCCGCCAGCCGCCCGCCGAGGCTGACACCGAGGAAGGAACCCAGCCCGAACACCGCCAGCACCACCGGCACCCACCCCACCCCGATCCCGGCGACCTCGGTGGCCAGCGGCGCGAGATAGGTGAACGTGCAGAACGTGGCCCCGTTGACCAGCGCCCCCAACAACAGCAGCAGCGCCAGCCGGGGCCGCCGCAACGCGCCCAGCTCACCCCGCACACTCGGCGCCACCCCGCCGCCACCGGCCGGGACCGAGCGCAGGATGGCCACCAGCGCGGGCGCGGAGACCAGGGCCACCGCCCAGAACGCCGCCCGCCAGCCCCACGCCTGACCCAGCACCGCCCCCGCCGGCACGCCGGCCACGCAGGCCAGGGTCACCCCGCCCAGCAGCACCGCGGTCGCCTGGCCCTTGGCGTTGGCCGCCACCAGGCTGGTCGCGGTCGCCAGCGCCACCGCCAGGAATCCCGCGTTGGCCAGCGCGGCGATCACCCTGGTGCCGAGCAGCACCGGATAACTGCTGGTCAGCGCGCCCACCACGTGCGCAAGCAGGAACACGCCCAGGAAGGCCAGCAGTGCGGCCCGGCGCGGCCAGCGCAGGCTCAGCAACGCCGTCAGCGGCGCGCCCACGATCATCCCGGCGGCGAAGGCCGAGGTCAGCGCGCCCGCAGCCGGGATCGAGACGTTCAGGTCGGCGGCGATGTCCGGCAGCAGACCGGACAGCATGAACTCCGAGGTCCCCTGCGCGAACACGGCAAGGGCAAGCAGGTACAACACGAAAGGCACAGCAACGCTCCGCAACCACAGTGGCTCGAGGAAGGACTCATCGAGAGCGGTCCGGCCGGTGGCCGTGAAGGAGCACGCCACCGGAAGAGGACCGGTGGCTAGCGTCTGGACGCCTCGGGGCTGCGCACGACGGGCACGTTATCGCCCAGAGCGAAACCGGGTCGAGGCAATTACCGCCGCGGCTAGGGTTCGATCATGTTGACCGCAGCGACCACCCTGCCCGACGGCGCGATCATCCGCGGCCGCGGCCTGCGCAACCCGGCCCCCGGCGGCCCCGCCCCGGAGTTCGGGCTCTACCTGGGCGGCCCCAAGCTCCGCGCCCGCCACGAGCACACCCTCACCTGGCCACACCACTGGCTGGACTGGCCGGACTTCCGCCTGCCCCGCGACCAGGCCGAGGCCATCACCCGCATCCGCGCCCTGCACGCCGCCGCGCACACCGGCCAGGCCGTGGAGGTCGCCTGCAACGGCGGAGTCGGCCGCACCGGCACCGTGATCGCCTGCCTGGCCATCCTCTCCGGCATCCCGCCCACCGAGGCCGTCGCCTGGGCCCGCGCGCACTACCACAAGCGTGCGGTGGAGACGCCCTGGCAGAAGCGCTGGGTCAGCCGCTTCCCCGGCTGAGCCCCGGCCGCAACACCAGCTCGGTCGCACACGCCTGTCGAGGGGTGGCCAGCAGCGCGCGGATGGTCTCGGCCACGGTGACGGGGGAGAGGTAGCGCTCGGGCTGGTAGCGCAGCCCCTCCACCGCGCACACATCCCGCTGCATGTCGGTGGCCACCCGGCCCAGGAACACCGTGGTCACCCGCAACCGCGGCTCCTCGGCGCGCAACGCGTCGGCGAAGGCCCGCAGCGCGAACTTGCTCGCCGAATAGGCCCCGCGCGCCGGGTTGGCCTGCAACCCCGCGGTGGAGTTGACCAGCACCACGTGCCCACCGGCCGCCCGCAGCGCCGGCAGCAGCAACCGGGTCAGCTCGACCACGGCGAAGACGTTCACCTCGAAGGTCCGCCGCCACAGCCCGCCGTCGCACTCCTCGATCCGCCCGGTGGCCAGCACCCCGGCGTTGTGGATCAGCGCGTCCAGCCGCGACACCCCCGGCGGGACGTGCAGGGCCGCCGGATCGGCCAGGTTCACCGGCCACGCCCGCGCATCCGGTAACTCCCTGGCCAGCCGGCACAGCGCAGGGGAGCCCCGCCCGCCCAGCACCAGCCGGTGACTGGCCCCCAAAGCCGCTGCGATCTCCGCGCCAATGCCCCGGGAAGCGCCCGTGACCACCGCCGTCGGCTGGTCCTGGGCGCGGGTCGGCGGTACCGGCGCCCCTTCTCCCTCGATGAGCACGGGCAAGTCTGTGATCGCCTTTCAGCCAGGCGGAAGACTCCCGATGGGTGGTGGGCGGCTACCACCCGTTAGAAGCTTGTCCCTTATGCCCGGAGGGGGCCATCCTCAATCTCGCACCCGATCCTGACAACGTTGTCAGACATGGTCGAGGAGGACGCGTGAGACCACGAACCCGCCGCGCCGTCATCGGCGCACTCGCCGCGATCACCCTGCTCAGCACCGCCATCCCCGGTGCCGCGGCCGAACCGGACCAGACCCTCGTCGCCGACCCCACCCAGTACGTCGACCCGATGATCGGCACCGGCAAGGGCGGCCCGGTCGTCGGCGAGATCAACACCTTCCCCGGGCCCACCGCCCCCTTCGGCATGATCCAGTGGAGCCCGGACAACGGCAACTACGCCGGCTACAACTACCACCTGGGCCCCATCCGCGGCTTCAGCCTCACCCACGCCTCGGTCGGCTGCCACGCCTTCGGCGACATCCCCATCCTGCCCGTCGCCGGCGCACTCGGCGCCACCCCGTGGAACCGCACCGAAAAGTTCTCCCACCGCACCGAGAACGCCGAGGTCGCCCACTACGGCGTCACCCTGGAGGACTCCGGCATCCGCGCCGAGCTCACCGCCAGCACCCGCGCCGGACTCGGCACCTTCACCTACCCCGAGGGCGCCACCCCCCAGGTCCTGGTCAAAACCGGCGCCAGCCTGGCCGGCAACAGCGCCGCCACCGTCTCGGTCAACGGCCCCGACGAGGTCACCGGCTCCGCCACCAGCGGCCGCTTCTGCGGCGAAGGCGGCAACAAGTACACCGTCTACTTCGCCCTGAAGTTCGACCGCCCCTTCACCGCCCACGGCACCTGGGACGGCACCACCGTCACCCCCGGCAGCGCCACCGCCAACCACCCCAAGTCCGGCGCCTACCTCACCTTCGACCCCAGCGACCGCCCGCTACGCGCCAAGGTCGCCCTCTCCTACGTCAGCGCCGACGGCGCCCGCGCCAACCTCAGCGAGATCCCCGGCTGGGACCCCGAACCCGTCCGCTCCGCCACCCGCGCCCACTGGCGCGAACACCTCAGCCGCATCCGCATCGGCGGCGGCACCCCAGCCCACCGCACCACCTTCTACACCGCCCTCTACCACTCCCTGATCCACCCCAACACCTTCAACGACGTCGACGGCCGCTACATCGGCTTCGACAGCAAGATCCACCAGGTGGAAAAGGGCCGCACCCACTACGCCAACTTCTCCGACTGGGACACCTACCGCAGCCTGGCCCCACTGCACGGCTGGCTCTACCCCGACCGCGCCTCCGACATGGCCCAGAGCCTCGTGCTGGCCGCCGTGCAAGGCGGCTGGCTGCCACGCTGGCCCATGGCCAACGGCTACACCAGCGTGATGAACGGCGACAACAGCGTCCCGCTCATGGTCAACCTGCACGCCTACGGCGCCAAGGACTTCGACACCCGCACCGCCCTGCAGTACATGATCAAGGGCGCCACCAAGGCCGAACCCGTCCAGTGGGGCTACATCGAACGCCAGGGCATCGAGGACTACCAGAAGCTCGGCTACGTCCCCAACGACCGCGCCCTGGTCGGCCACGTCCGCAAAGGCGCCTCCCAGACCCTCGAATACGCCGTCGACGACTTCACCATCTCCCGCTTCGCCCGCACCCTCGGCGAGCACACCACCGCGGCCACCTTCGCCAAACGCGGCGAGTACTGGCGCAACCTGTTCGACCCGAACACCGGCTACCTGCGCCCCAAGGACAGCAAAGGCCAGTTCCCGCCCGGCCCCGGCTTCGTGCCACCCCCACCCGGCCAGTTCGGCCAGGACGGCTTCGAGGAGGGCAACGCCGCCCAGTACCGCTGGTTCGTCCCGCACAACATCGCCGGCCTGATCACCGCCCTCGGCGGCAAGGCCAAGGCCCAGCCGCTCATGGACGAGTTCTTCACCAAGATCAACGTCGGTCCCAACGAGCCCTACCAGTGGTCCGGCAACGAGGTCGACTTCTCCACCCCCTGGCTCTACAACTACGTCGGCCAGCCCTGGAAGAGCCAGGCCGTCATCCGCCGCATCCAGAGCGAGCTCTTCGCCCCCAACCCCGACGGCCTGCCCGGCAACGACGACCTCGGCGCCCAGTCCTCCTGGTACGTCTGGTCCGCCCTCGGCCTCTACCCGGTCACCCCCGGCACCGCCGACCTCTCCGTGCACACCCCGCTGTTCCCCGCCATCACCATCACACCCGGCAACGCGGGGGAGCTGCACATCACCGCACCCGGCGCCGGCGCCGCCCGTCCCTACATCACCGGACTCCACCTCGACGGCCGCCCGTGGGCCCGCACCTGGCTGCCGCAGAGCATCGTGCGCACCGGCGGCGAACTCCACTTCCGGCTGCGCGCCACACCCGACCACAACTGGGCGACCACACCCGCGGCCGCCCCACCCTCATATCAGTGACAACTGTTGCGCCATAACGAAAAACAGCCGCGGTCGGCCCGGGAAAAATCCCGGCGCCTACCGCGGCTGCCGCTGTGCGGGCACCGACCGCGAAGCACAACGCGCACACGTCACCGGCTCGTCCAACAACCAACCCGACGCGCACAACCAGGTCACCACCGGCTCCGGCAAATCTGGCCCCGGCGCACACACCAGCGGACCATCGCCACACCCATGGCATTCCACATTCAGCACCCCGCCACGCGGCGCACACCCCACACAGAAACGGCGCACCCGCACCACCGAAGCCACATCCACCAGCAGCCACACCACGGTCAGGTCAGCCCGAAGCTGCTCCCTTTCCATCCGATGCGAAACAGACCGGCCACATTCCGGACACGACACCACCGACGTCGTACCCTGCGTCAAGCCGTGCCCTGGGCTGGTCACGGCGCCACCTCCAGGTGAACGGGGGAGCGTCACAACTGTGGTTACACGTTCACGATAAGTGACGAACCCGCCATTCCCAAGCATCTTTTCCGCAACCCGGTGAACAACACCCGTAATCGACCCCAATTCCGGATGAAACCCACCCAGGATCAGCCCTCCACAACCCCCGCCGACCCCGGATCCGCCACCTTCGCCAACGCCCGGTAAGTACGGTTGCCCACCGCCGCCGCCCGCTGTTCCCGACCCGTCGCCTCGATGTAGTTCTGACTCGTATTCAGGTTCGCATGCCCCAGCAACGCCATGATCTCCGCCGCATTCGCCCCATCCTCAGCCAGCCTGGTGGCAAAGGTGTGCCGCAACGCGTGCAGGTTCGCCCCCGTCGGCACCCGGTCATGAATTCCGGCCGCCCGATAACAACAACTCACCAGATACTGCAGCGCACCCCGCCCGATCGGCTCACCCCGCAGATCCAGCACCAGCGCCGACTCCCGCCCCAACCGCAACCCAGGGAACCGCGCCCGGCACGAGGCCAGATACCGCCCGATCACCGCCTCCATCGGCGCACTGATCGGAATCGACCGCTCCCGGCTGCCCTTGCCCCGCACGTGCAACCGCTGCTCGCCAGGCCGCCCCACCACACTGCTGACCAGCAACGCCCGCATCTCCCCCGACCGCAACCCGGTCACCAGCCCCAACCCCACCACCAGCAGGTCCCGCTCCGGCCACGGATCCCGCGACTTCCGCTCACCCGAAGCCACCGCCGACAACAACTGCTCCGGCGTGTCCTCACCCCGCAACGGCTTCGGCATCGACGGCGCGGGCCGCGGCCGCGCCACCGCCCCCATCGGATTCCCCGCCACCAACCCATCGGCCACGCAGAAGTTCATGAACTGGTTCCACGTCGACCAGGCCCGCGACACCGAGGTCTTGGCATGAGTCTCCGCGAACTCCCCGAACGCCGCCCGCAACGCACCCGCCCCCACCTGCGCCAACTCCAACTCCGGGGGAGCGCACCCGACCGCATCGGCCAGCAGCGCCACGATCCCCGCCAGATCACGCCGATACGCCGCGGTGGTGTGCGGCGAGTCCTTCCGCGACCGACGCGCGAGGAAGAACGACTCCTGGGCCTCTGACAACAACACACCCAGAGGAATACCGCACACCACCGACAAAGATCGACACGGCCGGTGACCAGCCGCTCACCACCTACTGACCCAACCGCCCGTCGATCAACTCCCGCAGCAGGTCAGCGTGCCCCATGTGCCGCGCGTACTCCTCGATCACATGGATCACCACCTCCCGCACCGAGGTCGACTCCCCATCGGCGTCCACCAGCTCCGCACCCAGGTCCCCGCACCCGGCCAGGAACCCCTCCGCGTACTCGACCTCGGCCCGCCAGTCCGCCCACGCCCGCGCCACCACCGCCGGATCCGCCACCGCCTCCTCGAAGTCCGCATCCCGGCACTCCGCCCGCCGGTACAACCACGGAACCTCCTCACCAGCCAGCACCCGCCGGAACCAGAACCGCTCCATATCCGCCAGATGCCGCACCAGCCCCAGCAGCGACAACCCCGACGGCGGCACCGCCCGCCGCGCCAGCTGCTCAGCGTCCAGCCCCGCGCACTTCAGCTCCAGCGTCAACCGCTGATCCCGCAGATACCCCGCCAGCACCACCCGCTCATCAGGGCTGTACCCGTCATAGCTCCGCGGATCCTCCTCCGGCCGCACGAACATGTTCGACCACGCGAAACCGGAAGCCTGCTCACCCTGCGTCATGCGCGCGACCCTGACGCGCCGCGCCCCGATACGCAACGCAATATCCCCGCATCGGTTACGTTGACCGCGCAACCGTCACGAACGCACGGCGGGATGGGTGAGATGGAGAGCATCGCGGACTTCTGGCACTGGTGGCAGCAGGACGGCGCCACCCAACTCGCCAACGCCATCCACACCGGCGACTTCAGCGACCTGCCTGAACAGATGGCCCACCTGGTCAACGCCATCGACAAAGACCTGCAATGGGAGCTCGGCCCCGGCACCCAGGCCCAGCACTCACTCTGCGTCACCGCCAACGGCGACCCCGCCCTGCGCCCCCTCACCGAACGCTGGCTCCGCGCCGCCCCACCACCCGACGCCACCTGGGAATACCGCGCCGCCCGCCAAGCAGACCCCGACGTGCTCAACCAACAGCTCACCTTCGGCGACTGGGAAGTCGAGCTCAACCAGACCCGGCTCTCCCTCACCGTCGACGAACAGTCCCTGCTCGTCGACGTCACCGTGCACCACCCCACCTTCGCCACCATGCCCGAAAGCGCCGCCCTCCAGATCGCCTTCCTCGCCCTGACCTGGCTACTCGGCGAAGACGACCTGGAACGCTGGATCGGCGAGGTCAACACCGCCACCGCCGAACCAGCCGACGCCCTCCCCGCCGACGCGCTCCCGGAAACCGTGCACGCCATGGCCGCCCGCCACCCCGAACCCACCTGGGTCGTCATGGAGGGTGAAGGAGAGGACGGCGCCCAGCTCACCGCCGTGGCCATGCGCCCCCTGCGCTGGATCGACCACCCACTGCTGGACCTGCACGCCGGCATCACCCTCACCTACCCGGCCCTGGACCCCCGCGACCTGCCCACCGGGGAAGACCTCGCCGAACTCCAGCAGCAAGAAGACGACCTGCTCCGGCTACTCGACAACGCCGTCCTGCTCGTCGCCCACGAAACCGGCCGCGGCGCCCGCACCCTGCACCTCTACTGCGACTCCACCGACGCCGCCACCCAGGCCACCCTCACCACCTGGACCCAGCGCCAGCCCAACGCCAGCCTGGACACCCACCCCGACCCCGCCTGGGACCAGGTCAGCCACCTCCGCTGACCCTCACAGCTCCGATTCGCCCCACTCCAGCACCGACACCTCATCACCCACCGAAACCTTGCCCACCCGCGTCACCGCGAACTTCACCCCGAAAGCCACCCCACCCTGCGCCGCCCGCCGGTACTTCGCCAGCGACCGCAACGGCTCCGGCCCCCGCTTCACCCCGGACTCCTGGTCCACCGTGGTCACCGCACACCGGATCGCCAGCTTCGTATAGCCCAGCTCCACATCACCGACCCGCAGCCGCCGCAACCCGTCCTCCACGTGCGGCCCGTCCCACCCGTCGACCACGATGTTCGGCCGGAACCGCGCCATCGGCAGCGCCACCGCCCCCGCCGCCACCATCCGCTCGTTCAACCCCGCCAGCGAAGCCGCCGACAACAGGTGCACCGCACTGCTGTCCGCGAAACCCGAGGTCCCCGGCGTCAGCCCATCAGTGACCCGGTCATGGTCGGCGGGCACCCGCACCAACCGGCACGGATCACCCACCACCGCCGACAACCACGCCGCGGCTGCCTCGCCCTGGTCGATCCCGCGATACGGATCCCCGAACATCTCCACCGGCCGCCCCGGCCCAGCCGCGACCACCTCGAACTCCACCGGCTCGAACCCCTCGGCCGCCAGCCGCAGCACCTCACCGCCGCCCAACACCGCAGGCCGCACCAGCGCCAGCCGCGGATCCCGCCGCTGCGACCGGAACACCCCCTCCGGACTGACCACCATGAAACTCCGGTCGAACGCCAGCCCGGCCGGCGTCACCGACACATCCGCCGCCGACACCCCGGCACAGCCCTTGATCGGGAAGTAGTTCAGCTCCAACACCCTCGCCACAGCCCGAAACTACCGCCCAGCCCCACCACCGGGACTCGAATATCGCCACCTTCACCACCGGCAGAGTTAGCTCAGCAACCCCACCGGCGGCCCAGCCCGCCGAACCGAACCGGGGGAGACCCCGGTGACCCGCTTGAACGCCCGGCTGAACGCCGCCTCCGACCGGTACCCCAGCTCCCGAGCCACCTCAGCCACCGACACCTCACCCGCCCGCAACCGGCCCGCCGCCACGTGCATCCGCCACCGCGTCACGTACCCCATCACCGGCTCACCCACCAGCTCGGTGAACCGCGCCGCGAACGCCGACCGCGACATCGCCACCGCCGAAGCCAGCCCCGCCACCGTCCACGCCCGCGCCGGCTCCCGGTGCACCAGCGCCACCGCCCGCCCCACCTGCGGATCCCGCAACGCCCCCAGCCACCCGGCCCGCGCCTCGGGCGCACTGGCCAGCCAGCTCCGGATCGCCTGGATCACCAGCACATCCGCCAGCCGGGTGATCACCGTCTCGCCACCGGGCAGCAGCACCCGCGCCTCCTCCGCGAACAGCCGCAACGTGCTCTCCACCGCCGGATCCGCGACCACCATGAGCCGGGGGAGCAGCGCCATCAACCCGTACCCGGTCGGATGGTCGAAGCGCACCGCCCCGCACACCAGGCTCGCCGGCGCGCCACCCCCGTCGTGCCGCAGCACCGCGTACCGCTCGCTGACGAACTCGTGCGGGATGTCCTGGATCGCCGGGGGAGCGGGCAGCCCCGGCGCACTCCACAGGTCATGCCCCTGCCCGTGCGGCACCAGCGCCAGCTCACCCGGCTGCAGCAGGCGCGGTTCCTCGCCGGGCACCGCCAGCCAGCACCGCCCGGAGGTGACGACGTGGAACCACAGGCAGTCGCCCATCGCCGGCAGGCTGAGCCGCCACGGTTCGGTCAGCTCGGACCGGAAGTAACAGGCCCCGTCCATCCGCAGGTGGTGCAGCGCGGCGCCCAGCGGATCGCCGACCGGGGCCAGGGGAGAGGTGACAGCCACCTGACCGAGTATCGGCCCGGCCCTGCCCAACGTCCACGCCATCTGGACGCGCGAGCATAAACTCCCGCGCCACGAGCATGGATCATCCGCTCAACGGCATCCAGACTGGACGCACTGCACAACACTGGGAGGACACCATGACCGCGCTGACCGTCGCCGCCGAAACCACCACCGCCATCCTGACCGGCCTGTTCTTCACCTTCTCCGCCGTGGTCATGCCCGCCCTCGTCAAACGCCCGCCGGCCGAGGCCGCCGACACCATGCGCCAGCTCAACCGCACCATCGTCAACCCCCTGTTCCTGCTGGCCTTCCTGGGCGCGCCGATCACCGCCGCGGCGGTCGCGGTGGTGGGGGAGTTCGCCCTGTTGCCGACCGTCGCCGCCGTGCTGGTGGTAGGGGGGATGCTCGCGGTGACCGCGATCGTCAACGTCCCGATGAACAACGCCCTGGAGGCCAGCGACCCGGCGACGGCAGCGGGGCAGGAGCTGTGGGGCGGGTACCTGCGGCGGTGGACGGCGTGGAACCACCTGCGCACGGTGGCCTGCCTGGGCGCGACGGTGCTGTACGCGCTGGCGTGACGAAATCAGACGGAATGCTTACTCCCCCGTGATTCTTATGGATTCGTGCATAATGGCGGTTATGCACGAAACACCCGTCTGACCAGGAGTGATAGCGGGACCGTGCCCTCGGGGGATGCTGGTCGTTGGTGGATCGCTCAGGTTGGCCAGGACGGCCGTTCCGACGAAACTCCAGTTGGTGGGCGGCCTTGGCGGCCGATGGGCGGCGGCTCGAGCCGAGGCTTGGCGGAGGTGATGTGCGGATGATCTGGTGCAGAACGTGCGATGGCCTGAATCCGCACAACTCCAGGGCCAACTAGCGTCACAGTGACGTAAGGCCCCGGGATAGCCGGGATGCGGCCGGGACGACAATTTGGGGCTCTCGGTGTCGCAGCCGCCGCTCGACGGCTCATCTGGCGGCTCTGTCACCGTCGCGTGGGCTCGCCCGCCGCTTGGCTGCGCGACGGACGGCCGTCGACACGAGCGTCGAGCCCGCCGGTCATCGCCAGTGGGCGTCGGCATCGGCTGTCAGCGCGGCGGACGGCGCGCTGCGAGACAGCCCGAAATCCAGCTGATCAGCCCCTCTCGGGCCAGCTTGGTTTTTGACCGATAATCTACATTATGTTAAGTAGCGGTCCTCACGGGTGGGTGTTGTTCGCGGCGTTCGGCGCGCTCATCCTCATCGCCTTGCTGATCCAGGGCCTCACCGTGCACAAGATCGGGTTCGGTCCGCTGTCCGTCCAGTTCGGCCAGCCGGGGAAAGCCAAGGAACCGCCCGCCGCGTCCGCCGGCTCCACCGCGGCCGCGGCGAGCTCCGGTGACACCGGGGCCACCTACAAGGCCAACCCGCAGGACAGCGACTGGCCGCAGAGCATCGCCTCCGGGGGGCCCGCCACCGGCACCATCGAGCTGGCCAGTCCCGTCGCGGACCGGGCCAAGTCGCTGACGGTCTCGTTCACCCAGGTCTTCGGGCTGCGCGCGCCCTCGGGTGGGATCACCGTCAGAGGTGTGCCGATCCCCCGCTGAGTTCGGTCGATTTCCTTCCTCGCCGTTCGTCGGTATACCGACAGCAGGCCGACAGAGGGAGGAATGTCATGGTGGACCAGGTGACCGGGGCGCGGACCGAGGTTGAGCTGACCGTGGGGGTCGCGCCGGAGAGGTTCTGGGAGATCGTCGCCGACGTGACCCGGATCGGTGAGTTCAGCCCGGAGTGCACGGCCGCGGCGTGGCTGGACGCGGACTCCCCCGGGCCTCGGGTTGGTGCGCGGTTCTCCGGTCGCAACGAGTTCGGGAACGGTTTTGTCGGTGAGGTGACCTGTGTGGTGACCGAGTGCGAGCCGGGCCGGGTGTTCAGCTGGGTGGTGCTCGACGACAAGGACGATGTGGCGCGGCCGGGGACGACCTGGCGGTACGAGCTCTCCCCCACTGGCAACGGCGGGACGACGGTGCGGCACACCTTCGAGCACGGTCCCGGTGACACCGGGGTGCGGGAGCTGGCGAAGGGCCTGACGCCAACGGAGGTGGCGGTGGGGGTCGAGGAGCGGCTGGCGCAGCTGCGGGACCACATGACGCAGACGATCAAGGCGATGGCGGCTGCTGACTCCCGGTAGCGAACCGGCTGCGGTGCGTGCAGGCCGGACCGATACCCTCTGTCGCATGATGCGATTCGGGCGGTCCGGCCTGGCCGTCTGCGGAGTGTTGCTGGCGGTGTTGTCCGGGTGTGCTGGTGCGGCGCGTCCGGGTGCCGCTCCCCCGGTCAGCTCGTCGGCGGTGCCGGTGTTCGAGGTGGCGCGGCTGGAGGACGGCGTGCGGAAGGTGCTGGTGGAGAAGTACCGGGTGGCCGGGCTTGCCTCGGTGCGCTGTCCGAGCGGGCAGCCGGTGGTGGCGTCGAGCAGTTTCGCTTGTCTGGTGGTGGTTTCCGGGGCTGCCAAGCAGGTGCGGCTGACGGTGCGCGGCGCGGACGGCTCGTACGAGGTGGGCTTGCCGGAGTAATGGGTTCGTCCCTGGCGGCGGGGTTTGTTAGGGTTCAGGCACGCTCTCCGAGGCGAGAAAGGGAGGTGAGGACCGTGATCGCTCGTTCGATGTTGATCTGGTGCTCCCCCTTCGCTGCGAGGGCGTCGAAGTTCTGAGCGGGGAGCGCTGAGCTTTCCGAAGGGACTTCTTCTCATGACCGATCTGGTCATTCGTTCGATCGTGCCTGGCGAGGAGCGGTTGTTCGCTTCGCTGCCTGATCCCGCTGTGGTGGGCAGGGCCCGGTTCGGACAGGACTACCTCACCATGGCCGCTACCGGCGACTACCGGCCGGAGTGGACCTGGGTGGCGTTGCGCGGGGACGTGGTCGTGGCGCGCGCCGCCTGGTGGGGTGGTCCGCAGGACAGTGAGCCGCGGATGCTGGACTGGTTCGACTTCTCCGATGCCGAGGCGGCGGCGGAGTTGTTGCGGACCGCTCCCCTGCGCACCGAGTACGAGCTGCGGTTGCCGCCGGGCTGGCGGCAGGATCCGGTGGCCCGGGCTGCTGGTGAGGCGCGGATCGCGGCGGCGGAGGCGGCTGGGTACGCGGTGCTGGTGGAGCGGTTCCGGTATCTGTGGACGCCGGAGTGCGGGGTGCCGGCGCGGCCGGGGAGGTTGGTGTTCCGGCCTGCTCCTGATGAGGAGTCGGTGCTGGCGGCGTTCCGGTTGATCCACCAGGACAGCTTGGACGCGCACGTGCGGCGCACGGTGGCGGCTGAGGGTCTGGAGGCGGCGGCGCGGGAGGAGCTGGACTACCTCAAGTGGCTGCCGAGTGGGCCGGAGACCTGGTTGCTGGCCTACACGCCTGCTGGTGAGCTGGCCGGGATCACGGTGCCGGGGCACACGCCGTCGGACCCGGTGGTCGGGTACGTCGGGGTGGTGCCGGAACAACGGGGCCATGGTTATGCGTTTGACCTGTTGGTCGAGGCGACGCAGGTGCACGCCGCGGCTGGGGTGGACCGCATCGCGGCCGCCACCGATCAGACGAACACGCCGATGGCGGCGACGTTCGCCCGTGCCGGGTATCCGGTGCAGATGGAGCGCGTCGACCTGGTGTGACGGGTGTGGGGCGGTTGTTTCGACCGCCCCACACCGTTTTTTGCCAGACTGCGGGTATGCGGTTTGCGATCTACGTGCCCTGTTACGGCCCGTACGGGGATCCGGCGTTGCTGGCCGAGCTGGCGGTGGCCGCCGAGGAGTCGGGCTGGGACGGTTTCTTCCTGTGGGATCACCTGGTGGCGGCGCCGCCGGTGGCTGATCCGTGGGTGGCTCTGGGCGCGGTGGCGGCGCGGACCAGCCGGATCGTGTTGGGGCCGATGATCGTGCCGCTCCCCCGCCGCCGGCCGTGGAAGCTGGCCGCGGAGGCCGGCACGTTGCAGCGGTTGTCCGGTGGACGGTTGCGGCTGGGGCTGGGCATGGGGGTGCCCAGGGACTACGAGCGTTTTGGCGAGGCGGAGCCGGCCGCGGTGCGGGCTGGGCGGTTCCGGGAGGGTGTGGAGCTGCTGGAGCGGTTCTTCGCCGGGGAGCGGGTGCGGCACGAGGGGGCGCACTTCCAGGTTTCGGACGTGGGGTTCGCGCCGGTGCGGGTGCCGATGTGGACCAGTGGGTTGTGGCCGCGCAAGGCGCCGTTCCTGTCCGCGGCGCGGGTGGACGGGTTGTTCCCGATCATCCGGGATGAGGACGGGTTCGTGTTGCCGACGCCGGAGCAGGCGGGGCGGATCAAGGCGGACTTCGTTGCCTCGGGTGGGCGGGCCGATGCGGACCTGGCGTTGTGGGGCAGCGGGGTGCAGCCGGCGGCGGCGCTGGTGCCGGCGTACGCGGAGGCCGGGGTGACCTGGTTGCTGCAGGATGCCTGGCGGCGGTCGGTTGCGGAGTTGCGGGCGGTGGTGGCCGCTGGTCCCCCGCGGTGAGCCTGGTTGATGATGTCGTGGTTGGCCTTCAGCGGATGACGGGAGTCATTGGTGCAGTTGCTTCGTCTTGAGCGGGAGTCGTCCGGGTTGGCCGTGCTGACCATCGACGCGCCGCCGTTGAACCTCTACACCGCGGCGTTGCAGGAGGAGTTGCTGGCCGCGATCGGTGAGCTGGAGGCGGAGTCGCCGAGGGCGTTGCTGGTGCGGGCGGCGGGGAAGGTGGTCAGTGGCGGGGTGGATGTGTCGCTGTTCGCCGAGCAGGCTGACGCGGGGCAGGCGAAGGTGTTGTTCGACCGGATGCTTGAGGTGCCGGAGCGGATCGCGGCGTTGCCGTTCCCGACCGTGTTCGCCGCGCATGGCCTGTGCCTGACCTGGACGTTCGAGGTGGCGCTGGCGTGTGATCTGTTGGTGGCCAGTGAGCGGGCCTCCTTCGGTCTGGTGGAGAACGTGATCGGGTTGACCCCGACGATGGGTGGCACGCAGCGGCTGGCGGCTCGGGCGGGGGTGGCGCGGGCGAAGGAGTTCGTGTTCACCGGGGACCGGTATCCGGCGGAGGCGTTGCGGGAGTGGGGTGTGGTGAACCGGGTGCTGCCGGAGGCGGGTTTCGCCGAGGCGGCGCGGGAGCTGGCTGTGCGGCTGGCCGGTGGTCCGACCAGGGCGCACGCGGCGACGAAGCGGGTGCTGGCGCACTACGAGCGGGGCGGGGTGGCGGAGGCGAACCGGGAGGTCACCGGGATCGCGGCGGAGTTGTTCGAGACCGAGGACCTGCGTGGTGGGGTGCGGTCGTTCCTGGCCGAGGGTCCGGGCAAGGCGACGTTCAACGGCAGGTGAGCCGCTCCCCTGCAACCGGTTCTGGGTGTGGCACGTTAGTGGTCATGGGGACGCTGGGGCGGGGTTTTGGCCGGTTGTGGGCTGTCGGCACGGTGTCGGCGGTCGGCGATGGGGTGACCATGGTGGCCGGTCCGTTGCTGGCGGCGTCGCTGACCAGGGATCCGGTGCAGGTGGCCGGGCTGGCGGTGGCGCAGCAGCTGGCGTGGATGCTGTTCGCGCTGCCGAGCGGGGCGCTGGTGGACCGGGTGTCGCGGCGGCGGGTGCTGGTGGCCGCGGCGCTGGTGCGGTCGGTGGCGCTGGGTGCGCTGGGGCTGGCGTTGCTGGCCGGTCAGGCGTCGTTGTGGCTGTTGTACGTGGTGTTCTTCGTGGTGGGCTGTGCCGGGGTGGCGTTTGAGAACGCGGCGAGCGCGTTGGTGCCGGTGCTGGTGCCGCCAGCGGGGTTGACGCGGGCGAACGGGCGGTTGCTCGGGGCGGCGGTGGTGGGGCGGGACCTGCTGGCCAAGCCGGTGGGGGCGTTGTTGTTCGCGGTGGCGGTGTGGGTGCCGTTCCTGCTGGATGCCGTGGCGTTGTTGCTGGTGGCGGTGTTGTCGGCGCGGTTGCCTGCTGGTGTCGCGGAGCGGGGTGCGGGGCGGGCTTCGGTGTGGGCCGAGGTGGTGGCCGGCGTGCGGTGGTTGTGGCGGCACCGGGTGTTGCGGGTGCTGACGGTGGCGGTGGCCGCGGAGAACGTGACCGTGGGGGCGATGTCGGCGGTGATGGTGCTGATCGCGCGGGAGCGGCTGGGGGTGGGTGAGCTCGGGTTCGGTGTGCTGATGGTGGTGTCGGCGGTGGGCGGGGTGCTCGGTGGGTTGCTGGCGGATCGCCTCATCGGATGGTTGGGGGTGCCGGTGCTGGTGCGGGCGGGGCTCGTGCTGGAGGCGGTGGCGCACCTGGCGCTGGCGGTGAGCCGGGAGGTGGTAGTGGCCGGGGTGGCGCTGGCGGTGGTGGGGGCGCAGTTGCTGGTGTTCTCCACTGTGGGGGCGTCGTTGCGGCAGTCGTCGACGCCGCCTGAGCTGCTGGGACGGGTGCACAGCAGTTATCGGTGGGTGACCGGGGCGGCGATGCTGGCTGGGTCGGCGCTGGGTGGGTTGCTGGCGGGCTGGTTCGGGCTGGCGGCGCCGTTCTGGTTGGGTGCGTTCGGGGTCGCGGTGCTGGCGGTGCTGCTACCTGCCGGGGTGTTCCGTGAGGTCCCGCTAGCCACCACCAGGTGAATCCATTTTGGTGTATATAAACCTCATGGTATGTTCCTCCTGTGCCCGCAACCTTCGAAGTACTCGCCGAACCCACCCGCCGCCGCATCCTCGACCTGCTGCTGGAACGCCCCCGCCTGGTCGGTGAGCTGACCGAGCACCTCGGCCTGACCCAGCCCGGCACGTCCAAGCACCTGCGCGTGCTGCGCGAGGCCGGACTGGTCCACGTCCGCCCGGAGGCCCAGCGCCGCTGGTACGAGCTGCGCCCGGAACCGCTGGCCGAGATCGACGCCTGGATCGCCCCCTACCGCCGCCTGTGGACCGACCGCCTCAACGCCCTGGAAAACCACCTCGACACCATGCCCGCCACCGAAACCCAGCCCACCACTGAGCCCAAGCCCGACAAGGAAGCCCGATGACCACTCCGCCCCTGCCTGGCGACACCACCCGCCTGCCCGACGGCCGCCTCGCCCTGCGCATCGAACGCCACCTGTCCCACCCGCCGGAGAAGGTCTGGCGCGCCCTGACCACGCCGGAGCACCTCAGCGTCTGGTACCCCTTCCCCGCGATCGAGCTGGACCTGCGCCCCGGCGGCGTCATCCGCTTCGACAACGGCGAGGGCGGCACCCTGGACGGCGAGATCACCGACGTCGACCCGCCCAAGGTCTTCGCCTTCCGCGAGGTCGACGACCACCTGCGCCTGGAACTGCACGACCAGCCCCCCGGCTGCCTCCTGGTGCTGACCCACACCTTCGCCGAAACCGCAGGCTACGAGAACTACACCACCGGCTGGCACAACTGCCTGGACGCCCTCACCACCCACCTCTCCCCCTGACCCCCGCCCCGCCGGTCCCCTCCCCCAGCCCGCAACCCACGAAAGGCACACAACCCAACCCACGCAACCCTGCATCGCCTCGCCCAACCGTGCCCCGGCACACGACACGCAGCCGCGCTCAACCCCACCCGTGGCCCTCTGTCGGCAAAGCCCTCGCCGGACCGAGAACCATTGCCCAGCAACGGTTCTGTGCAATCCGCGGCATGCTTGTCCCTGGTGCGGGTCGCGCTGGTCCCTGCTGCCGTCGCGGCAGGGCCGTTGCCACCCTCGGCGGGCAGGCTCGCTGAGGTCGCCAGGACCGCTGCCCGGTAGTGGTCTGCCCAATCCGCGACAAGCACAGCGTCCCGGCGAATCGCTGTGACCAGCCAGCGTGCGCCACGGTTGTCCGCAGAAGTGGCGAAGTCGATCACTGCCCTATCGTCCGCAAGACCGGAAAGCCCAGTCGCACAAGGAGGAGCCGTCCATGGGGCTGCTTGCTGGCAAGACGCGCTCATCACCGGCGCGAGTTCCGGGATCGGCGCCTCGGCCGCCATGGTGTTCGCCGAGCACGGGGCGAACGTCGTGCTGGCCGATGTCAACGCCGAAGCCGGAGCCGAAGTCGAGCGGGCGGTTCGGGCCACCGGCGCGCAGGCGGTGTTCGTGCGCACCGACGTGACCAGGGACGCGGACGCGGAGGCCCTGGTGCGGGCGGCGGTGAATCGGTTCGGGCAGCTGGACTGCGCGTTCAACAACGCCGGTATCGATGGGTCAGTCAGCGCGCTGGAGGAGCACACCGAGGAGGACTGGGACCGGGTTCTCGGGGTGCACCTCAAGGGCGTCATGTTGTGCATGCGGCACGAGGCGCGGCAGATGCTCGCCCAGGGTGGCGGCGCCATCGTGAACACCGCCTCGGTCGTGGCCTTGAGCGCGGTGGATGCCGGGCTCTCGCCCTACATCGCGGCCAAGCACGCGGTGGTCGGCCTGACCAAGACCGCTGCCCTGGAGTACGCCAAGCGCGGGATCCGCGTCAACGCGATCTGCCCCGGTGGAGTTCGCACCCCGCTCGCCGAGCACGCCCAGCAACAGGGCGCTGGGACCATCGAGCAGGCGCTGGCCATGATTCCCATGGGGCGGCTGGCTGAGCCGGTGGAGATCGCCAACACCGCGGTCATGTTGTGCTCGGACCTGGCCAGTTACGTCACCGGCAGCATCTTCGCCGTGGACGGGGGCTGGAGCATCGGTTACGCGCCCCGGCTGTGGGGTCCCGCGCCAGCTCCGGTCGACTGATCGGGCCGGTCAGCCGAGCTGTTCGGCCAGTTCGATGATGATGCCCTCGGGGCCGCGGAGGTAGCAGATCCGGAAGCTGTTCTCGTAGCGCACCACTTCGCCGACGAGTTCGCCGCCGTGCGGCCGCAAGCGGTCGAGCAGCTCGTCCAGGCCCTGGACCGCGAACAGGATGTGCCGGATGCCGAGGGCGTTCGCCGGGGCGCTCGCGTCGCCGGCGGGGCTTGCGGGTGCGTGGTATTTGCACAGTTCGAGTCGGCTGTTGCCGTCCGGGGTGCGCAGCATCGCGACGTCCGACCGGACTTCGCGCAGCCCGACGATGCGGTCCACCGAGGGGCCCTCGACCGGCATCTGGCCTTCGAGTTCGAGTCCGAGCTCGACGAAGAAGGCCACGGCGGCGGCGAGGTCGTTGACGACGATGCCGATGTGTTCCATGCGCTGGATCGTCATGCCGGTCTCCTTGGTGGGGCGGCTGGGGTGGCCGCGTCTGGTCCTGGGACGGAGCCGCCGGGCTGGTCTCGACATCCGTGGCGCGCGTTTGTTGGTTCAGTCTTGGCTGTATGGTTCTGGGTGTGCTGAAGTGTGAGACGCGGGAGGACGCGCTGGCCCGGCTGGGGCGCGCGCTGGCTGATCCGACTCGGTGCCGGATCCTGGTCGCGTTGCTGGACGGGGTGAGTTATCCGGCGCTGCTGGCCGAGCGGTTGGCGCTGACTCGTTCGAATGTCTCCAACCATCTGGCCTGTCTGCGGGGTTGCGGTCTGGTGGTGGCCGCCTATGAAGGCCGTCAGGTCCGCTACGCGCTGGCCGATGAGCACCTTGCCCGCGCGTTGCGGGAGCTGGCGCAGGTTGTGCTGGCCGTCGACACCGGGCAGCCCTGCCTCTCCACGGATGGGAAGGACACAGCGTGAGCCGCGAGCAAGCCATGACCGGTGACTGCGCGGGCGGGTGCTGCGCCGCCACTCCCCCGGCGCCGGACACGGGACGGCGGGCGGTGCTCATCCGGCGGGTGCGGCTACTGGTGGCCGCGACGATCACCTACAACGTGGTCGAGGCCGTGGTGGCGATCACCGCGGGGACCCTGGCCTCCTCCACCGCGTTGATCGGGTTCGGGTTGGACTCCGTCATCGAGGTGGCCTCGGCGGTGGCGGTGGCCTGGCAGTTCTCCGGCCGCGACCCCGAGGGGCGGGAGCGGGCGGCGTTGCGGGTGATCGCGTTGTCCTTCTTCGCACTGGCCGCCTATGTGTCAGTCGAGTCGGTGCGGACCTTCGTCGATGCCGAGCCCGCGGCGCATTCCACGATCGGGATCGTGCTGGCGGCGGTGTCGCTGGTGGTGATGCCGTTCCTGTCGGCCGCGCAGCGGCGGGCCGGGCGGGAGCTGGGGTCGGCCAGTGCGGTGGCCGACTCGAAGCAGACGCTGCTGTGCACCTACCTCTCCGGTGTCCTGCTGGTGGGACTGCTGCTGAACTCGCTGTTCGGGTGGTGGTGGGCCGATCCGCTGGTGGCGCTGGTGATCGCGGCGGTGGCGGTCAAGGAGGGCCGGGAAGCGTGGCGGGGTCAGCACTGCTGCTGATGGCGAATGGGACTTGACCTTCGAGTCGGGTTGAAGGTCTACCGTCGGGTGGTGAGCGCGATGCGGATCTCCCAACTGGCCGAACGCACCGGTGTCCCGGCCAGCACCCTGCGGTTCTACGAGAGCGCCGGACTGCTGCCCGCCGAGCGGACACCGGCCGGTTACCGCCACTACGGCCAGGACGCGGTGGAGCGGCTGGAGTTCATCGGGGCGGCCAAGCACCTGGGTCTGCCGCTGGAGGAGATCGCCGAGTTGCTGGCGGTGTGGGAGTCCGGGTCCTGCGCGGAGGTCAAGGCCCAGCTGCGGCCGCGGATCGGCGCGCGGATCGCCGGTGCCGAGCAGCGGGCGGCGGAGCTGGCGGCGTTCACCGCGCTGCTGCACCGGGCGCTGGCGCACCTGGACGCGCTGCCCGACCGCAGTGGCCGCTGCGACTCGCAGTGCGCCCTCCTCGACACCGGCGCGGATTCCGGCACCGGCACCGGCGCAGATCCCGCTGGCGACGCGGCGGGCAGCCAGCAGTGGCGCACCGCGCCGGTGGCCTGCTCGCTGACCGGGACGGGGCCGGCTGGGACGGCGCTCACCGAGCGGGTGGCACAGTGGCGGCGGCTGCTCGACGGCGCGGAGACCGAGGCGATTGCGGAAGGGGTGCGGCTGGTGCTGCCTGCCAGGCGGGCCGGGGAGGTCGCCGCGCTGGCCGTGGACGAGCAGGGGTGTTGTCCGTTCTTCGACTTCCGGCTGCACCTGGACGGTCCGGTGCTGTACCTGGAGGTCCGTGCGCCCGCTGACGGGGCGGAGCTGCTCGCCGAGTTGTTCACGCCCGCCGACTGACCTCATCCGCGAGGAGCTTGTGCGCATGGAACGCCACCAGGTCGCCATCTACCTGGGCGCGCTGGCAGCCGGGGCCGCGGTGGGCTGGGCCGTCCCGGCCGTGGGGCCGGGGCTGGAGCAGGCCATCAACCCGGTGCTGGGCGCCCTGCTGTACGTGACCTTCCTGCAGGTGCCCGTGGCGGAGCTGGGGCGTTCGCTGCGGGATGGGCGGTTCCTGGCCGCGGCGCTGGTGGTCAACTTCGTGGTGGTGCCGCTGGTGGTCGCCGGGATGTTCGCCTTCCTGCCTGGTGAGCGGGCGTTGCGGCTGGGGGTGTTGCTGGTGCTGCTGACCCCGTGCGTGGACTACGTGATCGTCTTCAGCGGGCTGGCCGGGGGCAGCAGCCGGCGGCTGCTGGCGGCCACGCCGGTGCTGCTGCTCGCGCAGATGGTGCTGCTGCCGGGGTTGTTGTTGCTGTTCCTGGGGGCGGAGCTGGGCCAGGTGGTGCGGGCTGGGCCGTTCCTGGAGGCGTTCCTGGTGTTGATCGTCGTTCCGCTGGCGCTGGCCTGGCTCACCCAGGCCTGGGCGGCTCGGCGTGCGGCCGGGCGGGCGGCCGTGGCGGCGCTGGGCACGGCCATGGTGCCGCTGATGGCGGTGACGCTGGTGATCGTGGTGGCCTCGCAGGTGCCCAAGCTTGGCGCGGGGCTCGCCCGGGTGGCGGGGGTGGTGCCGTTCTACGTGGTGTTCCTGGTGGTGATGGCCTTCGCCGGGGTGGCCGTGGCGCGGTTGTTCCGGCTGGATGTGCCTGCTGGGCGGGCGATCGTGTTCACCGGGGCCACCCGCAACTCCCTGGTCGTGCTGCCGCTGGCGCTGGCCCTGCCGGACTCGCTGGCCCTGGCCGCGGTGGTGGTGGTCGCGCAGACCCTGGTCGAGGTGGTCGGCATGGTGGTCTACGTCCGGGTGGTGCCCCGGCTGCTGCCGGAACGCTGAAGCGGGCCGTCCCGCGCTGCCCTGGAGCGGCGCGGGACGGCCCGGGCGGGGTCAGCGGCAGGTGCCGCCCTGGGTGGTGATGGCAGGGTTGAGCGGGTCCCGGTAGTCCAGCGTGGTGGTGGACTGGCATTCCGGGTAGCTGATCTCCAGGTGGCCCTCGTGGCCCCGGCTGCGCAGGATCGGGCCGGAGACCAGGGGCGCGCTGGTCCAGTTGGCCACCGGCTGGCCGTCGATGGACTTGATCAGCGTCTCGTAGTTGTCGCCGGTGGTGAGCTTGAACTGGTAGCGGCGGCCCTCGGCGGTGGTCATGGTGCCAGCCGACTGGTTGGCGATCTCGGCGGTCAGGTTCGGGTTCCGCTCCCTGGTGCGGGTGTGGAAGGTGGCGAAGTCCATGGTGGTGGACTCCACCGCGTGCAGGACGCCGACTGTGCCGTGCGCGGGGTTTCCGCTGTCCACACTGTTGAGCGCCACGTACACACCGAGGTTCCCGCAGGCCGGGGTGTTGAGGTTGAGGAACTCCCAGCGGGCCTCGGTCACCCGCTGCGCGCACTCCCGCAGGAACTGCGGCACGCTCAGCCGCAGACCGCAGGCGAAGCCGTCCTGCACGCAGGTGTTGACCCGGTCCCGGTCGGCCGGGCCGCCGCTGTTGTGGAAGCCGTCGAAGCGGATCAGGTCATCGGCGCGGGTCTCCCGGCCCGGGGAGTTGTGGGTGGGCATCAGGGTGGTGGCCTGGGCCCGGCCGTAGAGCTTGGGGCCGCGGAACTCGTCCAGGCCGTAGCCGCTGTTGCCCCAGATCCCGCCCGCGGTGAGCTGGAAGGACGGCGAGCTGCGGTAGACCTCGATGCCCGGCATGGCGCTGTCGGCGGAGAAGCTCAGCTTCGGCCGCGCGCCGTGCTGGAAGGAGTGCTGGTAGGCCGCGCCGGACTTGTCCATCGCCCGGTGGATCGCGGCACGGGGCGGCACATAGCCCGACACCCCGACGATGAGCGCCTCACCGCTGAAGTGGTGCGGGATGCGCCCGCCGGTGTTGCCGGCCAGGCCGGTCCAGAGCAGGAAGAAGCCGGTCTGCGGGTCGGAGTTGCCGGTGTAGTAGCTCTGGTTGTCGGCGTCGGCGCGGTCGGTGATCCGGCGGAACGGCCCGGCCCGGCGCAGCTGGTTGCTGCTCACCGCGAACTTGGTGGTGGCGTAGTCGAGCACGATCTGGGCCGCGGTGCGGATGGCCGGGTCCTGGGCGTGGTCGAACAGGTTGAGCAGCGCGTTGAGCGAGTACCGCTGGTAGGGGCGGGCGTTGTACTCCATGAAGTCGTGCTTGGCGAAGAGTTGCAGCAGCCGCAGCAGGTGCTCGCGCATGCCGTTGGCCACGTTGTCGTAGCGGGCCTCGCCGGTGGCCTCGCGCAGCCGCTGGTTGCTCAGGTAGCGGGAGCTTTCGATGAGCAGCCGGTGGTTCTCCGTCTCCGGCACGTTGACCAGGCCGCAGACGGTGATCTTCTCATCGTCCACCGAGTGCGGGCCGTTCTCGCTGAGCAGGTGGTGCAGCAGGTGCTTGCGGGTCAGCGGGTAGACCAGGTCCCAGTACTTGCTGGTGATCACCACCAGGCTCTTGAGCACCGCGTCGTAGTCGGCGTCGCGGTGGCAGGTCGGGATGTCGTCGGTGGAGGAGCCGGTCAGGTACGGGCGCATCTGCCGCAGCACCCGGTTGACCAGCTCCTGGCTGGGCGCCTGGTTCTCGCACTGGCTGCCCGTGCCCTTGCGGCGCAGCCGTTCCAGGTGCGCCATCAGCGCGATGCCGGTGTCCTCGCCGGCCTTCTCCCCGGTCGGGCTGAGCACGCTCTGGCAGGCCTGGTAGTCCGCGACCAGCTCACGTCGCTTGTCCAGGTGCCGCGGCGCTTCCGCTGGGGTGGTGGCGGTGACGCCCGCGAGGTCGACGCCGCCGGGGAAGCGCACCGTGGTGGCCACCCGCTGGGTCCAGCCCTGGCGGCACTGCGCGCCGCCCAGGCTGTTGTCGCAGCCCTCGACCTCCACGCCGATCTCGCCGCCGACCTCGGCGTTGAAGCTGTAGAAGCCTTCCCGCCGCCGATCCTGCCGGTACTTCACATCGGCCTGCTTGGCCTCCCGGCCCGGCTGGTACCAGCGCACGATGAAGAAGTCGTAGAAGTAGCCGTCGGTGGGTCCCCACTCGACGTAGACCCGGCCCTTGACCGAGTAGGTGGCCACCACCAGGTTGCCGCCCTGGCCCGGTGACTCGGCGAGCTGGCCGTGCTGGAAGCTCTGCACCCGGCCCTTGGGCGCGGTCACCGCCGCACCGGTCGGGCAGCCGAGCTTGCCGGTCGCCCCGCCCATCTCCCGCCAGCGCCGCCCGAGCGTGCCCTCCACCGCGGCGCCGGGGCAGCCGGTCGGGGTGGCGCCGGTGTCCGGCAGGGTGACGCTCACCGGGATGGCGGCGCCCTGGTCGCACTTGTGCCCGGACTGGCCGGGCAGCTTGTCGCAGCCGGTGACGGTGAAGTCGTAGCGGCCTGCGCCGCGGGTCAGCGGCATGGTGAAGGTGCCCCAGGTGCGCGGGCCGCCGTAGACGTCCTCCACGCGGGACAGGCCGTTGTGGAACCAGCCGATCAGGAAGCCGTCGTAGTTCCACGGGTCGTTGGTGGGACCCCAGTCCACGGTGACGTCGTTGTGCACCCGGTAGGCCGAGACGACCAGGTTCGGGCCCTGGTCAGGGGACCAGACGACCTCGCCGCGGTCGAAGGACTGCTTGCGGCCGCGGCGGCCGGGCACGTCCTGTTCCTGGCCGGTCGGGCAGCCCAGCGGGCCCGCGCCGGCGTTGAGGTCCTGCCAGCGCTGGCCGATCAGGCCACCCGCGGTGATCGTGCAGGTGACCGCGGGCGTCGCCGGCGGTGCGGCGGGTGGCTCGGGTGGTCTGGGCTGGGCCGTGGCGCTGGCCGTGAGCGTCCCGGCGGCCAGGGCTGATGCGAGCAGCAGCCCCCACCAGCGCCGTGCGCGCGTTCCTGACACCGTGTTCTCCCCTGGATCTCGTCCTGGCCAATCTGGCCGGTGCTGCCGAGTCTCGGGGCGGCCGGGGTTGTCCGGGCAGGGGTTCGCCGTATCCCAATTGCCGGGGAAACCGGGGATACCGGGGGCGAACTGGGCGGGGAGGGGTTCTACGGGGCCGGTCCCGTGGGTGCCGGGACCGGCCCCGTAGAGGCTTACTTGATCACATGGGCAGCTGGTCGCGGAAGAACTTCCGCACATCCGCCACGAACAGCTCCGGCTCCTCCATGGCCGCGAAGTGCCCGCCGCGGGGCATCTCGCTCCAGTGCGTCAGCGTCGGGTGCTGCTTCTCGGCCAGCCGCCGCACCGGCTGGGTGAGGTCGTGCGGGAAGACCGCCACGCCCAGCGGGCAGGTCAGCGCGGGCTGGCTGCCCCAGGCGCGGGCGGACTCGTAGTACAGCCGCGCGGAGGAGCCGGCGGTGCCGGTGAGCCAGTACAGCATCACGTTGGTCAGCAGGTGGTCGCGGTCCACCGCGTCCTCGGGCGCGGAGTCGGAGTCAGTCCACTCCTTGAACTTCTCCGCGATCCAGGCCAGCTGGCCCACCGGGGAGTCGGTGAGCCCGTAGGAGAGGGTCTGCGGCCGGGTGGACTGGATCTTCATGTAACCGGACAGTTCGTCCTGGTAGCGGCCGAGGGTGGCCAGCTTGGCCTGCTCGTCCTCGGTGAGCTCGATCCCAGGGTCGGGCAGGGTGATGAGCATGTTCAGGTGCACCGCGTGCACGTGGTCTGGGTCGGCCGCGCCCAGTGCCAGGCTGATCGCCGAGCCCCAGTCCCCGCCCTGGGCGAAGTAGCGGTCATAGCCCAGCCGCCGCATCAGCTCGGCGAAGGCGCTGGCCACCCTGGCCACGTTCCAGCCGGCCTCGGTGGTCGGGCCGGAGAAGCCGTAGCCGGGAATGGAGGGCAGCACCAGGTGGAAGGCGGGGCTGCCCTCGGGCGCGCCGTGGCCGCGCGGGTCGGTCAGTGGGCCGATCACGTCCAGGAACTCCGCGATCGAGCCGGGCCAGCCGTGGGTCATGATCAGCGGCACCGCATCCGGCTCCAGGGAGCGGATGTGCAGGAAGTGCAGCCGGTGGCCGTCGATCTCGGTGGTGAACTGCGGATAGCTGTTGAGGCGCTGCTCGTGGGCGCGCCAGTCGTAGCCGTGCCGCCAGTGGGCAGCCAGCTCGCGCAGGTAGCCGAGCGGGACCCCGTAGTCCCAGCCCGCACCGGGCAGCTCCTCCGGCCAGCGGGTCAGGTCCAGCCGCGCGTGCAGGTCGTCCAGCTGGGACTGGGGAATGTCGATGCGGAAGGGGGCGATCTCGGTCATGACACCACCGTAGGCAGCGAAGAGGACAACCTCGGTCCTCTGTGGTCAGCGGTTACGCCTTGGCCGCCGCTTTGGCCGCCTTCTTGAACTCGCGGACCTCGGTCAGGGTGGCGGTGTCCACCACGTCGGCCACACTGCGCCGGGCGCCGTCCTCGCCATAGGCGCCCGCGGCCGCGCGCCAGCCCTTCGGGGTGATGCCGCGCTGCTTGCCCAGCAGGGCCAGGAAGATCCGGGCCTTCTGGTCGCCGAAGCCGGGCAGCGCCTTAAGCCGCTTGAGGACCTCCTTGCCGTCCGGCGCGCCTTCGGTCCACAGCCGCTCGACCTGGCCGTCGTAGTGCTCCACCAGGAACCGCGCGAGCTCTTGCAGCCGCTTGCCCATCGAGCCGGGGAAGCGGTGCACCGCGGGCGGGGTGGCCATCACCGAGGTGAACTCCTCGGGGTCCAGCTCGGCGATGCGCCGCACGTCCAGATCGCCCAGCCGGTCGGCGAGCACCCTGGGGCCCTTGAACGCCTTCTCCATCGGGATCTGCTGGTCCAGCAGCATGCCGAACAGCAGCGCCAGGTGGCTCTCGGTCAGCAGGGCGTCCGCGGCCGGGTCCTGGGCCAGGCACAGCGTGCGAGTCATGGCGACAAGGATGGCAGTAGCCTCTCGCGGGTGCGTCCCTTGGGTGTGTTCCAGTGCGTCGTCCTGGACTGTCCGGCCCCGCGCCGACTGGCCGCCTTCTACCAGGAACTGCTCGGCGGCGAGGTCAACCGGCCGGACCGGCGGTGGGCGGTCAACGCCGACTGGTCCACCCTGCACCTGCCCGACGGCCAGGTGCTCTGCTTCCAGCGCCAGCCGCGGCACCAGCCCCCGGTGTGGGGCGATCCGGCGCGGCCGCAGCAGGCGCACCTGGACATCGACGTGGCCGACCTGGCCACCGCGCACGAGCGGGTCCTGGAGCTGGGGGCCACCCTGCTGGACGGCATGCTCGGGCGCGGCTGGCAGGTCTACGCCGATCCGGCCGGGCACCCGTTCTGCCTGCTGGGCCACTGACTGCTGGGCCTTTGACCTGGGCTGATGCCTACCGCCACGGGTGTGGCACCACAACTGGGGTGGTCAGTGGGCCAGGCCGCGCACGATGACGTCCAGGCCGGCCTCGTAGCGGCGGTCGAAGTCGCTGAACAGCTCCTTGCCCGCGGCCACCGCCAGCGGGGTCGCCTCGGCGTCCATCCGGGCGGCGCGGGTGGCGAAGTCGTAGCTCGGGTCGCGCTCACCGGGGCGCGGCTGCACCGCCTGCTCCTCGATGACGAAGCCGACGGTGAAGTGGTAGACCGTGGTCAGTGCGGTGATCGCGGCGGAGAGGCTGAAGCCGGCGGCGGTGAAGATCGCCAGCGTGCGCTCCATCGAGGCGTAGGCGCTGGTGTCGGTCAGGTGGGTGCCTGCGACCATGCGCGCGCCGTCGCGGTGGCTCAGCAGCGCGCGGCGCAGGCCGTGGCCGTTGCGCCGGGCCACCCCGCGCCAGTCCAGCCCGGCCTGCTCGGCCTCCGGGACCTCGGTGGCCGAGCGCAGCACCCGGGTGGCCATCTCGTCGACGAGCTCCTGCTTGTTCTTGAAGTGCCAGTACAGCGCCGGAGCCTGCACGTCGAGGCTGGCGGCGATCCGGCGCAGGGTCAGCGCGTCCAGGCCGACCTCGTCGAGCACCGCCAGTGCGGTGCGGACCACAGTGTCGCGATCCAGAGCCATGGTTGACAGCTTAACGCCGTTCAAGCAACCTTAACGACGTTAAATTGAACGACGTTAAGGAGCGCTCGTGCTGCCCGTCCTCATCGCAGGCGCCGGACCCACCGGCCTCACCCTGGCCATCGACCTGGCCCGCCGGAACATCCCGTTCCGCCTGGTCGAGGCCGCCACCGAACCCTTCGCCGGATCCCGCGGCAAGGGCATCCAGCCCCGCACCCAGGAGGTCTTCGAGGACCTCGGCGTGCTGGAGCGCCTCCTCGCCCACGGCGGCCCCTATCCGCGGATGCGCGCCTACCGCGGCTACCAGGTGCTCGGCGAGCACCGGCTCTTCGAACCCCGCGAAGCCACCGACGCGGTGCCGTACCCGAACGGCCTGATGAGCCCGCAGTGGCGCACCGAAGCGCTGCTGCGCGAGCGCCTGGCCGAACTGGGCGGCGCGGTGGAGTTCGGCACGCCGCTGACCGGGTTCACCCAGGACACCGACGGGGTGAGCGCGACCGTGGGCGGGCAGACCGTGCGCGCCTCCTACCTGGTGGGCGCGGACGGCGGCCGCAGCTTCGTGCGCAAGACCCTGGGCGTGGACTTCCTCGGCGAGACCATCGAAACCCAGCAGATGCTCGTCGGCGACCTCCGGCTCACCGGCCTGGACCGCGAGTTCTGGCACCTCTGGCCGGGTGAGTCCGGCAAGCTCGCGCTGTGCCCGCTGGCCGGGACCGACACCTTCCAGCTCATCGCCCCACCCCCGGACGGCGTCGAGCTGCCCACCCTGTCCGGGCTGCAAGAGCTGGTCACCGCCGCGACCGGGCGGGCGGACCTGCGGCTGACCGAGCTGATCTGGCTCTCCCGGTACCGGGCCAACGTGCGGATGGTGGACCGCTACCGGGTCGGCCGGGTGTTCCTGGCCGGGGACGCCGCGCACGTGCACTCCCCCGCCGGCGGCCAGGGACTCAACACCGGCGTGCAGGACGCCTACAACCTCGGCTGGAAACTGGCCGCGGTGCTCTCCGGAGAGCCGGACGAGCTGCTGGAGACCTACCAGGCCGAGCGGCTGCCGGTGGCCGCGGACGTGCTGGGGCTGAGCTCACGGCTGGTCGAACGGGACGCCGCCGAGGGCATCCGGCGCGGCAAGGAGACCGACCAGCTCGACATCAGCTACCGCGGCGGGCCACTGGCGGCGGCAGGCTGGCACAGCGCGACCGGGCTGGCCGCCGGGGACCGCGCGCCCGATGCCCGGCTGGCCGACGGAAGGCGGTTGTTCGAGCTGTTCCGCGGGCCGCACTGGACCCGGCTGGAGTTCGGGACGAGCGCGGCCACACCTGAGCTGACCAGCCAGGACGTGCGCACCGTCATGGTCACCGAGGAGTCGGTGCGGGCCAGCTACGGCGTGCCGGAGGGCGCGGTGGTGCTGGTGCGGCCGGACGGCTACCTCGGTGCGATCGAGGTGCCCGCGCGCGCCGCTCAGGCCGTGGGCTGATAGGTGCCGAAGCACCACACGTTGCCCTCGGGGTCGGTGGCCGCGTACTCCCTGGACCCGTACGGCTGGTCGGTCAGCGGCATGATCACCTGCGCCCCGGCGGCCACCGCCTGGTCGTGGTGGGCGTCCGGGTCGGCCACCACCAGGTAGAGCACGCTGCGGCCGGTGTCGAACGGGCTGGGCTCGGCGCTGCGCTGGCTGAGCATGATCAGCCCATTGCCCCAGGACAGCTCGGCGTGCTCGATCACGCCGGCCGGGGACCGGGAGACCGACTTCTCGGTGAAGCCGAACACCGTGGTCAGATGGGTGAGCGCGGCGTCGGCGTCGGTGTAGCGCAGGGCCGGGTAGATGCTGGGCGGACTCGTCTCGGTCATCCTCCGACGGTAGCTAGAACAGGCTGATCTGGCGCGGTTTGCGCTTGCGCGGCACCGCCTCGCCGTGCCGCGCCAGCAGGTCCGCGCCCAGCACCGCCAGGAACGGCGACACCGGCAGCGAGCGTTCCGCCCCGTGCCGGTGCCGCTGGACGGCGTGGCTGAGGTAGAGCCGGTCCTGGGCGCGGGTCATGCCGACGAAGAACAGCCGCCGTTCCTCCCGCACGTGCTCCTCGTCGACCCCGGCCGCGCCCTGCCAGCGCAGCGGGAGCAGGCCGTCCGCGCAGCCGATGAGGAAGACCACCGGGAACTCCAGGCCCTTGGCCGCGTGCAGGGTCAGCAGCGAGACCCGGTCGGCGCGCGAGTCCAGCGCGTCGACCTCCGCGCCGAGGGACAGCTCGGTGCGGAAGGCGTCCAGGTCCTGCTCGTGACGGCGGGTCAGCGGGGCGAGCAGCTCCAGCGCGGTGTGGATGTCGGCCTCGCGTTCGGCCAGCTCGGCGGCCGGGATCCGGCTCAGCGCGGTGTTCGCGGCCGCGCGCACCCTGGCCGGGACGTCCTGGGCCGCGCCGGGGTCGGTGAAGGTCAGCTCGCGCAGGATCTCGGCCACCCCCGGCCGGTGCAGCAGCCGGTCGTGCGAGCGTTTCTGGAACGGCACCCCGGCCCTGGTCAGCGCCTCCACCACGGCGCGGGCCTGGCTGTCGGTGCGGTACAGCACGGCGAAGTCGCTGAAGGACAGCCCACCGTCGCCGTCCCCGTCCACCCGGCCGCTGTCCAGGGAGTGGAAGGAGGAGCCGCCCAGCAGCTGGTCGATGGTGCGCGCGACGAAAGCGGCCTCCGCGGTCTCATCGGCGGCGGTGTGCAGGCCGATCGGCGCGTGCTCGGCATGGCTGCCGCAGGCCAGCAGCTCCCGGCCGGGCACCAGGGTGGTGGGCTCGATGGCCTGGCGGGCCCCGGCGATGATGTGCTTGCCGGAGCGGTAGTTGCGCCTCAGCTGGACGGTGGCCGCGCCGGGGAAGTCCTGCTGGAAGCGCAGGAAGAACCCGACGTCAGCGCCGCGGAAGCGGTAGATCGCCTGGTCGGGGTCGCCGATGGCGGTCAGGTTGGCCCGCTCCCCGGCCAGCAGCCGCAGCAGCCGGTACTGGAGCTCGTCCACGTCCTGGTACTCATCCACCGAGATCCACCGGTAGCGCTCGCGGTAGGCCGCGGCCAGCTCCGGGTCCTCTTCCAACAGCCGCACGGGCTGGGTGATCAGGTCGTCGAAGTCGACCAGGTCCCTGGCGCGCAGGGTCTTGGTGTAGCTCTCCCGCAGGTGCGGGTCCCAGTCGGTCTTGCCGTCCAGGAGCTCGCGGGCGGTCTTCTCCGCGCCGGTGACCTCGGTGAGGATGGCCAGCTGCGCCTCGGTGCCGGCGATGGTGAAGTTCGGCGAGAGGCCGAGGCGTTCGTGCAGCTCACGCAGGAAACGCACACCGAGGGCGTGGAAGGTGGAGATGGTCAGCCGCCCGGCGTGTGCGGGGGCCAGCAGGGCCAGGCGCTCCCGCATCTCCTCGGCGGCGCGGCGGGTGAAGGTGATCGCCAGGCACTGCTCCGGCGGCACGTCGTGCGCGGTGACCAGGTGCGCCAGGCGGTGGGTGAGGGTGCGGGTCTTGCCGGTGCCCGGTCCGGCGATGATCAGCAGCGGGCCGCCGAGGCGTTCGGCGGCGGCGCGCTGGTCGGGGTCAAGGCCGTCGAGCAGGGACGCCGGTGCCCCGGTCGCGGCGGGCTCCGGGACGGCGGCGAGCCCTGGCGCGGGCGGCGGCTCGGCGGGCAGGTCGGGCTCCGCGGCGGGACGCGGCTTGGGCTTCGGTTCGGGTTGCGGGGCGAACAGGCTGTCCTCGAACAGCGCGAAGGAGTTGGCCTCGGTGCGGCGGCGCAGCTCACCCGGCTCGAACAGCCGGATCACCCCGTACTCCCCGTCGTAGCCGGAGTCCCTGATCACCGTGCCCTGCCGCAGCCGCCCGATCGCCTCGCCCAGCAGCTCGTGCTGCTCGGCGATCAGGTGCAGCGGCACCTCGTCCAGGATGGTCAGCTCCGGGCCCAGCGCGGTGGTCAGCGCGTTGAGCGCGGTCTGCACCTTCTTCGACTTCGGGCCGACGCCGAGGATCTCGCTCATGATCTCCGGCAGCGGCACCAGGCTGCGGAACCCGGCCGCGCCCTCGGGCCGGTAACCGAGCGGGCGGTCGGCCAGGTCGTTGACCCGGCTGAGCACGCCGACGGTCAGCGGCTTCTTGCACTCCGGGCAGCGTCCGTCGTGCGCGCGGGTCTGCGCCGGGTCGAAGCGGACCTCGCACTTGCGGTGCCCGTCCAGGTGGTACTTGCCCTCCTCGGGGAAGAACTCCGCGGTCCCGGCGAAGCCCTCGCCGGTCTCCAGCGCGCGGCGCAGCGCGAAGTAGTCCAGCGCGGTGTCGAAGACGGTGGCCTCCCGGCCCAGCATCGGCGGGGAGTGCGCGTCGCTGTTGCTGACCAGGCGGTACTTGTCCAGGCCGGAGACCTGCCAGTTCATCTCCGGGTCGCTGGACAGGCCGGTCTCCACCGCGAAGATGTGCTCGGCCAGGTCCAGGTAGCAGTCCTCGATGGCGTCGAAGCCGGACTTCGAGCCCAGCACCGCGAACCACGGGGTCCACACGTGCGCGGGCACCAGGTAGCCGTCCGGGCTGGCCTCCAGGGTGATCTCCAGCAGGTCCCGGGAGTCCAGGCCGAGGATGGGTCGTCCGTCCGAACCCAGGTTGCCGATCTTGCCAAGGCGCTGGTTGAACCGGGCGACGGCCTCCAGGTCCGGCAGGTAGATCAGGTGGTGGACCTTGCGGGTCTTGTCACCGCGCTTGTAGATGGTGGAGATCTCCACCGAGAGCATGAACCGGACGTCGGTGCCCGCGCAGCTGCCGGGCAGGGTCCGGTCGATGTCACGGTCCAGGTCCGGCTTGAGCCGGTAGAGCCCGGGTTCGGCCGGCTCCAGGGTCTCGGACAGGTGCGCGAACCAGGCCGGGTGGGTGAAGTCCCCGGTGCCGACTAGTGCGATGCCCTTGCGCCTGGCCCACCAGGTCAGGTGTTCCAGGTCGCAGTCACGGCTGCAGGCGCGGGAGTACTTGGAATGGATGTGCAGGTCAGCGTAGAAGCGCACGCGGCGATCTTGCCAGCCCGCACCGACACCCTCCTCTTCAGACTTCCCTGCGGCGCAAGGTGATCACCGGGATCGTCCGCGCCCCGGCCCTGACCTGGTACTCCGCCAGCGCCGGGGTGCGGCGCACCGCGGTGGACCAGATCCGGTACCGCTCCCGGCCGGTGGTGACCGCGGCGACGGCGGGGAAGGTCTCGCCGTCGAGCTCCACGGTGACCTCGGGGTGGGTGAGCACCTCGTGGAACCAGCTCGGGTGCTGCGGGGCCCCGCCCACCGCCGCGAAGACGACCAGGCGGTCACCATCGGTGTGGTAGGTCAGCTTGGGCCGTTCCCGGCCCGCGGCCAGCGTCAGCGTGTGCTCAACGGTGTCCGCGCTGCTCAGGTAGGTCATGGCCGGGAGCGTAGGCGGCCGCTCTGACGTTGCGCTTAGCGCGAACACAACGCTGGGGGCGGCCCCGCTAAACGCCTACAAACCGCCGGCCACCCGCACCACCGCACCTGTGGTGAACGAGGACTCCGGGGCGAGCAGCCAGGCCACCGCGGCCGCGATCTCCTCCGGCTCCCCCGGCCGCCCCGCCGGGATCCGGTCGGCCAGCCGCCACGGCCGGTCCGCATCGCCCATGGCGGCGTGGATCTCGGTCTGGATGATGCCGGGGGCCACCGCGTTGACCCGGATGCCGTCGGCGGCCAGCTCCTTGGCCAGCCCCACCGTCATCGAGTCCACCGCGCCCTTGGTCGCCGCGTAGTGCACGTACTCGTTCGGGCTGCCCAGGGTCGCCGCGGCCGAGGAGATGTTCACGATCGCCCCGCCCACGCCACCGGCGGAGGTGGCCATCTGGCGGGCGGCGCGCTGGGCGCACAGCAGGTAGCCGACCACGTTGACCTCCACCACCCGGCGCAGCGTCTCCTCCGACAACTCGGCGAGGCGGCCCAGCGGGCCGGTGATCCCGGCGTTGTTGACCAGTCCGGTGACCACGCCCAGCTCCTGCCCGGCCAGGTCGAAGAGCCGGTCCACGTCCGCGCGCACCGTGGTGTCGGCGCGCACGCACAGGCAGTGCCCGCCGGCCGTGACGATCTCCCTGGCCAGCTCCTCGGCCGGGCCGCTGGCCTGCACGTAGCTGATCGCCACCCGGTGGCCGTCGGCGGCCAGCTTGCGCGCGGTGGCCGCGCCGATGCCACGACCGCCGCCGGTGATCACCGTGACCGGTGCCATGGGTTCCTCCAACTCCGCTGTGTTCGGTTCTAGCGCCCGGTGGCGCGTTTGGCACTTGCGTGTCTCAGGCACACTCATGTGATGACGCCTGGGGGCCAGCAACCACGACGGCCGGGACGCCCGGCCAGACTGACACGGGACGCGGTGGTCGCCGCCGCGGTGGCCATCGCCACGGAAGAGGGCTTGGCGGGGGTGAGCATGCGCCGGGTCGCCGAACGCATGCGCTGCTCCCCCATGGCCCTCTACCGCCACATCAAGGACAAGGACGAGCTGGTGGAACTGGTCCGCGACCAGTTACCCGATGATCATTCCAACCGGTAGAGCAGCGACTCCCGCTGGCTCTGCTCGACCATGGCGATGGTCATCTCGGGCATCCGCAGGTGCGCGTGGGTGACCTCGGCCGGACTGGGCTGGAGACCGGGGTCCAGCCAGTGCTCCGGCTGCCAGGCCTTGGACCGCACGAACGCCTTCGGGCAATGCGCGTAGACCTCCTCCACCCGCACCACCAGCGCCGACCGGGGCGGCTTGCCCACCGCGGTCAGCGACTCCAGCAGCTCAGGGCGCGCACTGACACAGGCGGCGCCGTTGACCCGCAGAGTCTGGCCGCGGCCGGGAATGACGAACAACAACCCGGCCCGGCCGGTCTCGATCACGTTCTGCCAGGTGTCCAGCCGCTTGTTGCCGGTGGCGTCCGGGACCACCAGGTGCTGCTCGTCCAGCACCGAGACGAACCCGGCAGGCCCGCCGCGCGGGGTGACGTCGCAGCTGCCGCTCGCACCGGCGCTGGAGATGAAGACCAGCGGCGAGCAGGCGATGAACCGGCGCGCCATCTCGTCGATCTCGGTGATCTGCTTGCGCGCGGCCAGCGGGGAGGGCGCTTCGTAGAGCTCGCGCAGGTGCTCGGGTGAGCGGATGGCGTCGGTGAACAGGTCCCCAGTCATGGGGTCAGGCTAGCCGCGGGTGATCGGGTGACGGGCGGAGTTGGGGCGGTGATCACGGCAGGCGGGGCGGGGCAGGGCGCGGGCGTCCGGTTGCCGGTGATCGCGGTCCGGTCGTTGGCGGTCGTTGGCGTTCTCGGTTCGCGTTGGCCGGTCGGGAGTCGTTGGGGGCGGTCAGTCGTGGGTCGGTCGGGTATCCGCTGGTCGCAGGGATATGCTGCTGGTGCGGGGCCGGTTGGCGCGGTGCAGGAACAGGCGTCCAGGTCACCCGATCGAGTGGCAAGGTCAAGACGCGAGGCAACCAAAATCGCGGTTTGAGCGTTCCGCAGAGGAACGGTGGCGGCGGCGGACCCCGTCAGGGGCTCGGACCGGCGAGTCACACCGGTCGGTTCGTCGCAGAGGCCAGCCGGTTCGTCGCAGAAGCCGGTTGTCGCAGAAGCCGGTTTGTCCGAGACGGCTCGGGTGTCACAGACGGCCCGGTTTGCCGGCACCGTGAAGCCTGACGCCTGCGAGCCAGGGTCCCGGTCGAGTGCCGTCGCCTCCAGCGGTGAGAAGCGCGTCAGCAGAGTTGCGCAGGTTCGCGAGCAGGCTTCGCGGTCAGGTCGGTCGAGCCGGTGGCGTTGCGTCGCTGCTGCCGCTCGCACGGGGCGTTGGACGGCGCAGGTCGCTGGATGGCGGGAGTCGTTGGGCGGGTTGTCGATCGCCTCGGGCCGGCGGGCGGCGAGGGGCGGCGGGCGGCGAGGGGCGGCGGGCGGCGAGGGGCGGCGGGCGGTGGGCGGCGAGGGGCGCTGGGCGCTTGGCTGGTGCGTTCGTCGCTGGGAGGTTCGCGGTGCCGCCGGCGGGTTGCCGGGGTCCTGCGTTGTTCGGCTGGCAGCGGGCCTGCGCGCCAATGAGTCGGGCGGCGCTGGTGCGGCGGGCTGGGGCGAGGCTAGTTGCGTTTGGCGCAAACCGTCTTTGCCGAACTTGCGTTGGCAGGCAATCCAGTCGGCTTCTAGCGTCAGGGCCATGACGATCACTGATCAGCGGGTCACCGCGGTGCTGGACCGGCTGCACGCCGAAGCCGACCGGGTGGACGACCTGCACGTCGAGGCCGCCAGGCCCGCGCTGGAAACCATGCCCGATCCGCGGGCGCTGGCCGAGTTGCTCGGCGAGGCCTACCTGCCGGTGCCGAGGGAGGTGGGCGAGCTGCTCCACACCCTCGTCCGTGGCACCCGGGCGCGCACGGTGGTGGAGTTCGGCAGCTCGTTCGGGATCTCCACGCTCTACCTGGCCGCGGCGGTCCGGGACGGCGGCAGCGGGGGGCGGGTCATCTCCACCGAGCTGCATCCGGGCAAGGCGGCGGCCGCGCGCGGGCACCTGGCCGAGGCGGGGCTGGGGGCTTGCGCCGAGGTCCGGACCGGGGACGCGCTGGAGACGCTTGGCGATGTGGCGGGGCCGATTGATCTTCTGTTGCTTGACGGCTGGGAGCAGTTGTACCTGCCGGTGCTGGTCTCGCTACGCGCCCGGTTACGAGTGGGGGCGTTGATCGTCGCCGATGACACCGAGGTCAACGGCGGGCGGCTCAGTGACTACCTCGCGCACGTGCGCGCGCCGGGCAACGGCTACCACTCGCTCCCACTCGCCATTGGCGACGGGCTGGAGCTGACCACGGTGGCCGACGGTGCACACTGATGGTGTGACCAGCATGAACACCGTCACGGAACGCGTATGAGCGGGTGCGCGGCGTGGCTGGGGGAACCCGTGGCGGCCACCGGGCCGACCGCCGTCAACTGGCTGTGCCTGGAGCAGGGCGGGCCGTGGGGGCGCAAGGCGCTGCTGGAGAGCCGGCTGGATCCGGGGCTGGGCGCGGAGCTGGTCCGGCGCAGTGACGGGACCGGGACCCGGGTGCTGCTGGTTCGTCGGCCGGGGCGCAGTGAGGCGGGGCGGGCGCGGCGGGTGTTCCTGGCGCGGACCACGCCAGGGGCCACCAGCCTGCACACCGCGACGCTCGAGGATCCGCGGGAGCTGCTGGACCTGGACTTCGATGCGCCGGAGCTGGGCGAACCGACTGCCGAGCCGTTGATGCTGATCTGCACCAACGGGCGGCGGGACCGTTGTTGTGCGGTGCTGGGGCGGCCGATCGCCGAGGAGCTCGACCACGGGTTCCGGCCTTCGGTGTGGGAGTGCAGCCACCTCGGCGGGCACCGGTTCGCGCCCACCGCGCTGCTGCTGCCCACCGGCTACACCTACGGCCGCCTGGACCTGGCCACGGCGCAGGCCGCGTTGCTGGCCGCGCGCAAGGGGCAGGTCGAACTCGCCGGGGTGCGCGGGCGCAGCACCTGGAGCCGGCGGGGACAGGCCGCGGAGCTGGCGGTGCGGGAACGGCTGGGCGAGCTCGATCCGGACGCGCTGACCGTGTCCGAGGAACAGGACGAGCCGATCCGGGTCACGCACCTGGACGGGCGGAGCTGGCTGGTGGAGGTTGTGGAAAAGCCGGTGCCGCCGGCGCCTGCCGGGTGCGGGGAGGAGCCCGAGCCCCGCTCGGCCTTCGTGGTGGCCGGGCTGCACCTGCTCTGAGCTGGGCGGAGATGAGTTTCCGGGGCAGGGCCGGTCATAGGTGGTGACGCGCCGGCAGGCGGTGCGCCGGGAGTCCAGGGAGACGTCATGAACGCCGCGACCACCATCACCGAGCAGGAGTTCGCCGAGCTGACCGAGCGGCACCGGCACGAGCTGCGGGTGCACTGCTACCGGATGCTGGGTTCCTTCGAGGAGTCCGAGGACCTGGTGCAGGAGACCTTCCTGCGGGCCTGGCGGCGGCGGGAGAGCTACCAGGGCAGGGCCAGCGTCCGGGCCTGGCTGTACAAGATCGCCACCAACGCGACCCTGGACGCCATCGGCAAACGCCCCGCCGACAAGCAGGTCGCGGTGGCCACCCCGGAGACCGCCACCACCGCCGAGGTCAGCTGGCTCCAGCCCTACCCCGACCACCTGCTCGACCTGGCCGCGCCCGCCGAGGAAGAACCCGACGCGGTGGCGGTGGCCCGCGAGACCATCGAGCTGGCCTACCTGGTCGCGCTGCAGCACCTCTCGCCCCGCCAGCGCGCGGCGCTGATCCTGCGCGACGTGCTCGGCTGGTCGGCCGCCGAGACCGCCAAGGCACTGGACACCACGGTCGCCTCGGCCAACAGCGCGCTGCAGCGGGCCCGCGTCACCCTCAAGGAGCACCTGCCCGCCCGCCGCGCCGACTGGAGCATGCCGGCCGAGCCCACCGCGGAGGAGAAGGACGTGCTGGCCCGCTTCGTCGCGGCCACCGAGGCATCCGACACCGACGCGCTGGCCGCGCTGCTGCGCGCGGACATCGTGCACACCATGCCGCCGGAGCCGTTCGCCACCAGCGGCCGGGACACCGTCATCGAGGGCTGGGCCGCGGTGCTGGAAGGCGGCCGCGACTCCTGGGGCCAGTGGGCCGCACTGCCCGCCTGGGTCAACCGGCAGCCCGCCCTGGGCAACTACGTCCGCAAGCCCGGCGAGGAGCTGTTCACCGCGACCAACCTGGACGTGCTGCGGGTGGAGGGCGGCCTGGTCGCCGAGGTGACCACCTTCGGCCCGGAGTTCGTCACCGCCTGCGGCCTGCCCGCGACCCTGCCGGCCCGATAGGCCAGACGATCGTCAGCGCCCGGCTCGACTTTGGGCAACTGACGCGGTGACCTGCGCCTTTCTACGGTTGTGTCATGTTTGAGGCAGAGAACGTGAGCAAGCGGTTCGGGCGCCGCACGGTGTTGGACGGGGTGTCCTTCGCCGCGGCGCCCGGACAGGTCACCGCGCTGGTGGGCCACAACGGCGCGGGCAAGACCACCCTGATGCGCTGCGCGCTGCGGCTGGCCCGCCCCGCCGCCGGACGGCTGCTGGTGCTCGGCAAGGACGTCCGCGACTACGCCGCCGTCGGTCGGGTGGTGGGCAGCTCGCTGGACGCCTCCGCGCTGCCGCCCAACTGGACCGGGCGGCTGGCCGCGACCATCGTGGCCGACCTGCTCGGCCTGCCCGCGGGCGCGGCCGAGCACATGCTGGAACGGGTCGAGCTGACCAAGGCCGCCGGGGACCGGATCCGCACCTACTCCCTCGGCATGCGCCAGCGGCTGGCCCTTGGCCTGGCGCTGCTGGGCGAGCGGCCGGTGCTGCTGCTGGACGAGCCCACCAACGGCCTGGACCCGGTCGCCCAGCGCTTCGTCCGCGACACCCTGGCCGAACGCGCGCTGGCCGGGTCGACCGTGCTCGTCTCCAGCCACGACCTGCACGCCCTGGAGACCTACGTCGACCGGGTGGTGCTCATCCGGGAAGGCCGGATCGTGCTGGACGAGTCGCTGTCCGTCCTGCGCGCGGGCGGCGCGAGCCTGGAAGAGCTGTACCTGCGGGCCCACGACACCGAACTGAGGAAAGCCGGATGAGCACCCTCGCCACCACCCCCATCGGCCTGTCCCGCCTCATCCGCGGCCACCTCGGCGCGCTGCGGGCACACCGGGCCGGGCAGCTCGCGCTGCTGCTGCCCGCCCTGCTCGGCACCGCGGTGCTGATCGCCGCGCTGGCCAACATCAGCGTCATCGACGCCGAGGTCCAGCGCGCCGCCGTCTCGATCTACCTCGGCCTGCTGGCCCTGCTCGCCCCCATCGCCGGGGCCGTGCTCGCGGTCGACCCGTGGGCCCGCCGCGGGGTGGCCGTGGTGCTCGGCGTCAGCTCCGACCGCGGCCGCTGGCTCGGCGCCCAGGCCCTGTCCGGACTGCTCGCCGGGGTGCTCGGCCTCGGCCTGGCCACCGCGCTGGGCGGCATCACCACCGCCGCCTTCGCCGCCGCCGACGGGCAGGGCGTGGCCCGGCTAGACGTGCCGCTGCTTGCGGGCTTCGCCGGGATGCTGCTGAGCTTCGCCTTCGGCTTCGTGCTCGGCGCGGCCACCCGCAGCGTGCTGTTCACCCTGCTCATCGCGCTCGCGCTGCCGCTGCTGCTGGGCACCGTGCAAGGGGTGTTCACCGCCTCGCCGCTGCTGGCCGACATCGTGTCCTGGCTCAACGTCAACGCCGCCTTCGACCGGCTGTTCACCGCGGGCCCGCTGCCGCTGTGGCAGGCGATCGTGATCTCGGTGGCGGCCATCGGCGGGCCACTGGCCATCGCGGTGGGCCGCACCGCCACCGCTGACCTGCGCTGACCCCGCGATCACTAGGCTGAGCCGATGGACACCACCGCCCGGCGGCCGTGGCTGGGCATCTCCGGCTGGCGCCAGTGGAGCCTGGAGATCGGGCTCTACCTGCTGGTCGGGCTGTCCCTGCTGGTGCTGCAACTCCCGCCGCACCCCGCGCTGCGGGTCTTCGCGCTGGCGGTGACCCCGCTGTGCCTGTTCGCCCGCCGCCGCTACCCGGCCACCGCGCTGGTGCTCAGCGCGCTGGGCGCGGGCGTGGTGGCGGTCCCGCTGGCCTACGGGGCGGGACGGCGGATCGGGTCGCTGTACCAGCTGCTCGGCGCGGCGCTGGGGCACTTCCTGCTGGCCGGGGCGGTGTCCCCGCTGTACTCCGAGAGCGTGCTGACCAGCATGCTGGTGCTGGGCATCAACGTGATCATGACGCTGCTGTTCGTCGGGGTGCCCGCGGTGCTGGGCCGCTCCAGCGCCCGGCGCACCCTGCTGGTGGAGGCGCTGCGCGAACGCGCGGTCTACCTGGAACGGGAGCGCCGGTCGCTGGTCGCCGAGGCCCGGATCCGGGAACGCACCCGGATCGCGGTGGACATGCACGACAGCCTCGGCCACCACCTCACCCTGATCTCCCTGCAGGCAGGCGGGCTCAAGCTGGCCGCGCACGGCGACGCCGCCCAGGCCGAGGCCGCCGGGGTGCTGCACGACACCGCGCGGCGGGCCATGGAGGAGCTGCGGGAGATCATCGGCGTGCTCAGCCAGGACAGCGAGGACGCGCCGCTGCACGCCCGCCGCCTGGACCAGCTGCCCGAACTGGTGGCCACCGCGCGCAGCAGCGGCACCCCGGTCACCCAGACCGAGACCGGCGAGCCGGTGCCACTGCCCCGCCCGGTGGAGAACGCCATCTACCGGGTCGCCCAGGAAGGCCTGACCAACGCGCTGCGGCACGCACCCGGCGGCGCGGTCGCCGTCCGGCTCAACTACGAGTCCGACGCGGTGATCATCGAGGTGGTCAACTCCCCCGCCACCGCCCCGCCCCGCGGCGGCGGCAGCGGGCAGGGCCTGACCGGGCTGCGTGAGCGGGTGCGGCTGGCCGGGGGCGTGCTGCACGCCGCGCACACCGCCGACGGCGGGTTCCGGCTGGCCGCGGTGCTGCCCTTCGACGGCGAGCCGGCCGAGGCGGTGGCCGAGCTCGACGGCCCGCCCGCGCCCGGCCCGGCCACCCACCCGCTGGCCCGCACCGAGGTCAGCAAGCTGCTGGAGACCATCCGGCACCGGCCGGTGCTCACCGGGCTGGCCATCACCGGGCTGGTGCTCATCAGCGCGCTCTCCTTCGCCGGGATAGTCGCCTGGGTGATCATCCGCAACGGCGTGCTGCTGGAGGCGGAGAAGTTCGACCAGGTCCAGCTGGGCGAGACCGAACAGGTCATGGTGGAGCGCTTCGGCGAGGCCAGCCCGGGCGCTGAGCTGCGCATCGCCGACCAGAGCGGCCCGCCGCCGGAGGGCACGCACTGCCGCTACTACTACGTCGACGGCTCCGAGCTGCCGCAGAACCGCACCGAGGCGTTCCGGTTCTGCTTCCAGGACGGCAAGTTGGCCCGGAAAGATCGGTTGGTGGTCAAGCGGCCGTTCTAGTGTGCGAGCATCACCGGGCACGAAGGTCAGGGCCGGACGCGGCCGGGATGGTGGAGGCAGACGTGGTCCGGGTGATCATCGCCGATGACGAGCCGCTGGTGCGGGCGGGCATCAAGCTCGTGCTCTCCGCGGCCGAGGACATCGAGGTGATCGCCGAGGCCGGGGACGGCCGCGCGGCCATCGCCGAGGTCACCGCCCGCTCCGCCGACGTGCTGCTGCTGGACATCCGCATGCCCGGCATGGACGGGTTGTCCGCGCTGGCCGAGCTGACCGGCCTGGCCCCCGGCACCAGGGTCGTCATCCTGACCACCTTCGGCGAGTCGGAGTACATCGGCCGCGCCCTGGACGCCGGGGCGGCCGGGTTCCTGCTCAAGGACTCCGCGCCGGAGGAGCTGATCCGCGCGGTGCGGGTGGTCGCCGCCGGAGAGGCCTACCTCTCGCCCTCGGTGACCAAGTGGGTGATCAACCGGGTCTCGGCCACCGGCGGCAACGCCAAGGCGGTGGACGCCCAGCGCCGCATGGACGTGCTCACCGACCGCGAGCGCGAGGTGCTGGAACTGCTCGCCCAGGGCCTGTCCAACGCCGACATCGGCGGCAGGCTCTACATGAGCGAGGCCACCGTGAAGATGTACGTCAGCCGGGTGCTGGGCAAGCTCGACTGCTCGAACCGGGTGCAGGCCGCGATCCTGGCGCACGAGGCCGGGCTCGGTGGCACCTGAGATGGACTCCGGGATAGACCTTGGAGAGCAGCGCCCCAGACTTCAGAGTGATGTGGCCGTAGCCGCGGCCACGGGAGGCTGGCGGGGACAGCGACGGCACTGGGGGAAGGAACGCTCGGGGTGATGAACCGGAAGGTCCGCAACGCACTCGGCATCGGTGTGGGTGTGGTGCTGACGGTGACCCTGGTCGCCTTCGTCGCGGGCTGCTGGATCCTCAAGGCCTGGGAGGGCATGACCCTCACCCGCGGCGACTACGACTCGGTCGCGGTCGGCCAGACCAAGACCGAGGCCGACCGGATCCTCCCGCACGGCGGCTCCAAGATGTTCGCCAGCTACCGCCAGCAGGGCCCACCGCTGCCGCGCGGGGCCAAGTGCCGCCACTTCCTGTCCAAGGACGAGCAGGCCACGCTGCGCGGCGGGGTCGTGGTCTACCGGTTCTGCTTCGCCGCCGGCGCGGTGGTGGAGAAGAACCGGTTCGAGGCCGCCCGGGACAAGCGGACCAGCCAGACCCGGTCCTGACCGCCGACGCCTGCTGACTGTCGGTGCCTGCTGCCATAGTCCGCGGCGTGGGGATGACCATCGTGGTGACCGACTCGACGCCGACCGGGCAGCAGACCGCCCGGCTGCTGCTGGCCGAGGTGCCCAGCCCGATCACGCTGCGGGAGCTGATCCGCTTCCGGGTGCGCGAGGAGGTGGCCCGGCGCAACGCCCGGACCGCCGCCCGCCTGGACTGGGAGAACGCCGCCGACACGGCGGTGCGGGCCTTTTCGCGCAACGGGTTCTTCGTCTTCGTCGGCGACCGGCAGGTCGAGGACTTGGACGAGCCGTTGAGCCTGGCCGAGGCGGACGAGGTGAGCTTTGTCCGGCTGGTTCCGCTGGTGGGGGGCTGACGTGGTCTGGAAGGAACACGACGCGCGCGCCAAGGACCTGCTGGCACTGCTGCGCGCGGGCAGGCACGAGCAGTGGCGGGACAGCCTGGCCGGTGAGCCGCCGGAGCGGATCGGGTCGGCGCTGATGTCGCTGGTGCGCATGACGGCCACCGGGCGCTTCAACAGTCACTTCTGGCACGACCTGCGGGAGTCGGCGGCGGCCGCGCTGCGCAGGCCGTTCACGGTCACCGCGGCCGAGGCCGAGCTCGCCGCCGGGGTCGCGGCCAAAGCCGCCTGTGCCGACCCGGTGGTGCCGTTCAAGATCGCCACCGCGCTGGCCGAGCACGCCGGATCGGCGGCAGGCCTGCGAATCCTGTTGGCGGCGCTGGACGAACGGGCGGACCTGTTCCCCAGGGATCGCAGCGCGCTGCGGGCACGGATGGTCGCGGCCCTGCCAGGGGACTCCGGCGAGCTGGACCTGTCCGTGCTGCTCCCGGTGGACGGCTGGTCCGCGGCGGTGCGCGCCGAACTGCCCGGTCACGACCACGCCGCCGCCACCGCGGTGCTGCGGCAGCTGGCCGCGGCCACCGGCAGCAAACCCGGCAAGGCCTGGTCCGCCGCGACCACCGCCCTGCTCGCCGACCCCGCGGCCGCTGATGTGCTGCGGATGCTGGTGGAGCGGGTGGCCGACGCCCCGGCGGTGAACGCCAAGGCCCCCTGGGGCGAGCTCGTGCCCCTCGTGGTGGACGACCGCAACGCCGACGTGGTGCGCGCGGCGGCCTGGGCCGCGGCCCTGGTGCCGAGGGAGTGGGTGGTGCCCGCGCTCCTCGGCCTGGTGCGGCGGGCGATGAGCACCGAGGACGGCTGGATCCCCAGCAAGAAGGTGGTCAACTCCGGCATCCTGGCCCTCGGCCTGCGCGGCGACGCCGAGGCCCTGCGCGCGCTGGCCAAGCTGGACACCACCACCAAGGACAACGGCGACCGCAAGCGGATCGGTGCCGCACTGGAGATCGCGGGCGGCAAGCTCGGGCTCACCCCCGGCCAGATCGCCGAGCAGCTGGTCGACCCGGCCGGGTTCGACGCCGACGGGACCGCCGAGTACGCCGAGGAGCCGGTGCGCGCCCGGCTCACGCTGGCCGGGGACCTGAAGCTGACCGTGCGCTGGCAGTCCGGCGCGGACTGGCTGGCCAAGCCGCCCACCGGCGCACCGGAGGCGGCGGTGCGCGCGGTCAAGCGGCGGATCGCCGAGGCCAAGGCCACCATCGCGGCGGAGAAGCGGCGGATGGAGGGCCTGTTCGCCGAGGACCGCGAGTGGGCACTGGCCGACTGGCGGCGCCACTACCTGGAGCACCCGATCACCGGCCGGATCGCCACCCGCCTGCTGTGGCGGATCGGCGGGACGACCGGGCTCCCGGCAGGCTCCCGGCTGCTCACCCTGGACGGCGAGGCCGAGCTGCCCGCCGAGGCCACGGTGCGGCTGTGGCACCCGGTGCGCGCGACCACCGAGGAGGTCGCCGCCTGGCGAACCTGGTTGCTGGACAAGGAGTTCCGCCAGCCGGCCAAACAGGCCTTCCGCGAGGTGTACCCGCTCACCGAGGCCGAACGCGCCACCGGCACCTACTCCAACCGCTTCGCCGCACACATCCTGCGCTACGGCCAGACCTACGCCCTGTTCAAGGAACGCGGCTGGCCCGCCAACTACCTCGGCCCCTACGACGGCGGCTACGAAGGCCGGGCCAGGCGGGAGTTCCGGGACGCGGGCGTGGTCGCGGTGTTCGAACACTTCCCGGTGGACCCCGGCTACCCCGGCCCGCCCCAGCTGTGCTCCACCGACCGCGTCTGGTTCCACCGCGCGGGCGACCGCGGCCAGACCCCGCTGGCGCTGACCGAGGTGCCGGAGCTGGTGTTCACCGAGGCCATGCGCGACGTCGACCTCTTCACCGGGGTCTGCTCCATCGCACTGGACCCGGACTGGGCCGACCGCGGCCAGGACCCGCACCATGACTACTGGCAGCGGGTCTCCTTCGGCGCGCTCAGCGCGCTGGCCGAGGTGCGCAGGGACGTGCTCTCCCGCCTGCTGCCCAAGTTCGCCGTGGCCGACCGGGTGGAGCTGACCGACCGGTTCGTGCGGGTGCGCGGCCAGCTCGCCACCTACCGGGTGCACCTCGGCTCGGCCAACATCCTCATCGAACCCGACGACCGCTACCTGTGCGTGGTGCCCGGCGGCCGGGCCAAGAGCGGCAAGGTGCACCTGCCCTTCGAGGGCGACGAGCTGCTCAGCGTGATCCTGTCCAAGGTGCTGCTGCTGGCCGCCGACGACAAGATCACCGACCCGGCCATCACCAGCCAGCTGGCCCGGCGGAAGCGGATTGAAGCCTGACGAATCGGGTATCTAAAGCGGTCGGCCGCACGTGCTCGTGGTCGACAACGGACTCACCTGCGGATGTGCTGTGACCTGGCGGTCTACGAGGGGATGGGCCGGTCGCCGGCACGTCCGCCGATTTCGCTGACGAATTCCACGGCGATGAAAGACCGGCCGGACGTGACCTTCCAAGCTGGTTGGGGGACCGGAATGGACTACGTGCAGGAATCGAGGGAGCGCCTCGGCTCACGTCCGCTGGAGGCGGCGTCATGAGCGAGCGACGCGACCGGGTCGCCATCGCGGTCATGTTCACCCTGGCCGGTATGGCCAACGGCAACTGGTCCGGCCGCATCCCGTGGGTGCAGGAGGCGCTCGCGCTCGGCCCTGGCGCCATGGGGCTCGCGCTCACCGCGCCCGGGATCGGCTCGATCCTGGGCGCCCCGGTGGCGGCCCGGCTGGTGTCGCGGTGGGGCAGCCGGGCGGTGACCACCGGGGCGATGTGCGCCCTGGCGGTGGCGACCGCGCTGGTCACGCTCTCCCCCGGTCTGCCGGCCCTGGTCGGGCTGCTGGTGCTGCTGGGGCTGTCCTCCGGGGTCGGGGACATCGCCGCCAACGCCAACGGCGCGGAGATCGAACGTGGCCACGGTCGCCCGGTGCTCTCCGGGCTGCACGCCATGTGGAGCGTGGGCGCGTTGCTGGGCACGGCCACGGCGGGCGCGGTGGCCGCGGCCGACGTTCCCGCACCGCCGCACCTGGCCGCGGTGGGCGTGCTGACCATCGTCGTGGCCGCGCTGGCCGGGCGGTTCCTCCGGGCGGAGCCACCGGCGCCGAGGGGCGCCCCAGTGTTCGCCTGGCCGGGCAGGCCGGTGCTGTTGATCGGGCTCATCGGTCTCAGCTCGGTCTTCGTGGAGGCGGCCGTGGCCAACTGGGGGGCGATCCTGCTGATCCAGGAGATGGCGGCCACCCCGGGCGTGGCGGCGCTGGGGTTCGGCGTGTTCTCCGTGGCGCTGGCGCTGGCCCGGCTCAGCGGCGACTGGCTGGTGGCGCGGTTCGACCGGGTGGTGCTGGTGCGGGTGAGCACCGGCGTGGGGGCGCTCGGGCTGGCGGTGCTGCTGCTGGGCGGTTCGGTGGTCACCGGGTTCGCCGGGCTGGTGCTGCTCGCGGCCGGGGTGGCGCTGGCCTCGCCGCTGGCCTTCAGCGCCGCGGGCAGCCGGGAGCAGGCGCACGACCGGGGGCGCAACGTGGCTGCGGTGGCGGTGCTGCGGTTCGCCGGTCTGCTCGCCGGGCCGGCTCTGGTGGGGGCGGTCGCCCAGGGCGCGGGTCTGCAGGCCGGGTTCGGCCTCACCGGCCTCGCCCTCGCGGCGATCGCACTCCTGGCGCACGGGTTGCGAGTGGAGACCGGCGAGCACGCCGGAACGAGGAGGGGACGATGAACACCGAGTTCGCGCGCTACCTGACCGAGGTGGCCGAGCCGAGGCCGCACCTGGGCTGCGGCGCCAACATCCTGCCTGGCTAGGCGTCCCCGCTGACGATGCTGGGGACCGGTTCGCACGGCAGGTTCATCACCACCACGGTGGGCCCGCCGCGCGGGCTGGTCACCATCACCCGGCCGTCGAAGGCCGAGAGCCGGCGCTCGATGCCGCGCAGCCCGGTGCCGCCGCTGGCGTCGGCGCCGCCCTGGCCGTCGTCGCCGACCAGCACGTGCAGCTCGCCCTCGGAGTGGGTCAGCCGCACCCAGGCCTTGGCCGCGCCGCTGTGCTTGACCACGTTGGTCAGCGCCTCGGCCACCGCGAAGTAGGCCGCGGACTCCACCGGGGCGGGCAGTCTGCCGGGCAGTTCGATCTCCACGTCGGTGGGCAGCGGGTTGGCCATCACCAGTGCCTGCACCGCCCCGGCCAGGCCGCGGTCGGCCAGCACCGGTGGGTGGATGCCGCGCACCAGGTCCCGTAGCTCGGCCAGGGCCTGGGTGTTGGCCTGGCGGGCCTCGGCCAGGAGTTCCTGGGCCGCTTGGGGGTCCTTGGCCATGAGTTGTTCGGCCATACCCAGGCTCATGCCCATGGCCACCATCCTGGCCTGGGCGCCGTCGTGCAGGTCGCGCTCGATCCGGCGCAGCTCGGCGGCCTGGGTGTCCACCGCGTCCGCCCGCGACTCCGACAGCTCGCGCACCCTGGTGACCAGCATGGTCTTCTCGGTGGGGGCCAGCAGCATCCTGGCCAGGCTGGCGTAGCCGCGGAAGATCCACTGGCTGCCGATGTACCACAGCGCCAGGTAGACGATGCCGTGTCCGGTGCCGACGAAGAACGCGCTGGACCAGGAGTCGATGGTCCAGAAGGTCAGGCTGAAGCTGGCGCCCTCGGGCAGGAACGGCCAGATGAACCAGGGCAGCGCGATGATCCCGCCCAGCCCGGCGAAGAACAGGGCCAGGGTGACCGAGCAGGCCGCGATCGAGGCGACCAGGTTCAGCGGCAGCCAGGCGAAGTCCCGCCAGCTGGCCGGATCGGTCATCACATGCCGCAGCAGCCGGAAGAAGCCCTTGTTCGTGCGCAGCCGGTACGGGCGGCCGATCCGGACCCCCAGCACCGCGCCCGCCCAGCGGCGGTGCAGGTCGTTGTAGCCGCGCAGGACCGCGAAGCACAGCACCGACATGGGCAGGCCCAGCCACACCGTGTACAGCGCGAAGGAGGCGATCACCAACCCGAACAGCACCATGCCCAGCGCGGCGTACACCAGCAGCGGGATCGTCCAGGACAACAGGGCGAACCTGCCAACGCGGTGTGCCACGGCCATGCCTCAGATCCTCCCAGCGCGAGTGTTGCCCGCTCATTCTCGCTGGTCGCTCCGGCAGGCACAGTGGTGGTGGACCTACTCCTGCGGGTAGTGCCGCCCTGTCGGTGTCAGCCGCTAGTTTCGCCGGGTGGCTCTCCTGGGGATGTTCATCGACGACGAGTACCTGCCCGAGTACGGCACCCTGGTGCTGATCGACGCCTACCGCGGTGGTGACCCGGAACCCCCGGAGGGCGGCGAGCAGCTCAACCCCGGCGCGCTGGACGTGCTCGGTGGCGGCACCGTGGCCATCGGCGGGTTCGGCTGGCTGCACGGGGACGCCTGCGACGGCTACCACCGGGTCGTGCTGGAGCTGCACGACGGGCCGCCGCCGCCGGAGCGGGCGCCGTGGACCGACGTGGCCGAGACCTCCTACCTGAGCCACTCCGGGTTCGTCGGGCTGACCTTCCTCACCGGTGGCGTGATCACCGAGGGCCTGGAGCTGGGCGGGCCGGGCGCCTACCGGGTGCGGGTGTGCAGCCGGGCCGCGCAGGACGAGGGCAAGCTGTGGCGGTTGCAGTTCTGGGCCGCCGAACCGGACGTGCCGCGCTGGTTCGCCCGCCAGGGACGGACCTACGACCTGATGACCTGGTTCACCTCCGACCTGGTGATGATCGCGGCCTGGAGCGAGCTGACCGGGCGGCGCTGGCGGCTGCCCGAGCTCGCCGAGTGGCTGCTGGCAGAGCCCTCGGTGGTCAGGGAAGCGTTCGAGCTGACCGCGGCCAAGGGTTCGGTGACCGTGGCCGGTGACCTGTCGGGCGAGTTCGCGCTGACCACCAACCCGCCGCGGCAGCCCGCCTACACCAGCGGGGTCACTCAACTGCCCGCGCCGGGCGCGCCGTGGGACTCCCCCGGTTACCGGCCACCCGCCGGGCCGCCGCCGCTGGCCGGGATCGTCGGCGAGGACGGCACGCTGACCCGGTGGCGCGAGGGCGAACCGGTCTCCTGGCCCACGGTGCCCACGCCGCGGCGGGCGATGGAGACCCCGCACGGCGTGCTGGTCTTCGCCGCGGAGACCACGGTGCTGGTCAGGCCGGATGGCGAGCTGCTCGGCCTGGGCAAGGAGCTGCTGCCCGGCACGGCGCGGCTGGACCGGGAGGGGCGGTGGCTGACCGTGGAGGAGCACCACATCGGCCGCCAGTCCTACCGGCGGCGGCACCACGTCGACCTCACCGACGGGTCCCGCCGGATGGAATGGCTGCCCGAGTACGAGTGGCCGACCGGGCCGATCAGCCTGCCCGACAGCCGCTCCGGGCTGATCCTCACCATCGAGGCCCAGGACCGCGTGGTGCTCACCGGGCCCGGCGGGCTGCGCCGCGAACTGTGGCTGCCGGGCACCGCGCGGCTGGCCCCCGGCGCGGCCGGGCTGTACACGACCAGCTCCGCGCCGCCCGCGCTGACCTGGTTCGACCTGGCCGAGGCCGATCCCTCCGGGGTGGTCCGCTGGCTGCCGGAGCGGACCTGGCCGGACCAGCCCCTGGTGTGGGAGGCCCCGGACCAGGTGGTGCTGCCCCTGGATCCGCGCACCGCGATGCGGATCGAGGCGCGCTTCCTCCGGGTCGGCCTGCGCACCGGGCGCTACGAGGCGGTGCCCGGCGACATCGGCCTGGTGGTGGAGCCATGGTTCACCGTGGACTAAAAGAATTGGCCGGTGGCGCGGCCGGGGCGATGCTGCACGCATGATCGCCCCGACCGCGCCGTTCGAGCGCCTCACCCCCGCTGACCTGCCCGCCTGCTCCGCGCTCTCGGTGGACCGCGAGTGGCCGCGCGAGGAAGCCAAGTGGCGGTTCCTGATGGAGGTCGGCGAGGTGCACGCGCTGCGCGACCCCGACGGCGGACTGGCCGCGACCACGGTGCTCACCCGCTACGGCGCCGAGCTGGTCGCGGTCAGCATGGTCCTGGTCGCCGCCCGGCACGCCCGCCAGGGCCTGGGCACCCGCCTGATGCGGCACGCCATCGCCCAGGCCGACGGGGCGACCCTGGCGCTGACCGCCACCGCCCAGGGCCTCGGGCTCTACCAGCGGCTCGGCTTCGACAGCCACGGCCGGATCGCCTACCACCGGGGCCGCTTCCAGGCCGAACCCGGCGCGGGCGGACACAGCAGGGCGGCCACCGCCGCGGACCTGCCCGCGATCCTGGCGCTGGACCGCGCGGTGTTCGGGGTGGACCGGGCGCACGTGCTGCGCCGCCTGCCCGAGTTCGCCGAACAGCTGCGGGTGGTCGAGCACGGCGGCAGGCTGACCGGGTTCGCCGGGGCCTGGCGCAACGACGACCACCTGGTCCTCGGCCCGCTGGTGGCCCAGACGCCCGAACTGGCCAAGGCGCTGGTCACCGACCTGGCCGTGGGGGCGGGCGAGGCGGAGGTGCGCCTCGACCTCGACGATGTGCACACCGGCCTGATGGAGTGGGTGCGGGCGCGCGGGCTGGCGCCGGGGTTCCAGTCCACGATCATGACCTACGGCGGCCCGCTGCCCAGTGACCGGGACCGGCTCTACAGCCCCCTGATGCAGGCACTGGGCTGAGCCATCCGGCCGCATCATTTCGCACTGACCTGCGGATATCGAAAATCCAACTAATTTCGTTGGCGCGATTCCGGCGGCTTGGGCATTATTGGTCTTGCACCACATTGTTTGGTGACAACTGAACTGGGGAGCATTTCCATGGGGGAAAGATGGGGATCGCTCGGCATTGCCAGGGGTAGGCAGTGCGGGGCAGGCAGCATCAAGCGGGGCTGGGACCAGTCAGCCCGGGTCAGCACGCAGAGGGGTGGAAGGTGATCACCACCTGATCGGTTCGGCGGCCGGAAGAAACGCATCCCGCATTTGTTCCGGCCGCCGGAAACGGTGATCTATTCGTTACTGAGGTTTTGGCAACCTTTTATCAGTGCGCGGTGTCGGCAATGAGTTCCCCGCGCAATCCGGCCAGGGTGGCCAGGTCCAGACCGACCAGGGTGTCGCGGAAGACACGTCGGGGGCCTGGCTCGACCGGCACCTCGCAGGGCACCACCAGCACCGTGCACCCGGCCGCGGCCGCCGCCGCCACCCCGGTGGGCGAGTCCTCCACGACCACGCAGTCCGCGGGCTCGACGCCCAGGCGGGCGGCTGCGGTCAGGTACGGCTCCGGGTGCGGCTTGGTCCGGCCGACCTCGTCCCCGCAGAGGGTGAGGTCGAAGAACTCCCGGCCGATGCTGTCCAGGGCCAGCTCGGTCAGGTCCCGCTGGGTGGAGGTGACCAGCGCGGTCGGCAGCCCGCTGGCGCGCACCAGGCGCAACGCCGCCAGCGCGCCCGGCCGCCACGGCAGGCCCGCGGCGAACAGCTCGCCGGTGCGCTTGGTCAGCCAGGCCGAGGCCGCGGCCATGTCCGCGGGGTCGTGCGGGCGGCCCAGCTCGGTGAACAGCATCGTGATCGTGCGGTCCTGGCTGGAGCCGGTCATCGCCTTGCGGGTGGCCAGCGACAGCGTGCCGCCCAGCTCTGCGGCCAGGTCGTCCAGGGAGATGTCCCAGACCTTCTCCGAGTCGACCAGGGTGCCGTCCATGTCCCACAGCACCGCGGCGGGTAACCCGGTCACCGCGCCTCCACCAGCGTGAACACGTCATGATCAGACATGCCGACAGCCTACGGGCACCGGCTGGGGGTGCTGGGCCTTAGTCTTGCCCGGTGACAGAACCCGAAGAGCGCCCCGCTGCATCCGAGGACACCCGGGCTGACCCGCCGACCCTCGTCAACCCGGTGCTCATCGCGGCTTTCGAAGGATGGAACGACGCAGGTGACGCGGCCAGCACCGCGATAGAGCACCTCCAGCTCACCTGGGACGCCACCCCGCTGGCGGAGATCGACCCCGATGACTACTACGACTTCCAGGTGACCAGGCCCACCGTGCACATGGTGGACGGGGTGACCCGCCGGGTGGAGTGGCCGACGACCAGGCTGTCGGTCTGCCGTCCACCTGGCGCGGACTTCGACGTGGTGCTCATGCACGGTATCGAGCCCAACATGCGCTGGCGGGCCTTCTGCGCCGAGCTGCTGCACCACGTGGAGAGCCTCGGCGTGACCACGGTGGTGACCCTGGGCGCGCTGCTGATGGACATCGCGCACACCCGCCCGGTGCAGGTCACCGGCACCGCCTACGACGCGGAGTCGGCGGCGACCTTCGGGCTGGAACGCTCCCGCTACGAGGGGGCCACCGGCATCGTCGGGGTCTTCCAGGACGCGTGCGTGCAGATGGGCGTGCCGGCCATCTCCTTCTGGGCCGCGGTGCCGCACTACGTCTCCCAGCCGCCCTCACCCAAGGCCACCCTGGCCCTGCTGCACCGGGTGGAGGAGGTCCTCGACCTGGAGGTGCCCCTGGGGGCGCTGCCGGAGCAGGCCGAGGAGTGGGAGCGCACGGTCACCGAGATGGCCGAGGAGGACGAGGACGTGGCCAGCTACGTCCGCTCCCTGGAAGAGCGCGGCGACCCCGACGGCGACATCAGCGACCGGCTCACCGAGCTGAGCGGGGACGCCATCGCCGCGGACTTCGAGCGCTACCTGCGCCGCCGCGGCGGCCGGGGCAAACCGGGCGGCGACCAGGGTCCGCACGGGCCGGGCGCGCGCTGAGCCGCAGCTCCGGGCGACTGGCGGTCGCCGGGCTGTACGCGGGCGGGTTCCTCGGGCCCTTCGGCGGCGGAGTGGTGGCCTCGATGCTGCCCGAGCTGGGCCAGGCCTTCGGGCTGACCGCGGCCGCCGCCTCGGCCTCGCTCACCGCCTACATGATCCCTTTTGCCGGGTTCATGCTGTTCTCCGGCACCTGGGGCCAGCGCTGGGGCGCCCGCCGCACGGTGATCACCGCCTACCTGGTGTACGTGGCCGCCTCGCTGGGCTGCGCCCTGGCCCAGGACGAGTACCTGTTCCTGGCCGGGCGCGCGGTGCAGGGGGCGGCCAACGCCTTCGTCACTCCCCTGCTGCTGGGCGCGGTGGCCGCGGTGACCCCGCCGGGGCGGCTGGGGCGCGCGCTGGGCTGGTTCGCCTCCATGCAGGCCGCCGGGCAGACCTCCGCGCCGCTGCTGGGCGGGCTGGCGGCCGAGGTGAGCTGGCGCTACGCCTTCGCCGGGGTCGCCGTGGTGGCCGCCGGGCTGGCGGTGCTGGGCCTGCCAGGGGCGGAGGCTGGGCCGCGGCGGGCGGCCAGCCTGCGCACGGCCTGGCGACCGGCGGTGCTGCGCGCCGGGCTGGTCGCCGGGATCGGCTGGGGCTGCCTGGGCGGGCTGTCCTACCTGGTGGCGCTGCGCCTGGACGAGGACTTCCACCTCTCCGCCGGCGCCAGGGGGCTGGTGCTGACCGGGTTCGGGCTGACCGGGATCCTCACCGCGCGGGCGGTCGGCCGGGCGATCGACCGCTTCGGCGCGCGAAGCTGCGTGCTGACCGGGACCGTGGCAGGCGGGGTGCTGCTGGCCGGGGTGGGCCTGGCGCCCTCGCTGGTGGCGGTGGGCCTGCTGTGGGCGGCCGCGGGCCCGGCCATGCAGCTGATCATGGTCGGGTTGAACGCGCTGGTGCTGGCCGGAAACGGCGACAACCGGGGTGGCGCGGTCTCGGTGGTGCAGTCGCTGCGCTTCGGCGGCGGCGCGCTGTCCCCGGTGGCCTTCGTGCCGGTCTACCACCTGGATCCGCTGGCCGCGTTCCTGCTACCTGCGGCTTTGCTGCTGACCACCGCACCTGTGGTACTTCCGCGGATGCCGCCCGCTCCGCCGCGATGACTTTTGACCGGCTGGTGAGTCAGTACTGGTGACCTTTCGCCTGAGATCACGGAGGACACCATGACGAGCACGCCCGCCTGCCCGCCGGTGGTCGACCTGGCCACCTGGCAGGCCGCCAGGGACGAGCTGCTGGTCCGGGAGAAGGCGCACACCCGCGCCGGTGACGCCCTGGCCGCGGCCCGCCGCAGGCTGCCGATGGTCGAGCTGGACGGCACGGCCGAGGTCATCGGAGCCGACGGCCCGGTGCCGTTCCTGGCGCTGTTCCAGGGCCGCGAGGAGCTCGTGGTCTACCAGCACATGTGGTTCGACGGCGCGCCGCACCAGGGTCAGTGCGAGGGCTGCACCACCACCGCCTGGCACCTCGACGACTCGGCCTACCTCAACGCCCGCGGCGTCTCCTTCGCCGTGCTGACCACCGGCCGCTGGCACGAGGTGGCCGCCTACGTGGAGTTCATGGGCTACACCCAGCCCTGGTACTCGGTGCGCGACGCGCCCGCGCCAATCGGCGGCGAGATGGGCTACCTGGCCTGCTTCCTGCGCCGGGGCGAGCGGGTGTTCCTCACCTACTCCACCACCAGCCGGGGCAACGAGGTGGTCAACTCCGCCCTCGCGCTGCTCGACCTGACCCCCTACGGCCGCGGCGAGGCCTGGGAGGACAAGCCCGAGGGCTGGCCGGAGGGCCGCGAGTCGTGCTGGTCCTGGCGCTGCGACGCCGAGGGCAACCCCACCTGGGGCCCGACCAGCCGTCCCGTGCCGCAGTGGACCCGCCCCGGCGCGACCCCGGTGGACACCCTCGGCAGGCAGGGTGATTGCCACTGACCACCCCCGCCGGAAACCCGGTCGCCACACCCGTGGCGGCCCGCTACGGTGGCCCGCGTGGCTGATCTTGAACGTGATCCGTTCCCGCTGCGTGGCCGCGTCGCGCTGGTGACCGGGGCCAGCCGGGTCGCCGGTATCGGCTACGCGACCGCCCGCCGCCTGCACGCCTACGGCGCGGACCTGCTGCTGCACCACCACCGCCCGCACGACGCGGACCAGCCGTGGGGCGCGCAGCCACTGGCCGAGGTGCTGGCCGGGGTCCGCGAGGCCGGGTCGGGGCGGGTCGAGGAGATCGGCGGCGACCTGACCGACCCGGGTGCGCCGGCGGCGATCGTGGACGCGGCCGTCGAGCGGTTCGGGCGGCTGGACATCCTGGTGTGCAACCACGCGCGCAGCGGCGGCGACGGCACCCTGGCCGAGATGACCGAGGCCAAGCTGGACGGGCACTACGCGGTGAACACCCGCTCGGCGCTGCTGCTCGCCCAGCGCTTCGCCCACCACTTCCGGGCCGGTCGCGGCGGGCGGATCGTGTTCATGACCTCCGGGCAGCAGCTCGGACCGATGCCCGGCGAGGTCGCCTACGCCGCGTCCAAGGGCGCGCTGGCCGCGATCACCCAGACCATCTCGCACGAGCTGGCCGAGGCCGGGATCACCGTGAACGCGGTCAATCCCGGCCCGGTGGACACCGGCTGGGCCGGTCCTGAGCTCGACGAGCTGGTCCGCACGCACATGCCCGCGGGCCGCTGGGGCCTGCCGGACGACCCGGCCCGGCTGATCGCCTGGCTGGCCACCGACGAGGCCGAGTGGATCACCGGGCAGGTGCTCAACTCCGAGGGCGGGTTCCGCCGCTAGAACCGGTAGCGCAGCAGCCGGTACAGGCGGCGCAGCGGCCCGGCCCGGTCGGCGGCGTGCGCGGCCAGCCGGTAGAGCCGGGGCAGCCGGTGCAGGCCGGGCAGCTGGGTCGGCGAGCGCTCCTCCACCAGGCGCGTGCCGGGCACCTGCCGTTCGAGGTCCCTGGCCTGGTCCAGGCCCCACTGGAAGCGGGCCCCGGTCTTGCGCAGCAGCGGGGTGTGGTTGCCGGCGCGGGCGCCGAGCCGGTTGAACGCGTCGAACTGCAGTTCACCCGCCGGCAGGTGGCCGGTGACCCGGCGCAGCAGCGGCAGCACCTCGGCCTCGGTGAGGTACATGGTCAGGCCCTCGGTGATCATCAGCCCCGGGCGGTCGGCCGGGATCCGGTCCAGCCAGTCCGGGTCGGTGACCGAGGCCCCGAGCAGGTGGTAGCCGGGCGGTTCCGGCGGGAACAGGCGGCGGCGCAGCGCCACCACGTCCGGGAAGTCCACGTCGAACCAGTCCACCGTGGACGGTGGCCGCAGGCGCAGGTAGCGGCTGTCCAGGCCGCAGGCCAGGTGCAGCACCACGGCGTCGGGGTGGCGGCGCAGGAAGGTCGCCGCCCATTCGTCGAACTGGCGGGCCCGCAGGGCCACCGCGGCGGCCGAGGCCCGGTCGATGCGCATCCGCCGGAAGTCGTAGTCGATCCGGGCCACCAGCTCTTCGGCGACCTCGTCCCGCAGGATCGGCTCGGGTTCCGCGCTGTGCACCGCCCGCCCGTACAGGGTGGCCAGGTTGGTCTCCCGCACCTCGCGATAATCGATCTTCTCCCTGCTCACCCCGCCGATAATCGCGCTGTCCCCGGCGCCGCGCATCCGTCAATAGGCTCGAAACGGGAACTCGGGCTGGGCTGTGGACAGGCAGAGGTGTGGGGACATCCATTCGCGCCAGGTTGCGCGCAGGCGATCCGGTCGCCTTCGGAGAGCTGTTCGACGAGCACGCCGCGGCGGTGCACCGGCACGCCGCCCGGGTCACCGGCAACCCGTCGACGGCCGAGGACGTGGTCTCGCTGACCTTCCTGGAGGCCTGGCGGATCCGGGAACGGCTGGACCCGGAAGGGGACTCGGTACGGCCCTGGCTGTTCGGCATCGCGGTCAACGTGCTGCGCAACACCGCCAGGGCTGCCCGGCGCCACCAGCTCGCGCTGGGCAAGCTGCCGCCACCGGAGCCGGTGCCGGACTTCACCGACGAGCTGGTCGGCCGCTGGCACGACGGCGAGCTGGTGGAGCGGGCCAAGGCCGCGCTGGCCAAGCTGCGGCGGGCCGAGCGGGAGGTGGTGACCCTGTGCGTGTGGGCCGGGCTGGACTACGCCGAGACCGCGCAGGCGCTGGGCATCCCGGTCGGCACGGTTCGCTCCCGGCTGTCCAGGGCCAGGGCCAGGTTGCGATCGCTGGCCGCGGAACCACCGCCGCGAGCCGGACAGGTAGCAGGTGACCAGGCACTTTCGACCCAGGAGAGCTTTCGATGAACGACCATGACGACCGGGCCGAGCTGGCCCGCCTGCTGCCGCCACCGCAAGCCCCGAGCCTCCTCCAGCAGCGGCAGGCCGAGCTGAGGAGCGACCTGCTCCAGCGGATCGACGCGGCCGCGCCCCGAGCCCGGCGGGCGCGGGTGCGGTGGCCGATGGTCGCGGTGCCGCTCGCGCTGGCGGCCGCGGTGACCGCGGTGCTGGTGGCGGTGCCCGCGCTGGTGCGGCCCGAGGCGGGGCCCTCCGCCGAGGACCGGACGGTCGCCTCGGTGCTGGCCAGGGCGGCCCAGTCCGCCATCGCGGTGCCCTCGAACGTCCGGCCGGACCAGTACATCTACGTCAAGAGCCGCAACCAGTGGCGGGGCCACACGTTCGATCCCGACGGCAAGGTCACCGAACTGCCCGGCCCGGAGTACAACATCGTGGAGTCCTGGCTGGCCATGGACCCGGCCAAGCAGAGCTTCAGCCGGACGAACGGCGCGCCGCTGCGCGCGACTTCGAGCTACAACGAGGGCCTTGACTCAACCCACCACTTCGAGCAGACCAAGCTGCCCACCGATCCGGACCAACTGCTGGCCTGGCTGTACCGGGACATCCCGGCGGACAAGCCACGGGACCTGACCGCGTTCCGGCACCTCAGCGACCTGCTCAAGTTCCCGGTGGCCTCCCCCGCGGTGCTCTCCGCGATCTACCGGGCCGCGGCCAAGATCCCCGGGGTGCAGCTGGTCGGCGAGGTCGTCGACGGGCTCGGCAGGCCCGCGGTGGCGGTCGGTTTCGTCTTCGACAACGGCGCCGACCGGCTCGACCTGCTCTTCCACCGCGTCAGCTTCGACTACCTCGGTGAACGCAAGGTCACCCTGCGGGACACCAGCTACGGCAAGGCCGGGCAGGTCCGTGGCCCGGTGGAGATCATCCGGCGGGCCGTGGTGGACCAGCCGGGACAGCTGCCCTGATCACCTCATCGGGTCAGCCGAGGGCCTGACTCTGCTCGCAAATTTGCGTACAGGTATACGTGGGGTCATGTCCAGCCCGAAGCACGCCATCCTGCCTGGGCGCAGTGTGGGCGGTGAGCTCCGCGCCCTGCGCAAACAGCGGGGGCTGACCTGCGTGCAGGTGGCCGCGGAGCTGGGCTGGCAGGCCTCCAAGATCTCCAGGATGGAGACTGGGAAACAGGGCGTGACCCCGGCCGACGCCGCCTCCATGCTGGCCATCTACCGGGTGGTCGGCGTGGAGCGGCAGCGGCTGCTCACCCTGGCCGAGCGGGCCGGCGAGGACGCCTGGTGGGAGTTGAGCGGGCCGCTGTCGGAGGAGGTCAGGACACTGATCCGGCTGGAGAACGAGGCCATCCGGATCGACAGCTGCCAGCCGCTGCTCATCCCCGGCCTGCTGCAGACCGCCGACTACACCAGGGCGCTGATGAAGGCCGCGGGCGTGCCGGAGGCCGATGTGGAGCCCAGGGTGGCGATCCGGATGGGCAGGCAGGCGGTGCTCAGCAGGGACATCCCGCCGGAGTACCACGCGATCATGGACGAGATGGCCCTGCGGCGGGTGCTGGGCAGCCCTCGGGTGATGGCCCGGCAGCTGCGGCAGCTGGTGGACACCGCGGAGCGGCCCTCGGTGACCTTGCAGGTGCTGCCCTTCGACCTGGGCGGGCATGCGGGGCTGGACGGGCCGTTCACCCTGCTGGACTTCGCCGCGCAGGGACCGGTGGCCTTCCTGGACCACAAGATCTCCGGGCTGTTCCTGGACAAGCCGGAGGAGCTGGCCTTCTTCCAGCACGAGGTGGACAAGCTCATCGAGGTCGCGCTCAGCCCGGCGCGGTCGGTGGAGTTCATCGCCGGTCTGGCCAAGCAGTACGAACAGGCGTGAAGGAGCACAGCGATGGACCGATCGGCGAGCGCGCGCTGGGCGCGGGCACGGTGGCGGCGCAGCAGCCGCAGCGGGACCGGCGCGGACTGCGTCGAGGTGGCCTGGGCGGACGGGCTGACCGGGGTGCGCGACTCCAAGCAGCCGGACGGGCCGGTGCTGGAGTTCGCCCCGGCCGCCTGGCTGGCCTTCCTCAGCTCGGCTCCCGCCACATCCCGAACAGCGTCGGGGCACCCGGCGGCAGGTCCAGCTTCTCGGTGACGGTGAAGCCGAAGCGCTCGTAGTAGCCGACGTTGTCCGGCACGCATTCCAGGTAGGCGGGCAGCCGGGTGCGGGTCAGCCGGGAGCGCAGCAGCGCGCCGCCGACGCCGGTGCGCTGCCGGTCCGGGTCGGCGGCCAGCAACGAGAGGTACCAGTGCGGCGTGCGCGGCCGGCCCGCGGCCAGCGCCCGGTCCACCGCGCGGCCGCGGTCGGCGAACTCGCGGAAGGTGCGCACGCCCATCGCGGCCAGGATGCCCGGCATCAGCAGCGCCTTGCCCCAGCGGCTGGTCCGCGGCGGGTCGGGCGGGGCCCACACGCCGCCGCCGAGCAGCCTGCCGTCGGTGTCCACCGCGACCTCCACCCCGCCGCCGGGCAGGTAGTGGCGGCGCAGCGCGTCGCCGGTCATCCGGCCGTGCACGCGGGCGCGGCTGGCCGGGTCCAGGTAGACCCAGCCGATGAACTCATCCGGCGCGAAGGCCCGCACCAGCAGGTCGGTCAGCGCGGGCAGGTCGGCGCGTTCGGCCGGACGGATGCGGAGCTCGGTCATCCGGCGGCCCGCTCGGCGCGCCAACGGTCGAGCAGCTTGGGCAGCTCGGTGGTCATGTGCGTCAGGAAGTCCTGGGTGACCAGCATCCGGTGCCCCGCCGGGGTGTCCGGGCCGAGCACGGCCACGCCCTCGGCGGCGACGGCCAGCAGGTCGGTCACCGCCCGGTTCTTGCGGGCCATGGTGTCGTACCAGAACAGCTCGCCGATCCGGAAGACGTCCCGGCGCTGGCCGGGCTCGCGGTCGCGGACGATCAGCCGCAGCTCGGTCAGGTAGCGCACCGCGCCGGAGACCGCGGCCGGGCTGATGTCCAGTCGCTGCGCGATCTCGGCCGCGGTGTGCGCGCCCTCGGGCGAGGCCATGATCAGCGCGAACACTCTGGCCGCCATCCGCTGCATGCCGCCCTCGGTCATCAGCAGGGCGAACCGCTCCACGAACCGGGCCACCGCCTCCTCGTCGCGGGGCCGTTCGGGCTCGATGTCGTTCATGACCCGGGTTTACCACACCCCCGCGTGCACAACTTTCTTTGCACAGGTATCTTTGCAACTATGACCGAGTCTCCCCGGGAGCTGACCGACCCAGCGGCGCTGAAGGCCTTCACGCACCCGCTGCGGCAGCGCATCCTGCGGGAGCTGCACCGCAACGGCCCGGCCACCGCGACCACCCTGGCCGCCGCGCTCGGGCAGAACACCGGGGCCACCAGCTACCACCTGCGCCAACTCGCCCGGCACGACTTCATCCGCGAGGACCCGGAGCTGGGCCACGGCAAGCAACGCTGGTGGCGGCCCACCGCCAAGGACATCCGCTTTCCCCGCGCCGCCGGGCAGCCGCCGGAGGTGCAGGCCCTGCTGGCCAAGCTCGCCGACGAGAGCCTGGCCGCCGACCTGGCCACCTACGCGCGCTTTGCCGAGCGCCGGGCCGAGTTCGGCGACTGGCGCGACGCGGTGCCCTACTCCAGGGGCGCGCTCACCCTGACCCAGGAGGAGCTGGGCCGGTTCTTCGCCGACTATCTCGACCTGCTCAACCGGTACCGGGAGCAGCACGACCCGGACGCCCCGAACTCCCGCCGCCTGCTGGTGCGCTGGGTTGCCTTCCCCGATCCAGGGGACGGCTGAGAAAGGAAGACCGGTGTCGCCGAGTTGCCGCTCGGCGACACCGGAGCAACGGAAGCACGCGCCATTTCCCGTGTACGCAACCTCCGCATGGAAAGGAGAGCACCCTGTGCTGCTCCGGATCAAGCTCGCCACGCTGCTCGCGGTCACCGCGACGCTCGCCTCATGCCCACCCTCAATGGCACAGCCTGGCCACGCCCAACCGTCATCGCGGTCCGAACAGGTCAGCTTCAGCCGGGACGGGCTGAACTTCCCGGCGCTCGTCACCTCCCCCGGCACGCCCGGCCGCCACCCGGCGGTGGTGCTGATCAGCGGGTCCGGGGCCAGCGATGCGAACACCATGCTGCCCGAGGCCCAGGCTTTCGCCAGGGCCGGGATCGTCGCGCTGACCTACCGCAAGCGCACCGAGGGCTACTCCAAGTTCCACCGGGACTACACCCAGCTCGCCGACGACGCCCTCGCCGGGCTCGCGCTGCTGCGGAACCGGCAGGATGTCGACCCGGCCCGGATCGGGGTGTTCGGCTTCTCCGAGGGCGGCTGGGTGGCCCCGCTGGCCGCGACCCGCTCGGCCGAGGTCAGGTTCCTGATCACGGTGGGCGCCAACGGGTTGACCCCGGCCCGGCAGGAGACCTGGGCGATCGCCAACCGGGCCCGCCGGCACGGCCTCCAGGGCTCGCTGAACCACTTCCTGCGCACCGCGATGCGGCAGGTCACCGAGGGCGGGGTGTTCCCGGAACCGTTCTACGACCCGGTGCCCACCCTGGCGAAGGTGACCGTGCCGGTGCTCGCGGTGTGGGGCGGCTACGACGTGCTCACCCCGCCCGGTGAGTCCCTGGAGATCTACCGGGACACCTTCGCGCGCACCGGGCACCGGCACCACACGCTCAAGACCTATCCGGACGGTCAGCACCGCGTCCTGGGCACCGACGACCGCGGCTTCACCAAGCGCGCGGACTACCAGCCGGGCTACCTGGACCTGTTGGGCGACTGGGTGAACAACACCGCCTTCAGCACCGCTGCGTCCACTGTGGACAGTCCGGCGAAGCAGGAGGCGCGCACCCTGCCGAGGGAGCCCCTGTCCTGGTGGGAGGCGGGCTGGCTCCAGCTGGCCGCGCTGGCCCTGATGCTGGTGGCCTTCCTCGGCTACGGGATCGGCGCGCTGCGACGGAAGCGGTCGGTGCCCCCGGCGCGCTGGCTGGCCGGGCTGGGTGGCGTGGCGCTGCTGGGCGCGCTCGGCTACTTCGGATTCCTGTTCAGCAGCAACGCCTCCGTGGTCGGCGGTCCGATCATCCTCGGCCGCCCGCTGCCCTATCTGGTGCTGCAACTGCTGTGGCTGGCCACCGTGGTGGCCGGGGTGCGCACCGCGCTGGCCTGGCGGCGGGAGCGGGCGGAGGTCACCGCGCGGGTGCGGCTGCCGCTGCTGCTGGCCGGTGCCGCGGTGCTGGTGCCCTTCGGCCTGTACTGGGGCCTGCTGCTGCCCTGATCCACAACCGCTGAACGGCGCTACCCCGGTCCGGCACCGCATGTTAGGAACTGACTGTTCCTGCGGCAAGGTTGCCAACAGGTAACCACGCCGTGCCGTCCCCCACCACGGCAGGTGTCCATGACCGGAATCCCGTTACGCACGCTCATAGTCGGCGGCGCCGCCCTGGTGGCGGCGCTGTCGAGCGCCCCGGCCGCGCTGGCCGACTCCTCCCGCTGCACCGCCGACGCCGCCTGCGCGGGCAAGGCCGCGTTCAAGTCCCTCGGCGAGGTCTTCACCGTCACCGACCAGGTCGGCGACGGCCACTCCGCGGTGCTGCTCTACTGGCTGCCCGACGGCACCGGCCCGCACCTGGTGTGGAACGCCAAGGGCAAGGGCACCAGCGTCACCGCGAACCTGGAACTGGCCGAGGGCAGCTGGGTGCACTACCGGGTCTGCCTCGGCGAGCACGGCACCAAGGACGTGCTGGAGAGCACCTGCGGCGCCACCGTCACCGACCGAGCCTGACCAGGAGGATCCCGATGTCGCTGAACCGTCGCCTGTTCCTGGTCACCGGCCTGGCCACCACCACAGCCCTGGCCGCCCCCGCCACCGTGCTCGGCCTCTCCGACGCCCCCGCCCGCCGCCTCGCGCCGCTGGCCGACCCGTTCACCCTCGGCGTCGGCTCCGGGGAACCGCGCCCGGACGGCATGGTGCTGTGGACCCGTCTCGCGCAGAACCCCCTCGACCCCGACGGCGGCATGGGCGCCGCGGCGGTGGAGGTGGAGTGGCAGGTGGCCACCGACGCGGCGATGACCGCGATCGTGGCCACCGGCAAGGAGACCGCGGTGGCCGCCGAGGGCCACAGCGTGCACGCCGAACCCCGCGGCCTGCAGCCCGGCCGGGAGTACTTCTACCGGTTCAAGGCCGGCGCCGCCCTCTCCCCCGTCGGCCGCACCCGCACCGCGCCCGCGGCCGGGACCGAGCCGGCCAAGCTGACCTTCTCCTTCGCCTCCTGCGCGCACTTCGAGGAGGGCTGGTATCACGCCTACCGCTACCTGGCCGCCGACCGGCCGGACCTGGTGCTCTTCCTCGGCGACTACATGTACGAGAAGCCCTCCGGGCAGGCCACCAAGGTGCGCGGCTACACCGACTTCGACGAGACCGACACCCTGGGCGAGTACCGCATCCGCTACGCCCAGCACCGCCTCGATCCGATGCTGCGGGCCGCGCACGCCGCCGCGCCCTGGCTGGTGGTCTTCGACGACCACGAGCTGCGCAACAACTGGGCCGGTGGCCACACCGAACCCGCCGCGGCCCGCAGGCAGGCTTCGTTCCAGGCGTTCTGGGAGAACATGCCGCTGCCCAAGGCGATGAAACCGGCCAGCGGCAAGATCAACCTCTATCGCGGGGTGGCCTGGGGCTCGCTGGCCCGCTTCCACCTGATGGACACCCGCCAGCACCGCTGGCTGCAAGCCCCCGCCGGGTCCTGCGCGGAGATCACCAAGGAGGCGCGCACCCTCACCGGCGCCGCCCAGGAGAAGTGGCTCCTGGACCGGCTCGCGGTGAAGGAATCGCGCTGGGACATCCTGGGCCAGCAGGTCTTCTTCGCCCAGCGCGACACCGACGGCGCGGCCGGCACCTGCGACGTCTCCACCGACGCCTGGGACGGCTACCGGCGCAACCGGGAGCGGATCACCCAGGGCTGGATCGACCGCGGCGTGCGCAACCCGGTGGTGCTCACCGGCGATGTGCACCGGGCCTGGGCGAACAACCTGCGGCTGAACTACTTCCAGCACAGCTCGCCGGTCGTGGGCGCGGAGCTGGTCACCACCTCGATCACCTCGCACAGCTCCACCACCCCGCCCGCCGGGTTGGCCAAGAACCCGCACCTGAACTACGTCGGGCACACCCGCGGCTACGTGCGGGCCACGCTCACCCCGGCGCAGCTGACCGCGGAGTTCATGCAGGTGTCCTCGGTGCTGGAGAAGGATCCGGCCAAGGTGACGCTGTCGGTGGCCGGCAAGTTCGCGGTGCTGGACGGCAAACCCGGGGTGCGGCGGCTCTGACGAAGTACCGTGGGGGGCATGGCACAGCTTGGTGAACTGTTCCCCAGCCGCAAGCTCGGCAAGGTGACCTCCGATGAGGACGGCACCGGCGAGAAGTTCGAGCGCGGCCCCCTGGACCTGGACTCCGGTGTCGTGCGGTTCGGCCGCCCCGCCCAGCGCAAGGCGGCCGAACCCACGGACGAGCAGGACTAGGCCGGGCGCTGTCCGATGACGACGGTGGCTCCAGCCTCCTCGTCCTCGGCGATCTCCGGCACCAGCCCGCAGCCGGCGAACATGTCAGCGGTGTGCGGGGCCTGCCGGGCGCTGGTCTCCACCAGCAGGTGACCGCCGGGAGCCAGCCAGTCCCGCGCCCCCGCGGCGACCCTGCGCTGCACGTCCAGGCCGTCCGGTCCGCCGTCCAGGGCCACCCACGGCTCGTGCAGCCTGGCTTCGGCCGGCAGCAGGCCGATGGCCTCGGTGGGCACGTAGGGCGCGTTGGCCACCAGCACGTCGATCCGGCCGCGCAGGTCGGCGGGCAACGGTTCGTACAGGTCGCCCTGGTGCACCTGGCCGAGGACGTTGCGGCGGGCGCAGCGCACCGCGGCCGGGTCGATGTCGGCGGCGTGCAGCTCCACCTCGCCCAGCTCGACCTCGATGGCCGCGCCCAGCGCGCCGGAGCCGCAGCACAGGTCGAGCACCACCGCGCCGGGTTTGGCCAGCGCGACCGCGCGGCTGACCAGGAACTCGGTGCGGCGGCGGGGCACGAACACGCCGGGGTCGACCGCGATGCGCAGGCCGTGGAACTCCGCCCAGCCGAGCACGTGCTCCAGGGGTTCGCCGGAGATCCGGCGCAGCACCATGGCCTCGGTCGCGGCCGGGAGCGGGGCGGTGGCCAGGATCAGCCGGGCCTCGTCCTCGGCGAAGACGCAGCCGGCGGCCCGCAGGCGGGCGGTGATGGTGGTGAAGACAGACAGGGTCGTCATGGAACGCGCCTTCCGGAATGCCGAGTAGGGGCGCTCGGGATCGACGCGGTCAGGCGAACCGCGGGTCCGGGTGGCGAGAGCACCCCGCTGCACAAGCGGTAATGGGTCCCACCTCCTCGGCCGATCCGATGTTCCGGCCGCTCACGCTACACCAGGAGACCAAGGCGCCCGGGCCGGGTCGGTGACCAGCAGCGGGTTGTCCCCGGCCAGTTCGGCCAGCACCGCGGCCGTGCCGCCGGCGCGCATCCGGGCCTGTTCGGCCGGGGTCACCCCGACGGCCTGCAGGAACAGCACCTTCCCGTTCGGCGTGGCCAGCTCGCCCAGCTCCGGGTCGACAACCAGGGTGAAGGTGGTGAGCCCGGTGGGCGGGGCGTCGGGCAGGGCAGGGTGGCCGGTGACGGGGCGGCGCAGGTCCAGGCGGTGGCCGGGTTCCAGCAGCAGCAGGCGGGTGTTCACCTGCCGGGCCAGGTGGTGCACGATGTCGAACGGCCAGCCCGGCGCCTCGGGTTCGGGGCCGCGGCGCACCCGCAGGGTCAGCTCGAAGCCCCAGCCGGAGAACTCCGGGTCCTCCTCGGGGCCCGCCTCGTGCAGTTCGCTGAGGCCGTAGCTGATGTAGTGCCAGTGCCCGGCGGCCGGGTAGGCCACGCAGCAGGCCAGCGCGCCACCGGACGGGAAGCCGACCCTGCGGGGCTGGCCGCCGGGGTAGAGCGCGGCCAGCGCGGCGTCGATCGCGTCCTGGCCGGGCGCCGGGCACTGGGTCATCGGACCACCTGGGTCATCGGGGCATCATGCCCGTTCAGCCGTGCGCACGCAGGAAGCCGCGCGCGGCCTCGGCGAAGGCGGCCGGATCGTCGTCGTGGAGCCAGTGCCCGCACCCGGCCAGCTCCACCAGTTCCACCCCCGGCCGCACCATCTCCTTGGCCAGCGCGGCCGGCAGCATCGGGCTGTGTTCGCCGCGCAGCAACAGGGTCGGGCAGGTGACGGCCAGCCAGTCGGCCCAGTGGTCACCGAGCCCGCCGCGCTGGGTGGCGGCCAGGTCGGCGTAGTCGAAGCAGAGCCGCCAGCCCTGCGCGGTCTCGACGGCGCTGGCCATGAAGTAGTCCAGCACCGGCACCCGACGGGCGATCTGTGCCCGTAGTGCTTCCTCGGAATCGGTCAGCAGGGGCCAGCCGGTGAGGTCGAGCTCGGGGTGTTCGATCTCCGGGGTGCGCATCACCGCGCCGAAGTCCGCCACCAGCAGCGCGCGCACCAGCTCGGGATGGCGGGCGGCGAGCTGGTAGGCGTTGAGGCCGCCCAGGGAGTGGCCCAGCACCGGCAGCGGCCCGAGGTCCAGGTGCCGCAGGAAGGCCGCGGCGTCGGCGACGAACTCCGCGCGGCCGAAGTCGCCGCCGTGCTCGCTGCGCCCGTGCCCGCGCTGGTCCAGGGCGAGCACCCGGTGCTCCGGCGCCAGGTCGGCGGCCAGCCGGGCGAACTGGCTGCCGCGCCCGAAACTGCCGTGCAGCACCAGGATCGGCGCTCCCGCACCGCCGAAGTCGACCCAGCCGAACCGCCGCCCGTTGAGCTCCACAGTGGACTCGATCACGCCTGGCCTCCCGGCAGCAGGGTGCACAGGCCGCGGATCACGTTGCGGCGGAAGGAGACGAACTCGTGCCCGCCGGGGGCCTCGAAGTAGTCGGCCTGGTTTCCCTTGGCGCGCAACACGGTCCGGAAGTGCCGGTTGGCCGCGCGCGGGTCGACGCCGGGGATCCACGGCACGTTCCCGGCTTCCAGCACACCGCAGTCCAGCCAGAACCGGACCGGCACCCGAGGGGACTCGGCGTACTGGCGGGTGAGCCACTCGGGTTCGCCGTCCTTGCCGCCGAGCACGGCCGCGACCGGGTGGTCGGCGTAGCCCCACCAGAAGGAACCGGAGCTGGAGAGCACGTTGCCGTAGACCTCGGGCCGGTGCAGCGCGGTGAACGCGGCGGCCAGCCCGGTGAGGCTGTTCCCGGCCAGCACGGTGCGCGCGGGGTCGGTGGTGACGTCGAACTCGGCCAGCAGCGGCGGCAGCTCCTCGGCCAGCATCGTGGTCAGCGCCGGGTTGCAGGTGCTCTCCCGGATCCGCGCGCCCGGCCGGTCGGCCACCTCGGGGGTGTGCACGAAGGCGACCACCACCGGCGCGAGGGTGCCGTCGGCGATCCGGTTGTCCAGCGCGGTCGGCAGGTCGGCCACCCTGGTCCAGCACTCGCCGTCCAGCATGACCACCAGCGGGAACGGCCCCTGCCCACTCGGCGGCCGGTAGACGGTGACCTGGCGTTCGTTGCCCAGCGCCGCCGAGGCCAGCCGCCGCTCGACGAGGGTCCCGGCCGGTGCGCCCGCGGGGGTGAACCAGGGCGCGGGCTCGGTCTCAGGCAGTTCCAGGATCGAGTCCCACTGGTGTTCCGGCAGGTCGAGGCGGCCGGCGATGATGCCGGTCTGCGGGTAGATCCGCTGGGGGTTGAACGGGTCGGCCCGCCAGCAGTCGACCTGGCGGCGCAGCGCCTCGAAGGCGTCGGCGATCAGGTCTCCACCGGCGGGTTCGTCCACGATGTACTGGTAGCTGCTGGTGACATCGGCGCGCACCACGGTGGAGCGGTGCCAGATGTCGGTGCCCGGCAGGCGTTCCAGGGCGTGCGAGGGCGCGAGGTGGTCGGCGAAGAGCTGCCCCGCCCTGATCGAGACCCGCTCGGCTTCCCCGAGCCAGACGAAGGTGACCAGCACCGATCCGGGGTTCTCGGGCGCGGGTTCGACCAGCGGGCCGCCCGCGGTCCTGAGGTGTTCGGCGAGCGCGGCCGGGTCGCCGGCGAGCGCGGCGAGGGCGGGGCTGGTGATCGTCACGGCGACCTACCTTCGACCACCGCGCCCCGCCGCGCAACCGGGTTAGGTCGTGTGTGGTGGATCTTGTGCGTGAGCGCCGGAGTCCAGATCGTCCCTGGTGGTGCCGCCGGAACGGCCTCGTACCGGGTTGTACGTGGCCGTTCCGGCGGTGCCGCCAGGGACGACCTGGGCCCGGCGATCGCGTGCAAGATCCACCACACACGACCTATCGACGCTTGCGGGCAGGCTTGGCGGGGCTGCCCACGTACTCCGCGAGGTGCTCGCCGGTCAGCGTGGAGCGGGCGGCGACCAGCTCGGCCGGGGTGCCCTCGAAGACGATCCGGCCGCCGTCGTGGCCCGCGCCGGGACCGAGGTCGATGATCCAGTCCGCGTGCGCCATGACCGCCTGGTGGTGCTCGATCACGATCACCGACTTGCCCGAGTCGACCAGCCGGTCCAGCAGGGCGAGCAGCTGGGCCACATCGGCCAGGTGCAGGCCGGTGGTGGGCTCGTCCAGGATGTAGACCCCGCCCTTGTCAGCCATGTGCGTGGCCAGCTTGAGCCGCTGCCGCTCGCCGCCGGAGAGGGTGGTCAGCGGCTGCCCGAGGGTGAGGTAGCCGAGGCCGACCTCGGCCAGCCGCTCCAGGATGGCGTGCGCGGCCGGGGTGTGCGCTTCGCCGGAGCCGAAGAACTCCAGCGCCTCGGTCACCGGCATGGCCAGCACCTCGCTGATGTCGCGGCCACCGAGGTGGTAGTCCAGCACCACCGCGTCGAACCGCTTGCCCTCGCACTGCTCGCAGGTGGTCGCGATGCTGGCCATGATGCCCAGGTCGGTGTAGGTGACCCCGGCGCCGTTGCAGGTGGGGCAGGCGCCCTCGGAGTTGGCGCTGAACAGCGCGGGCTTGACCCCGTTGGCCTTGGCGAAGGCCTTGCGGATCGGTTCCAGCAGCCCGGTGTAGGTGGCCGGGTTGCTGCGCCGGGACCCGCGGATGGGGGCCTGGTCGACCGAGACCACCCCGGCGTCGGCGGGCAGCGAGCCGTGCAGCAGCGAGCTCTTGCCCGAACCGGCCACGCCGGTGACCACGCACAGCACGCCCAGGGGCACGTCGACGTCGACGTCCTGGAGGTTGTGCTTGTTCGCGCCGCGGATCTCCAGCTTGCCGGTGGCCGCGCGCACGGTGTCCTTGAGCTGGGCGCGGTCGTCGAGGTGGCGGCCGGTGACGGTGCCGCTGGCCCGCAGCCCCGCCACGGTGCCCTCGTAGCAGATGGTGCCGCCGGCCGCGCCCGCGCCGGGGCCGAGGTCGACCACGTGTTCGGCGATCGCGATGGTCTCCGGCTTGTGCTCCACCACCAGCACGGTGTTGCCCTTGTCCCGCAACCGCAGCAGCAGCTCGTTCATCCGCTGGATGTCATGCGGGTGCAGGCCGATGGTGGGCTCGTCGAAGACGTAGGTGACGTCGGTGAGCGAGGAGCCCAGGTGCCGGATCATCTTGACCCGCTGGGCCTCGCCGCCGGAGAGCGTGGCCGAGGGCCGGTCCAGGGACAGGTAGCCCAGGCCGATCTCGGCGAAGGCGTCCAGGTTGGCGCGCAGCTTGGTAAGCAGCGGCGCCACCGAGGGCTCGTCCAGCTTGCCCACCCACTCGGCCAGGTCGCTGATCTGCATCGCGCAGGCCTCGGCGATGTTCACGCCCTGGATCCGGGAGGACCGCGCCGCCTCGCTGAGCCGGGTGCCCTCGCACTCGGGGCAGGTGGTGAAGGTGACCGCCCGGTCCACGAAGGCCCGGATGTGCGGCTGCATCGACTCCCGGTCCTTGGACAGGAAGGACTTCTGGATCTTCGGGATCAGGCCCTCATAGGTGAAGTTGCCGCCGTCGATCTTGATCCGGGTCGCGTCCTTGTACAGGAAGTCCTGGAGCTCCTTCTTGGTGTACTTGCGGATCGGCTTGTCCGGGTCGACAAAACCGGACTCGGCGTAGATCCGCACCGTCCAGTGGCTGTCGGACTTCCACCCCGGGATGGTGAAGGCGCCCTCGGCGATGGACTTGGTGTCGTCGTAGAGCTGGGTGAGGTCGATGTCGTTGACCTTGCCCTTGCCCTCGCAGCGCGGGCACATGCCGCCGGTGATGCTGAACTCCCTGCGCTCCTTGACCTTCTGGCCGCCCTTGGTCAGGGTGACCGCGCCCGCGCCGCTGATGGAGGCGACGTTGAAGGAGAAGGCCTGCGGGGAGCCGATGTGCGGGGTGCCGATCCGGCTGAACAGAATGCGCAGCATCGCGTTGGCGTCGGTCGCGGTGCCCACCGTGGAGCGGATGTCCCCGCCCATCCGTTGCTGGTCCACGATGATCGCGGTGGTCAGCCCGTCCAGCACGTCGACCTCGGGCCGGGCCAGGCTCGGCATGAACCCCTGCACGAAGGTGCTGTAGGTCTCGTTGATCAGCCGCTGGGACTCCGCGGCCACGGTGTCGAAGACCAGCGAGCTCTTGCCGGAGCCGGAGACGCCGGTGAAGACCGTCAGCCTGCGCTTGGGCAGCTCGATGCTGACGTCCTTGAGGTTGTTCACCCGCGCGCCGTGCACCCGGATCATGTCGTGGGTGTCGGCGGCGTGCGGGGCGGCGGTCCGCGTGGTCTTCTTCGGGGCCGTGCTCATCGTCTCTCCATCTGCTGACACGCCGGCCGGCTGGGCCGTCCTGCTTGCTCGGGGTGGGTGCGGGGTGGGGCTCAGCCGACCTGCTGGACGCGGATCATGTTGCCCGCGGGGTCCCGGATGGCGAAGTCGCGCACGCCGTAGGGCTGGTCGGTGGGCTCCTGCACCACCTCGGTGTCCCCGGCCTGCAGCTTCTCGAAGGCGCTGTCCACGTCGGCGCTGGCCAGCACCAGGCTTGCGTAGGTGCCCTTGGCCATCATCTCGGTGATGGTCTGGCGCTCGGCCTCGGTGACGCCGGGGTCGGCGCCGGGCGGGTAGAGCACGATGGAGGTGCCGGGCTGGCCGGGCGGGCCGACGGTGAGCCAGCGCAGCCCGTTGTAGCCGACGTCGTTGCGGACCTCGAAGCCGAGGGCGTCCCGGTAGAAGGCCAGGCTGGCCTCGGGGTCGGTGTGCGGCAGGAAGCTCGCGTGGATGGTGAAGGTCATGGCGGTCACGCTAGTTGCGCTCGAACACCGGCGCTTCTCGATTCCTGATCGGTCTGGTCACCTGGTTGACCACGCAGGATGGCAGTCCGGCGGGTCCGGCGGCCTGCTGCCGGTAGACGCTGGGCGGCACGCCGACCAGCTCGGTGAAGCGGGTGCTGAAGGTGCCGAGGGACTGGCAGCCGACGGTGAAGCAGACCTCGGTGACGCTGAGGTCGCCGCGGCGCAGCAGCGCCATCGCGCGCTCGATCCGCCGGGTCATCAGGTAGGAGTAGGGCGACTCGCCGTAGGCCCGCCGGAACTCCCGGCTGAGGTGCCCGGCGGACATGTTCACCCCGCGGGCGAGGGCCTCCACGTTGAGCGGCCGGGCGTGCTCGCGGTCGATCCGGTCGCGTACGCGGCGCAGCAGCGCGAGGTCGCGCAGGTGCTGCGCCGCGGCGTCGGGCTTGCTGCTCACAGGCCAGATCGTGCCACGTCAGGGCGGTAAAGTCCGCTCAAGCGCGCCAGCTCGTGCCACCCGGGATTCCGCCGATGGCGTAACCGGTCCCGGGCGCGCGGCCCGAGCCCTACCGTGGCCGCATGCAGTCACCGATCACCGGCACCGCCGCCGGCGTGCCGTTCACCGCCCTGCCCCCGGCCGGACAGGGCCCCGCGCCGCTGATCGTCAGCTGGCACATGCTGGACGCGCCGCGTTCGGACGCCGCCTTCGCCGCCGCGCTCCCCATGCACGGCCTGCCCGCGTGGCGGGTGCACCTGGGCATGCCGATGTGCGGGGCGCGCATGGTCGACGGCTCCATGGACGCGGGCCTGGCGCTGGTGCGGCAGGACCCGCTGATGTCCTTCCTGTACCCGTTCGTGCGACAGGCTTTCGAGGAGTTCCCGGCCGCGCTGGCCGCCATCCGCGAGCAGCTGCCGGTGGCCGATGGCCCGATCGGCGTGCTCGGTGGCTCACTGGGCGGGGCGGTCGCGCTGCGGGTCCTCGCGGACAGCGACGTCCCGGTCTTCGCCGCGGCCCTGGTCAACGCCGCCATCCACCTGCGCTCGGTGGTGGACCTGTTCCCTGGTGACTACCCCTACGACGCGGAGTCCACCGCGGCCGTGGACAGCCTGGACTTCCTCGCCAAGGCCGGCCGGCTCGCCGGTCGCGCGCCGCTGCTGGTGGTCAGCGGCGAGCTGGACCACCCCGCGCTGCGCGCCGACGCGATCCGCCTGGCCGAGGAGCTGGGCGAGCAGGCCGAGCTGGCCTCGATCCCCGGGCTGGCGCACCCGCTGGCCGAGGAGCCCGGCATCGAGCCCGCCCCGCAGCTGCCACTGACCCGCGAGGTGGACCGCGTGCTGACCGAGTGGTTTGGCAGGCGCCTCAGCTGAGCCCGGCCAGGAACGCCAGCCCGGCCTGCTCGTCGCGCGGGTTGCCGATCCGCCGGAACTCCGCCACCGCCCGCTCCCCCAGCTCGACCGCGCGCGCGGTCTGGCCGAGGGCGGACCGCACCTCGGCGTGCTCCAGCACCGCGCGGGCGGCCAGCATCCGGGAGTCCATCAGGTGCAGGCTCTGCTGCACGGACTCCATCACCGGCAGCGCCTCCTCGGCCCGGCCCAGCGCGCGCAGCGCCTGGGAGAGCCGCAGCCTGATCTCATCCGCCACGCCGCCGACCGCCCCGCTCTGTTCCAGCAGGGCTTCCTGGTGGCAGCTGAGGGCTTCGGTGAGCCTGCCCGCCTTGCGGTGCAGCACGCCGAGGACGTTGAGGGCGAAGGCCCGCATCCGGTAGTCGTGCGCGCCCACCAGCCGCCTCCGCACCTCGTGGGCCACGGCGTGCGCCTCGGCGTCGTGCCCGGCCTCGGCCAGCACGTCGGCCAGGAAGACCCGCATGGCGGTGGCGCTGTGCCAGGCGTCGCCGCCGGCGGAGACCGCCAGGGCCTGGCGGAGGTAGGCGATGGCGGGTTCGAGCCTGCCCTGTTCCCAGTGCGCCGAGGCCAGCCCGGCCAGGAAGGCGGCCCGGTCGCCGGGCTCGGAGTCCAGGGTCAGGCCCAGCTCGGAGACCCGGACCAGCTCGTCCAGCTCGCCGGTGCCCCACCGGCCGACCACCAGCACGTAGACCGCGGCGACCTGGCCCTTGTTGTCCCCCAGCTCGGCGCACTCGGCGAGCAGCGCCTCGACCTGGCCGAAGACCTCGGGCCAGTTGCCCCGGTAGCCCTCCAGCAGCAGCAGGTTGGCCTTGGCCACCCGCCGGGTCGAGCCGGTGCCGAGGTCGCGGGCGCGGGTGAGCGGCTCGGTGGCCTGGTTGTGCTGGCCGAGGGTCACCAGCACCTCGCCGTGGATGAGCGCGAGCTTGGCCTCGGCTTCCTGGTCGCCGTCCTTGGCCGCGGCGTGGCAGCCGGCCTCGCAGACGGTGGCGATGGCGCCGGAAAGCCCGTGCCGCAACAGGTCCGGCAGCATCGCCGTGACCAGCCGGTGGCAGGCGCCGTGCGGTCCCTGTGCGGCGGCCTGTTCGACGGTGGCCAGCAGCACCGCGCGTTCGGCGGCCAGCCACTCCGGTGCGGCGGTGGCCGCGGTGGTGGCGTAGTGCTCGGTGAGCGCGGCCAGGGCGGCCGGTCCGCCGGTGTCCTCGGCGGCCAGTTCGGCGGCGTAGAGGCGCAGCAGGTCGTGGCAGCTGTGCCGGCCGTCCTCGCTGGTGAGCAACCCGGCGGAGGTGAGCTCGGCGAGCAGCTCGGTGGCCTCTTCCCCGCAGAGCGCGGTGGCGGCGGGGGTGGTGATGTCCGGGCCGGGGACCAGGCCGCAGAGCCGGAACAGGCGCCGCGCGGCCGGGCTGAGGCGCTGGTAGGACTGGTCGAACACGGCGCGCACGGCGGCCTCGGGGTCGCCGGGGATGGACAGTTCGGAGAGCCGGTCGCTGACCCGGAGCCGGGCCATGTGCACGGGCAGGTCGGCCCCGTCCAGGGCGTTGACGGCGGCGATGCGCAGTGCCAGGGGCAGGCGGCCGCACAGGTCCAGCAGTTCGGCGGCGGCCTCCGGGTGGGCGGCGACCTGGTCGCCGAGCAGGCTGGTGAGCAGGTCGAGGCCGGCCGGGGTGTCGAGCACGCCGACCGGGCAGGTGTGCGCGCCGGGCAGGCGCAGCTCGGCGCGGCTGGTGGCCAGCACGGCGCAGTCGCCCAGGTCGGGCAGCAGAGCGGCTTCGGTGAGGTTGTCCAGCAGCACCAGCAGCCGTCGGCCCGCGGTGACCTGGCGCGGCAACGCGGTCAGCTCGGTAGTTCCACTGGGCAGCTCAGCCGGGGCAGGCCGAGCGCGCGCAGCAGCCTGGCCGGCAGTTCGGCCGGGTCGGTGAGCGCGCCGGTGGTGTAGCCGCGCAGGTTGACGTGCAGCTGCCCGTCGGGGAACCGGCCGCGCAGCCGGTGCGCCAGGTGCACGGCCAGCGCGGTCTTGCCGATGCCGGGCGGCCCGGACAGCAGCACCCGCGCGCCGGGCCACAGCACGCGGTCCAGCTCGGCGAGCAGGTCGGCGCGGCCGACGAAGGCGGCGATGTCGCCGGGCAGCTGGTTCACCGGCCGCCACGGCGCGGCCGTCGCGCTGTCACCGGTGAGGATGGCCTGGTAGGCCGCCCGCAGCGCGGGTTCCGGCTCGGCGCCAAGCTCCTCGGCCAGCAGGGTGCGGGCCCGCTGGTAGACGGTGAGCGCCTCGCCCTGGCGGTCGCCGTGGCGCAGGGCCAGCATGAGCAGCCGCCAGAAGTCCTCGTGCAGCGGGTGCCGGGCGGTGAGCACCTGGAGCTCGGCGACCAGTTCGCTGTGCGCGCCCGCGGCCAGGTCCAGCTCGATCCGGCGTCGCAGGGCGGCCAGGCGTTCCCGTTCCAGCCGGGGCACCTCGTGCTCGTGCAGCTGCCCGGCAGGCACGCCTTGCAGCGCGGGACCGCGCCAGAGCGCCAGTGCCTCGTGCAGCCGCTGCCGCAGCCCTGGTCCCTCGGCCACCAGGGCGCGGAAGCGGTGCACGTCCACGGTCTCCGGCGGCACGGCCAGCCGGTAGCCGGTGGGTTCGGTGCGCAGCAGGCCGTCGCCGAGCTGCCGCCGCAGCCGGGAGACGTAGGTCTGCACGGTCGCCTTGGCCTGCTCGCCCGCGCCGTCCGGCCACAGCTCGCGGACCAGGTCGGCCACCGGGACGGTGCGGCCGGCCCGCAGTAGCAGGCTGGCCAGCACGATCCGGTGCTTGGCCGCGCCGATCTCGACCTCCCGCCCGCCGATGACCACCTGGAGCGGGCCGAGCAGGCGGAAGTCGAGATCGGGCACGACAGCTAGAGTGCCACGCCCAGCAGCGCGTCCACCGCCGCCCGCACCAGCGCAGGCGCCTCAGCGTCGCCACCGGCCCGCCGTTCCAGGGCCGCCGCCGCCCAGGCGTCCACCGCGGCGAGCGCGCGGGGGGTGTCCAGGTCATCGGCGAGGTGGTCGCGCAGCCGGTCCACCAGTGCCTGCCCGTCGGGCCCGGCGTCCAGGGCGACCGCGGCCCGCCAGGTGTCCAGCCGCTGCTGCGCGGCCTGGAGCAGGCCGTCGCTCCACGGCCGGTCCGCCCGGTAGTGGTCGGCGAGCAGCCCAAGGCGCACGGCCATGGAGTCGACCTTGTCCGCGCGCAGCCGGGAGACGAAGACCAGGTTGCCGCGGGACTTGGACATCTTCTCCCCGTCCAGCCCGATCATCCCGGCGTGGCTGTAGTGCCGGGCGAAGGGCTGGAACCCGGTCAGCGCCTCGGCGTGCGCCGCGCTGTACTCGTGGTGCGGGAACACCAGGTCCGACCCGCCGCCCTGCACGTCAGGGCCCGCGCCGAGCCGGTTGAGCGCGATCACCGAACACTCGATGTGCCAGCCAGGCCGCCCGCGCCCAAACTCGGAGTCCCAGGCCGGTTCGCCCGGCCGCTCCAGCCGCCACAGCAGCGCGTCCAGCGGATGCCGCTTGCCGGGCCGCTCCGGGTCGCCGCCGCGTTCGGCGAAGTAGCCGAGCATGGTCGCCTCGTCGTAGTTGGACTCGTAGCCGAAGCGGCCGGTGGCGTTGTGGTCGAAGTAGACGTCCGGGAACTCGGCATCGTCGACCCGGTAGGCCGCGCCGGAGGCGAGCAGCTTGGCGATGGCCTCGGTGATCTCCGGGATGGCCTCCACCGCGCCCACGTAGTCCCGCGGCGGCAGCACCCGCAGCGCCTCCATGTCCTCCCGGAACAGCGCGGTCTCCCGCATCCCGAGCACCACCCAGTCGTCCTGGTCGCGGGCGGCGCGCTCCAGCAGCGGGTCGTCGATGTCGGTGACGTTCTGCACGTAGTGCACGGTGTGCCCGTTGTCCAGCCACAGCCGGTGCACCAGGTCGAAGGCCAGGTAGGTGGCGGCGTGCCCGAGGTGGGTGGCGTCGTAGGGGGTGATGCCGCAGACGTAGAGCCGGGCCGTGTCACCCGGGGTCGTCGGCCGGACCTCCGCGGCGGCGGTGTCGTAGAGCCGCAGGGGACGGGGGGTGCCGGGGAGCCGGGGTACCGGAGTTGACGACCAGGTCTGCATTCCTCAGACGATAATCAACAGCCGCGCATGAGTCACAGCCCACAGCGCGATCTCGTGATCCTCCCAACATGAGGGAATGAGCTGGTCAGGACTGTGACATTGGCGCGCTCCGCGCGCGGGATTTTTTCGCTCCTGAGTCGTGCGTTCGTGACCCAGACACACGCGAAGCAAGCTTCGGAGTGTCTGGGTCACG